>NZ_QTQA01000020.1:0-155863 GCF_003853825.1 Burkholderia sp. Bp9012 | reverse complement strand
CGCCTTCGCGTCGCCCAGCCGGCCCGCCTGGTGATGCGCCAGTGCGGCGCCGAGAATGTCCGTGGTCTGTTGCATGTGGTCGCTTCGTCGTTCGCGCGCGGTTCAGTCGATGCGTGAGTCGTGCGGGCCGGCGACGTTGCCGGCCTGGCCCGCGCGACGGGCCCACATTCCGTGGAACGCCTCCTCGAGATGCCGCGCGAAGCGCGGCGCATTGCACAGCGGCGATGCGATCAACTGCATGCGCAGGCCGGTCCGCAGCAGGCGCAGTTGCGCCGGGTCGGTCGCGAAGGCCACGGCCTTCTCGACGTAGTCGTCTTCGTCGCGCGCGACCCAGTCGGCCAGGCCGACCGTCTGCAGCAGGCTTTCGCAGATGTGCGTGACGAACCGGTCGCCCCGGATGCCGAGCACGGGCACGCCCATCCACAACGCATCGGCGGTCGTCGTGCCGCCCGAATACGGAAACGGGCTCAGCATCATGTCGACGCGACGGTACGACGCCAGGTATTCCCCGCGCGGCGCATTCGGCTCGAGCAGCAGCCGCGACGGATCGATGCCGTGCTGCGCGAACCGCTCGCGCGTGCGGCGCACCGCATACGCGCCGGCCAGCTCGCTCGCCTTGAGCAGCAGCCGCGATCGCGGCACAGCCGCGAGCACCCGCGACCAGACGCGCACGACCGCGTCGCTCATCTTGCCGAGCTTGCCGAAATAACCGAACGTCACCGCGCCGCCGGCCAGTTGCGGCAGCGGGCCCGGCACGATCGCGTCGCGCGGCGGCGTGTAGCACAGATAGCTGTCGGGCAGGCGCCACGGACGCTCGACGAAATGCGCTTCCTCGTCGGCCGGCAGCACGTGGCGATCGCCCAGCACGTAATCGATCGCGTCCAGCCCGGTGGTCGCGACATAACCGATCCACGAAACCTGCACCGGCGCCGGCTTCCACGCGAACAGCGCGAGCCGGTTGAAGATCGTGTGGCCCGCCGCGTCGACCAGGATGTCGATCGCATCGTCGCGAATGCGCCGGGCCGCGGCCTCGTCGCTCAGCGCGGCGAGACTCGTCCAGCCCGCGAACAGCGGGCGCAGCCGCTGGGTCAGGTCGTCCTCGACATCGCGGGTCGGATACGCGACGAACACGACGCGCGTGCGATCGGTCGCGCGCAGCACGCTTTCGAGGAAATAGCCGACCGGGTGATGCTTCAGGTCGCCCGATACGACGCCGACCCGCAGCGGTCTCGCGCCGTCGGCCGTCGGCCACGACCGGTACGGCACCGCTCGCGCGGCGGCCTGCGCGCCGTAGCGCCGCGCGGCATCGAAATGAACGTGCGGTGCGGCGGCCGCGCTGTAATTCAACGCGAACAGCAGGTTGTCGTGCGGCTCGAGAAGATCCGGCCGCAACGCGATCGCGGCGCGGTAGCCTTCAAGCGCGGCCTCCAGTTCGCCCGCATCGAGCATCGCGTTCGCGAGATTGTTGTAGGCCTGCGCATGGTCGGGCCGCAGCCGGATCGCCGTGCCCAGCGCCTCCACCGCGCCTTCGCAATCCTTCAGCGTTCGCAACGCGTTGCCGAGGTTGTTGTACGCGTCCGCATCGTCCGGTTGCAGCGCGAGCGCCTGCCGGAAGCACTCGGCCGCCGCCGCGGGCCGGTTGTGCGCGGCCATCACGGTGCCCAGGTTGTAGTAATAGCGTGCCTGCGGATCGCGCCGGATCGCGTCCGCGATCGCCGCGACGGCCCCGTCGAAGTCCCCGCGGCGAAACGCGACCAGCCCGTGAACGTGCAGCGCCTCGGCCCGCTCGGGCTCGCGCTGCCGCACCTGCCGGCACAGATCCTCGGCAGCGTCGAGCCGGCCCGCGTCGTAATGTTCCAGCGCGCACGCCAGCAGCGCCTCGACCGGCGTGTCCGCGCCGGACAGTCCGTCGGACGGTTCACGTACGCCGCCGGACGGGTGTCCGCGTTCGAGGAGATTTTCGTTCATAGGCCGGGCTTCCGCTGGGTCCGCTGGGTGTGCTGGGTGTGCGATAGGCATGGATGACGAACCGGCCGCCCCGGGGCGACTGGCCCGAACGATGCCGGGACGGCGCTTTCGGCGCGCGACAGCCGGCGCCCCCGCCATCAGGCCGAGCGCGCCGGGTCGCATGAAAGGCGGGCGCGAACATGCCGGCGCGTCGGCGCCGACGGCAGGAAACTCGCGGATATTGTCGCGACGTTCGCTGTGTTTCGAAGGGACGATCAGTCGAGCAAAACACCCGCAATTCGTCGCATCGCGCGACGGGGCGGTGGCGAGACCCGGATCGGATCGTTTCAGCGCTCGGGCGCATTGCGCTGGCGGCCGCTGTGATCGACGGGCTGGGATTGAAGTTGCGAGGGGGCGCCTCGCATCACGGAGTTACGGCGAAACGGGCGGGAAAACCTCGCAGACTCGACCGCATGCGCGATGCGGTGCGACGCTTCAGCGAATTCGGAAAACGGATCGGGAATTCAGTGCCTGGAATCAGGCTGTTTGGCGCGCCCGGCTGGGATCGAACCAGCAACCCCTGCCTTCGGAGGGCAGTACTCTATCCATTGAGCTACGGGCGCATGTGACAGTGAAACGACCCCAATAAACCGGCCGCCCACCATTGGCAAGACGGCAAGGATACCCGGTTTCCCATGAAGCGTCCACCTTGCCTGCAGAATCCCCGTCAGGCCCCCATTCGTGCGGGTAAACACGCGCCTTCGCACCGCTCGCCGTGATGTAAACGTTCCGTCTATAATCGTCCGTGCTTCATTGGACTGCCATTTTGCCGTTGCACCGCGCTCACAATTCCTATTCACGGAGACGAGGCAAGCATGAGCGAAGCACCCCACGAATCTCCCGTCAAAACCCCCGGGCAGCTGATTGCCGTCGTCATCGCATCATTCGCGATTCCGATCGCCCTGATCGTCCTGTTTGCCACCTATGCCAACCATGCGTTCCGCTCGGGCGCCGGCACGGACGCGCTATCGGACGAACAGGTCGCCGCGCGGATCGCACCGCTCGCGAAAGTCGACGTGAAGGACGCCAACGCGCCCCGCACGTACAAGACCGGCGAGGAAGTCTACAAGGCCGTGTGCGTGACCTGTCACGGCACGGGCGCCGCCGGCGCGCCGAAGTTCGGCAACAAGGATGACTGGGCGCCGCGCATCTCGCAGGGCTTCGACACGCTGCTGAAGACGGCGCTGTCGGGCAAGGGCGCGATGCCGCCGCGTGGCGGCACGAATCCCGACGACGTCAGCGACTATGAAATCGCGCGCGCGATCGTCTACATGGCGAACAACGACGGCGCGAACTTCCCCGAGCCGGCTGCCCCGGCCGCCAATGCAGCGCCGACGGCGAGCGGCGCGGCGGGTGCGGCAGGCGCGTCGGGCGCGGATGCGTCGAACGCGCAGGCCGCGGCAGCAATGGCCGCGATCGCCGCGATTCCGAAGGCCGGCGAAAAGCCCGCGGCTGCGCCGACCAGCGCCGACGCCGCATCGGCCGGCAAGGCGCTGTACACGCAGGTCTGCCAGGCATGCCATGCGGCCGGCGTGCTCGGCGCGCCGAAGTTCGGCAGCAAGGAAGACTGGGCGCCGCGCCTGAAGGACTCGATGGATACCGTCTACAACTACGCGCTGCACGGCAAGGGCGCGATGCCGCCGAAGGGCGGGTCGAGCGCGTCCGACGCCGACGTGAAGGCGGCCGTCGACTACATGGTCAACGCGTCGAAGTAACGTCTGCCGGCCAGAAAAAACCCCCGCGGCGCACGCGCATCGCGGGGGTTTTCCTTTGTCGGGACGGCAGCGCCGGCCGCCTCTCGCACGTCACTTCTGCAACAGCGCCTTCAGGCTCGCGAGCCGGTCCTTCGGTGTCATCGGGGCTTCCTCCGGCGTCGGCGGCGGCGCTTCGTCGAGGCCCATCTCGGGGATGAAGCGCGACGGCTCGCACACGACCGTCTCGCGCGCCCGCTTGCGCTTCTTGCACCAGTTCAGATGCAGGCTGCGCTGCGCGCGCGTGATCGCGACGTACATCAGCCGGCGCTCTTCCTCGATCCGCTCGTTGTCGATGGGGCCGTCGTCCTCGCTGCCGCCGCGATGCGGCATGATCCCCTCCTCGACGCCGACCAGGAACACGTGCGGATACTCGAGCCCCTTCGACGCATGGACGGTCGACAGCCGCACCGCGTCCGGATCCTCGTCCTTGCCTTCGAGCATCGACATCAGCGCGACGGTCTGGATCAGGCCGAGCAGGTTCTTGCCGGTGTCCGCCAGCCCGTCGGCGTTGTGGAACCCGTCCGCCTCGCCGTCGACGGCTTCCGTCTCGGGCTTGGTGCCCTTGCGCTTCAGCCATTCGAGGAATTCGAGCACGTTCTGCCACTTCGACTGCGCCTGCCGCTCGTCGAACGCGTCGTACAGATAGGCCTCGTAGTGGATGGCCTCCATCATGTCGTCGAGCACGACGGTCGCGGGCTCCTTGTCCGCGCGATCGGTCAGGCGCTGGATGAAGTCGCAGAACATCCTGAGCGGCTCGACCTGGCGCGCGGACAGCCGCGCCTCGATCCCGCCCATGTACACGGCCTCGAACAGCGACACCTTCGCCTGGCCCGCAAACGAGCCGAGCGCTTCCAGCGTCGTGTTGCCGATCCCGCGGCGCGGCGTCGTGACCGCGCGGATGAACGCGGGATCGTCGTCGGCGTTCGCGATCAGGCGCAGGTACGCGCACAGGTCCTTGATCTCGGCCTTGTCGAAGAACGACTGGCCGCCCGACAGCACGTACGGGATCCGCTCACGCCGCAGCACCTGCTCGAAGATGCGCGCCTGGAAGTTGCCGCGATACAGGATCGCGTAGTCGCGGAACTGCGTGCGCCGCTCGAACTTGTGCGCGGACAGCCGGAACACGACCGATTCGGCTTCGTGTTCCTCGTCGTTGCACGGCGTGACGGTGATCGAGTCGCCCATCCCGTGCTCGGACCACAGCTTCTTCTCGAACAGCTTCGGGTTGTTCGCGATCACGTTGTTCGCGGCGGTCAGGATGCGCACCGTCGACCGGTAGTTCTGCTCGAGCTTGATCACGTGCAGCTTCGGGAAATCCTTGCCGAGCTGCGCGAGGTTCTCGAGCGTCGCGCCACGCCAGCCGTAGATCGCCTGGTCGTCGTCGCCCACCGCCGTGAACGCGGCGCGCGGGCCGGCGAGCAGCTTGAGCAGCTCGTACTGGCACGCGTTGGTGTCCTGGTATTCGTCGATCAGCAGGTAGCGCAGCTTGTTCTGCCAGCGGTCGCGCACCTGCTCGTTCTTCGCGAACAGCTCGGCGGGCAGGCGGATCAGGTCGTCGAAGTCGACCGCCTGATACGCGTGCAGCGTCGCGACGTAGTTGCGGTAGACCAGCGCGGCCTGGTGCTCGTCCTCGTTGGCCGCGATCGCCATCGCTTCATCGGGCATGATCAGGCCGTTCTTCCACAGCGAGATCGTGCTCTGGATCTTGCGGATCAGGCCCTTGTCGGTGGTGCCGATCTGCTCCTGGATCATCCCGAAGCAGTCGTCCGAATCCATGATCGAGAACTGCGGCTTCAGGCCGACGTGCTCGGCCTCCTGGCGCAGGATCTGCACGCCGAGCGAGTGGAACGTGCACACGGTGAGCTGGTTGACGGGCACCTTGCGGCCTTCCTTGCCGGGCGTGGTGAGCGTCTTGCCCTCCAGCAGCTTCGACACGCGCTCGCGCATCTCGGCCGCGGCCTTGTTCGTGAACGTGACGGCCGCGATGTGGCGCGGCTCGAAACCTTTCGCTTCGATCAGGTGCGCGATCTTCTGCGTGATCACGCGGGTCTTGCCGCTGCCCGCGCCGGCGAGCACGAGGCAGGGACCGTCGAGGTAGCGCACCGCTTCGTTCTGAGCGGGGTTGAGGCCTGCGGACATGATGACGGATGATGTTGCGGTTGACGGCGGAACGCCGGGAGGATGCCGCGCGCGGCAGGCCTGGAATGCAGGCGGACACGCGGGGCAGGACGCGCATGTTAACACGTCGGCGGCGGCCGGCGGATGACGATACCGCCGGGTGGCGACGCGCGACACCGGCGGGCTTCGCGCCCCTTTTTCTGCGCCCTTTTCCTGCCCCCTTTCCCCGCGCGCTTTCCGCGCGCTGCCCGCGCCGGTGGACGCGCCGGTGGACGCGCGCCGAACATCCGAACAGGCAGCAAATCTCCCCTCTGTTTGATCCATGACCGCGCGGCCCCCGGCGGCAAGATACGCGAAACGTCGGCGAGTACGCGCCGCCGCCCCTTCATTCGCCGTCATCGACTTCCGCCGCCATGAATGACACCGTCATCGCCGCCCCCGTTTCCGAGGCCGAGCTGGCCCACGCAGCCGCGCTTCACGCCGCCGGCTCGCTTCAGGACGCGGAGCAGGCCTACCGCCAGATCCTGCAAGCGCATCCCGAACATGCCGATTCTCACCTCCGCCTCGCGACGGTGCTCGAACAGCTCGACCGGCGCGACGCCGCGCTGCGGCACTTCCGGGCCGCGGTGGCGACCGAGCCGTCGCAGCGGCGCTACTGGATCGCGTGCATCGACGCGCTGACGCGCGACAACCAGATGGATGCGGCGCGCGCGCTGGTCGCGCAGGCCCGCACGCACGGCATCGACGCGTTGTCGCTCGAACTCGCGGCAGCCGATGCGCCGTCGGCCTCCGCCGACGAGCTGGCGGCCGTCCTCTCCGAATTCATGAATACGCTCGCGGCGCTGCTCGACAAGCGGCAATTCGCGCAGGCCGAAGGCATCGCGACCCAGCTGACCGAATGGATGCCCGACATCGGGCTCGGCTGGCGGGCGCTGGCCGTCACGCTGGTTCAGCAGGAGCGTCACGCGGAGGCACTCGCGCCGATGCGCAAGGCCGCCGCGCTGATGCCCGACGACGCCGACACGCGGCAGGACCTCGCCGACCTCGAGGCGCATGTGATGCAATCCGCGCCGGCGCCGCAGCCCGTCGCGATGCCCCTGGTGCCGAACGCGACGCTCTGCACGACGCTGCCGGGCAGCCGTCAGTTCCGGCATTTCGCGGGCGGCCTGGTCGCCACGGTGCCGGTGCTGATCCCGACCTTCAACAATCCGACCTATACGCGCCGGATGGTGGCCCAGCTGAAGGCGCGCGGCCTGCGCAACATCGTGATCGTCGACAACGCGTCGAGCGCGCCGGACATGCTCGCGTTCCTGGAAAGCGTGCAGGACGACGTGACCGTCGTGCGCCTCGATCGCAACGCGGGCCCGCGCGACCTGTTCCTGTCGGACGCGAACTACGCGCGCCTGCCGGAGCTCTTCTGCGTCACCGATCCGGACCTCGAACTGAACGACGCGCTGCCGCCCGAATTTCTGTTCGAACTGATCGATGCGACCGAAGCGTTCCAGACCGGCAAGGCCGGCTTCGCGCTCGACATCTCGCAACCCGAGCTGATGAAGGAAACGACGCTCTTCTGCGGCGACCGCCAATACACGACGCTCGAATGGGAGGCGAACTTCTGGCGCCACCAGATCGGCAGCACGGCGGGCGGCGACCCGATCTACAACGCGCCGATCGATACCACGTTCGCCGTCTACAACAAGCGCTACTTCCGCCGCGAATCGCATCTCTGCGGCGTCCGGTTCGCGGGCCGCTACACCTGCAAGCACGTGCCCTGGTACAAGGAGACCGGCCTGACGGACGCGGAGGAACAGTACTACCGCGAACACCAGAAGTGGTCGAACTACCTGGCCTGACACGCGGCGGCCGGCACCGGCGCATCGCAGCGCCATGCACGCACGCCGCCCTCTTCGCCCGACAACCCTGACACCTCGCGCCATGCTACCCAGAGTCAACCTCGTCAAGACCGACAACGCCGATTACCTGCTGTTCGCAACCCGGGACGCGATTTCGGCGAACCTCTATTACAACGGCTCGTGGGACGCATCGCTGCTGACCATCAGCCAGATGTTCTACGCGAACGAGGAGGCGCCGCTGGTCCTCGACATCGGCGCGAACCTCGGCGCGTACGCGGTGCCGGTCGCCAAGAGCATCGCCGCGCAGGGCGGCATGGTCTACGCGTTCGAGCCGCAGCGCATCGTCTATTACCAGCTGTGCGGCAACGTGTTTCTGAACCGGCTCGAGAACGTGCACGCGTTCAACGTCGCGATCGGCAACCAGGACGGCATCATCCCGCTGCCAGCGATCGACTATTCGCGCTCGATCAACATCGGCGGCTTCTCCCTCGACGAGCAGTTCAACCTGCGTCGCAACTCGGTCGAGACCGTCGCGAGCCAGCAGCCGAGCGACGTGCCGATCGCCCGGCTCGACACCCTCAACTTCCCGAAGTCGCCGGCGCTGATCAAGATCGACGTCGAAGGGCTCGAACTCGACGTGCTGAAAGGCGGCACGGCTTTCCTCGAACGGCACGGCTTTCCGCCGCTGCTGCTCGAGGCCTGGAACCTCGAATGGTTCTCGGAAAAGCGCGCCGCGCTGCTCGACTACCTGAAGACGCTCGGCTACACGTGGTTCGCGATGGGCGACGAACTCGTCGCGCAGCATCCGTCGTTCGCGCGGCAGGTCAGCTTCGAGACGGGCGCCGACGGCGTGATCCGGATGAACCGCACCCGCTGACGGTTCGCACCCGGCGCAACGTTACGCGCGCAGGCGCTGCCTGAGCGCGTCGGCGGCCTGTGCGGCCCAGGCGGCGCACGCGGCCGCGCCGGGATGAAAGCCGTCCGCCGCCATCAGGTGCGGCTCGAGCGGCAGCGCGACGCGCAGGAACGTACAACGCGATTGCGTCGCGGCCCACTCGGCGAGCGTCGCGTTGAGCCGCTTCGCGCGCAGGCCGAGATACCACGCAAGGGGCTGCGGCAGCGCCGGAAAGCGCTCGATCGGCGGCACCGCCGACAGGATCACGTGCGCGACCCCGAATCGCACGGCGAGCAGATCGACGAGCGCCGCCTGCGCGGCGCGCCAGCGCGCCGGCGACACGCCGCCCGTCACGTCGTTCACGCCGAGCGACGTCACTGCCACATCGAACGGCTGCGCCGGCTCGGCGGCAAGCCAGTCGACGAGTTCCTCGGCGGTCAGTCCCGTGCGCGCCAGCAATTTCCAGCTCACGCGGTGCGATGCCGCAAGCGCGCGGGCGAGCTGCCCCGACAGCGCGTCGCGCTGCGACGCGACACCGACGCCCGCGGCAGCCGAATCGCCCAGCACCAGCACGCGCAGCGGCGGCCCGTCGCCGGCCGTGCCGTCGCGCGGGCCGGCCGCCTCGGCGAGCCGCGGCGTGACGCGGCGGACACGACGCCCCTGCATCAGCAGCAACGGGACCAGGGCGGCGGTGGCGAGCGGATATCCCATGGTTTCGATCCGGTAACGGGGCAAGCAGGCGACGCGGGACACGCGCCGGAACAGCCCCCATTGTGTCGGATTCGCGCGCTGGCGGGCGCGATCCGGCCATTCGGCCGAGGTCGTGCGCACGCGCAGCGGTTCCTTGTCCGTTCGGCCAACGCCCGCTCGCGCGCGTGCCGCCGTGCCACAATAGCCGTCCGCGCGGCCGGTGGCCGCAGCGCTTTGCCCTTCGTACGCAGCCAAGGATTTGCCATGTCGTCATTGCTCAGGATTGGTTTGATGGGTTTCGGTTTCGCCGGCGCGACGTTCCACGCGCCCGTGATTGCCACGAGCGGCCGCACCGAGATCGCCGCGATCGCGACGGGGCAGCCCGATCGCGCGCGCGCCGCATACCCGGGCGCACGCATCGTCCCCGATCTCGACACGCTGCTCGGCCTCGACGACATCGACTGCGTGGTGATCGCCACGCCGAACGACACGCACTTCACGCTCGCCCGCCAGGTGCTCGAAGCCGGCCGCCACGTCGTCGTCGACAAGCCCGTCACGCTCACGGCCGACGAAGCGCTCGCGCTCGCGCGGCTCGCGAACGCGCGCAGCCGCCTGTTCGCGCCGTTCCACAACCGCCGCTGGGACGGCGACTTCCTCACCGTGCGGCGCATCGTCGAATCCCGTGAACTCGGCCGGCTCACGTATTTCGCGTCGCACTTCGACCGCTTCCGGCCGACCCCGCGCACACGCTGGCGCGAGGAGCCCGCACGCGGCGGCGGCCTGCTGCTCGACCTCGGCCCGCACCTGATCGACCAGGCGCTCGCGCTGTTCGGGCTGCCGGAAACGGTCAGCGCCACGGTCAAGACGCGCCGCGACAACGGCACGGCGCCCGATTTCGTGCACCTGCTGCTCGGCTATCCGGACAAGGACGTCGCACTGCACGCGAGCGCGCTGTCGGCGATCGAGCCCGCGCGCTTCACGCTGCACGGCACGCGCGGCAGCTACCAGAAGTTCGGGCTCGACACGCAGGAAGATCAGTTGAAGGCAGGCCTCACGCCGGACCACGTCGAGTTCGGCGGCGGCAACCCGCCCGGCGTGCTGCGCGTGCTCGACGGCGAAGTCGAGGTCGAGCGGCCGGTGCCCACGCTCGACGGCCAGTACGCGGAGTTCTACCGCGCGCTCGCCGCGTCGGTCCACGACGGCGCGCCGTTCCCGATCACGCCGCAGGACGCCGTCGACGTGATGACGATCATCGAGCTCGCCGCGCAAAGCGAGCACGAAGGCCGCCGGGTGCCGTTCGTGCGCCGCATCGTCTAACCGCCGGCCGGGTCGGCACCGTCCCGGCCTCGGCCGCTACCCCGCGCCGCGCCGTGCCGTCCCCGGCAGCGGCCACGCGTCAGCCGCCGCGACGGCACGGTCCCGAACATTCCGTTACAAATGGTGCGGGAACGAAAGTCATCGGTCGCCCAGTCTGATGCGTTTCTCAAAAAGTCGATCCGACACCAAACCGTCAGGAGAATGTGATGCAACGGTTGATTCGCGCAGCGGCATGCTGCGTCCTGGTTTCCTCGCTCGCGGCCTGTATCGTGCAGCCGCAGCGGCCGGCCCGACAGGCGCCTCCGCCCCCGCCGCGGCCAAATCCGCAGGTCGTCGCGAACGATCGCCTGCTGGAGGTCCAGGGCCGGATCGACAACCTGCACCGCCGGATCGACTCACGCGTCAACGGCGGCTACTATCCCCCGCCGTACGGCGCGCAGCTGCACCACCGGCTCGACGTGATCCGCCAGGAAGCGAACGACATGTCGGCGCAGCACAACGGCGGCCTATCCGGCGACGAGCAGCGCGTGCTGAACCAGGAACTCGACACGGCCGCGCGCGCGATCGGCGAGTAATACCGGCCCTGCCGGGACCGGCCGGTGCCGGCAAACGCGGCGGCGCCCCTCGCGCCGCCGCTTGTCGCGAAGCGACATTCTTTTGCTCAAATTGACAATGCCCACCCGCTCGCGTACAGTCGCCCGCACGCGTCGGGAGAGCGTGTGACCGCGTAGCAACTCGCAACGCCGGTCGCGCCGCCGAAGGGGCACACCCGCAAACTCTCAGGCAAAAGGACCGACCGCGTCGGGGAATCCCGTCCGCGCTTCGCGCGGGCCGCACTCCCCGCACTCTGGAGAGCGGCAGTAGCCCGCTGCGCGATTGCAGCGCGGGCAGGCTGCCCACCGAAGGGGCGCGCGTTCGCCGGCTTTGCCCGCGGCGCAATCTCTCAGGTATCGAGGACAGAGGGGCATGTATCGCATCGCTCGCAGGCCCAAGGCCGCGGCGGTCGGCACATGGCCGTTCTGACCCGCGCGCAAGCGCCTTGCCTGAGGCCTCGATGACTGCACTGAATCAAACCCCGCTCAACGCCGCGCACCGCGCGCTCAATGCCCGCATGGTCGACTTCGGCGGCTGGGACATGCCCGTCAACTACGGCTCGCAGATCGAAGAACACGAAGCCGTGCGCACCGACGCCGGCATGTTCGACGTATCGCACATGTGCGTCGTCGATTTCACCGGCAGCCGCGTGCGCGCGTTCTTCGAACACGCGATCGCGAACAACGTCGGCAAGCTCAAGACCCCCGGCAAGGCGCTCTACTCGTGCCTGCTCAATCCGCAGGGCGGCGTCGTCGACGACCTGATCGTCTATTACTTCACCGAAGACTTCTTCCGCGTCGTCGTCAACGCCGGCACGGCCGAGAAGGACATCGCGTGGTTCAACCAGCTCAACGAACAAGGCGGCTACGGCCTGACCATCGCGCCGCGCCGCGATTTCGCGATCGTCGCCGTGCAGGGCCCGAACGCCCGTGAAAAGGTCTGGACGACGGTGCCCGCCGCGCGTGCCGCGACCAGCGAACTGAAGCCGTTCAACGCCGCGCAGGTCGCCGGCACGCCGTTCGGCGATCTCACCGTCGCGCGCACCGGCTACACCGGCGAAGACGGCTTCGAAGTGATCGTCCCGGCCGTGCACGTCGAAGCGCTGTGGGCCGCGCTGCAGCAAAACGGCGTGCGCCCCTGCGGGCTCGGCGCGCGCGACACGCTGCGCCTCGAGGCCGGCATGAACCTGTATGGCCAGGACATGGACGACACCGTGTCCCCGCTCGACGCGGGCCTCGCATGGACGGTCGACCTGTCGGCGCCGCGCGAGTTCGTCGGCCGCGCCGCGCTCGAGCGCGACGGCTCGCGCGCTGCGTTCGTCGGCCTGATCCTGCAGAAGGAAAACGGCAAGGCGGGCGGCGTGCTGCGCGCGCACCAGAAGGTCGTCACGCCGCACGGCGAAGGCGAGATCACGAGCGGCACGTTCTCGCCGTCGATGCAGGAATCGATCGCGTTCGCGCGCGTGCCGGCGGCCGTCCAGGTCGGCGACACCGTTCATGTGCAGATTCGAGACAAGCAACTTCCCGCGCGCGTGGTAAAACTGCCGTTCGTGCGCAACGGCAAGGTCCTCGCTGCGTAACGACCGAGAGGCGACCGGGAGGCCGCCTCCCGGGGAAGCCGGGAAATGGCGCCCGGCGCAACCACACCCGGCGCGCCCCGGCGGCGCGCCAGCATAACGAACACACCCTTTTATCCAGGAGCATCCGATGAGCAACGTCCCGGCCGATCTGAAGTACACCGACGAACACGAGTGGATCCGCACCGAAGCCGACGGCACGCTGACGGTCGGCATCACCGATCACGCGCAGAGCACGCTCGGCGACATCGTCTTCCTCGAACTGCCGCAAGTCGGCAAGTCGGTGAACGCGGGCGACGCCGTCGGCGTCGTCGAATCGGTGAAGGCGGCATCCGACATCTACTCGCCGGTGTCCGGCGAAGTCGTCGCCATCAACGAAGAAGCCGCCGACTCGCCGGAAGAAGTGAACAGCGACGCATACGGCACGTGGCTCTTCAAGATCAAGCTCGCGGCCGGCGCCTCGACCGACAAGCTGATCGACGCTGACGCCTACAGCAAGCTGATCGACTAATTTTCCCTACCCGAACCGCGCGGCCGGCCAGCCGGGCCGCGCGGGACCAGAGTCACGCCATGAAGCTCGAACACCCGGACCGCCTGATGAACCGCACGCCCCTCTCGCTCGCCGCGCTCGAAACGCACGACGCGTTCGCCGAACGCCACATCGGCCCCGATGCCGCCAGCCAGCAGGCCATGCTCGACACGCTCGGCTTCGCGTCGCGCGCCGCCCTGATCGACGCCGTGATCCCGGCCTCGATCCGCCGCGCCGAAACGCTGCCGCTCGGCCCGTTCGCGCAACCGAAGAGCGAGGCCGAAGCCCTCGCCGCGCTGCGCGCCCTCGCGGACAAGAACCAGGTGTTCCGCTCGTATATCGGCCAGGGCTATTACGACTCGCACACGCCGGCCGTGATCCTGCGCAACGTGCTCGAAAACCCGGCGTGGTACACGGCCTACACGCCGTACCAGCCCGAAATTTCCCAGGGTCGCCTCGAGGCGCTCCTGAACTTCCAGCAGATGGTCGCCGACCTCACGGGCCTCGCGATCTCGAACGCGTCGCTGCTCGACGAAGCAACGGCCGCGGCCGAAGCGATGACGCTGCTGCAGCGCACCGGCAAGCCGGCGTCGAACGTGTTCTACGTCGCCGACGACGTGCTGCCGCAGACGCTCGAGGTGATCCGCACGCGCGCGCTGCCGATCGGCATCGAGGTCAAGACGGGCCCGGCGGCCGACGCCGCGCAGGCCAACGCGTTCGGCGTGCTGCTCCAGTACCCGGGCGTCAACGGCGACGTGCGCGACTACCGCGCGCTCACCGAAGCGATCCACGCGGCGGGCGGCCATGTCGTCGTCGCGGCCGACCTGCTCGCACTGACCGTGCTGACGCCGCCGGGCGAATGGGGCGCGGACGTCGCGGTCGGCAACACGCAGCGCTTCGGCGTGCCGATGGGCTTCGGCGGCCCGCACGCCGCCTACATGGCCGTGCGTGACGAATTCAAGCGCCAGATGCCGGGCCGCCTCGTCGGCGTGACCGTCGACGCGCAGGGCAAGCCCGCGCTGCGTCTCGCGCTGCAGACCCGCGAACAGCACATCCGCCGCGAGAAGGCGACGTCGAACGTGTGTACCGCGCAGGCGCTGCTCGCGATCATGGCGAGCATGTACGCGGTCTACCACGGCCCGCACGGCCTGAAGACGATCGCGCTGCGCGTGAACCGCATCGCGGCGCTCGTCGCCGCCGGCGTGAAGCAGCTCGGCTTCGCGACCGTCAACGACACGTTCTTCGACACGCTGACGATCGACACCGGCGCGCGCACCGCGCAGGTTCACGAATTCGCGAAGGCCAAGCGCATCAACCTGCGCCGCGTGAGCGACACGCAAGTCGGCGTGTCGGTCGATGAAACGACGACCCGCGACGACCTCGCCGATCTCCTCGCCGTGTTCGCGCAGGCCGCGGGCGGCACCGCGCCGACCGTCGACGCGCTGGACGCGAGCCTCGCCAGCGTCGCCGCGCTGCCGGCCGGCCTCGAGCGCACGAGTGCGTACCTGACGCACCACGTGTTCAACCGCCACCATTCCGAAACCGAAATGCTGCGCTACCTGCGCAGCCTGTCGGACAAGGATCTCGCGCTCGACCGCTCGATGATCCCGCTCGGCTCGTGCACGATGAAGCTGAACGCGACGTCGGAAATGCTGCCGGTCACGTGGCCCGAATTCGGCCGGATCCACCCGTTCGCGCCGGCCGAGCAGACCGTCGGCTACCGCGAGATGATCGACCAGCTCGAGCAGATGCTGGTCGCGGCCACCGGCTACGCGGCCGTGTCGCTGCAACCGAATGCCGGCTCGCAGGGCGAGTACGCGGGCCTGCTGATCATCCACGCGTACCACGCTTCGCGCGGCGAAGCGCATCGCGACGTGTGCCTGATCCCGGCATCCGCGCACGGTACGAACCCGGCGTCCGCGCACATGGCCGGCATGAAGGTGGTGGTCGTCGCCTGCGACGCGCAGGGCAACGTCGACATCGCCGACCTGAAGGCGAAGGCCGAGCAGCACGCGAACGACCTCGCGGCGATCATGATCACGTATCCGTCGACCCACGGCGTGTTCGAGCAGAACGTCCGCGAGATCTGCGAGATCGTGCACGCGCACGGCGGCCAGGTGTACGTCGACGGCGCGAACATGAACGCGATGGTCGGCCTGACCGCGCCGGGCCAGTTCGGCGGCGACGTGTCGCACCTGAACCTGCACAAGACCTTCTGCATCCCGCACGGCGGCGGCGGCCCGGGCGTCGGCCCGGTCGCGGTCGGCGCGCACCTCGCGAAGTTCCTGCCGAACCAGCGCTCGACCGGCTACGCGCGCGCGGAAGACGGCATCGGCGCGGTGTCGGCCGCACCGTACGGCTCGGCGTCGATCCTGCCGATCTCGTGGATGTACATCGCGATGATGGGCGCGAAGAACCTGACCGCCGCCACCGAAACCGCGATCCTCAACGCGAACTACATCGCGAAGCGCCTCGCGCCGCACTACCCGGTGCTGTATTCGGGCCCGGGCGGGCTGGTCGCGCACGAGTGCATTCTCGACCTGCGTCCGCTCAAGGAAACCAGCGGCATCAGCGTCGACGACGTCGCGAAGCGCCTGATGGACTACGGCTTCCACGCACCGACGATGAGCTTCCCGGTGCCGGGCACGCTGATGGTCGAGCCGACGGAATCGGAATCGCAGGAAGAACTCGACCGTTTCATCGCCGCGATGATCGCGATCCGCGATGAAATCCGTGCGGTCGAGGAAGGCCGCGCCGATCGCGAGGACAACCCGCTGCGTCACGCGCCGCACACGGCAGCTGTCGTCACCGCGAACGAATGGCCGCACGCGTACTCGCGCGAGCAGGCCGCGTACCCGGTCGCATCGCTCGGCACGAACAAGTACTGGCCGCCGGTCGGCCGTGCGGACAACGCCTACGGCGACCGCAACCTGTTCTGCTCGTGCGTGCCGATGTCGGAATACGCATAACGCCCGTCGCGCACCGGAGTCCGGCCGTGACCACACCGCACGCAACCTCCGGTTGCGTGCGGTTTTTGCGTTCGCCGCCAGCCCGATCGATTCACGCTTGCCCCCCAATCCGGCTAACATCACACGCGATCCAGCCAATCAAGGAGTTCCGCATGGTGCGTCCGATGTTTCCGGGCCATGGTGCAGCGCACGAGCGGCCGCGCACGCGCCGCTTCGTGCCGCTGCTCGTCGCGTCGCTGTCGTTTGCCGTCGCCGGCCTTGGCACGCCGGGCAGCGCACGCGCGGCGATGAATTTCTGCGCGGCGCCCGCGTTGCAGGCGAGCGAGACGACGCAGGCCGAGCCGGGCGTGCAGGCGCTGATCCGCAGCGTCGACGCGCGTATCGGCGAGCAGCCGAAGGCGTTGGCGCGCGTGCACACCGAAGGCACGCTGCCGCACGAAGGCATCTACGACCAGAGCGCCGACGCGCTGAAGGACATGGAGCTGATGCGCGACGCCGCGCTCGCGTGGCGCGTGACCAATGCGCCGCGTTACCTGCAGCTCGTCGACCGCTTCCTGTCCGCGTGGGTCGCGACCTACCAGCCGAGCTTCAACCCGATCGACGAGACGCGCTTCGACAGCCTGATCGTCGCGTACGACATGACGGCGAGCGCGCTGCCGGTGAAGACCCGCAACGCGACGGCGGCGTTCATCGCGAAGCTCGGCGCCGGTTACGTCGCGCAGATCGACGCGCAGAAGCGCCCGCTCACCGGCACCTGGCGCAACAACTGGCAAAGCCACCGGATCAAGCTGATTGCGCTGTCCGCGTTCACGCTCGGCGACCGCAAGATGATGAACGCCGCGCAGCGGCTGTTCGTCGAGCATCTCGCCGACAACATCGGCCCGGACGGCAAGACCTGGGATTTCGAGGAGCGCGACGCGCTGCACTACGCGGTGTACGACCTGCAGCCGCTGGTGACGGCCGCGCTCGCCGCGCGCCGCTTCAACCGCAACTGGCTGCGCGAGCGCGGCGCGAACGGCGCGACGCTCGCGGCCGCGCTCGACTGGCTCGTGCCGTACGCGCTCGGCGAGAAGACGCACGAGGAATTCGTGAATTCGCCGGTGCCGTTCGACGCGAAGCGCCGCGAAGCCGGCTTGCCGGGCTACACGGGGCAGTGGGACCCGAAAAACGCCACTGAACTCTTTCATCTGGCCGCGCGGCTCGACGGGCGTTATGCCCGCGTCGCGCGGCAGCTCTCCCCCATGCCGCCCGCATGGCTCGCCGCGTGCCTGCCATTGCAGGCGCGTTAGCACTATTCTCAAAGCAAGGCAGGAATCGAAATGGCAGTCAGCGTGTTTGACCTCTTCAAGATCGGCATCGGCCCGTCCAGTTCGCATACGGTCGGACCGATGCGCGCGGCGCTGATGTTCGTCCAGGGCCTCGAGCGCGACGGGCTGCTCGACGCGACGGCCCACGTGAAGGTCGAGCTGTACGGCTCGCTCGGCGCCACCGGCAAGGGCCACGGCACCGATCGCGGCGTGATGCTCGGGCTGCTCGGCGACGCGCCCGATACCGTCGATCCCGACACGATCGACGCGCGTCTGGAGGACGTCCGCACGTCGAAGAAGCTCGCGCTGCTCGGCACGCATCCGGTGCCGTTCGTGCTGAAGGAGAACATCGCGTTCTACCGCCAGGCGCTGCCCGAGCACCCGAACGGCATGAAGCTGCGCGCGTCCGACGCGAACGGTGAGGTGCTGGTCGAGCGCACGTACCTGTCGGTCGGCGGCGGCTTCGTCGTGACGGCCGGCGCGCCGAACACGAAGGTGCTGAGCGCGGCCGAGCAGATGACGCATCCGTTCCGCACCGGCGCCGAGCTGCTCGCGCTGACCGAGTCGACCGGCAAGTCGATCGCGCAGCTGATGTGGGAAAACGAGCGCGCGTGGCACACCGAGGAAGAGACGCGCGACGGGCTGCTGAAGATCTGGGCCGTGATGCAGTCGTGCGTGTCGCGCGGCTGCGGGATCGGCAACCCCGACGCCGACGGCAACCTGCCCGGCCCTTTCCAGGTCAAGCGCCGCGCGCCGCAGCTGTACCGCACGCTGACGGGCAGCCCGGAGCGCGCGCTGCAGGATCCGCTGTCGATGATCGACTGGATCAACCTGTATGCGATCGCCGTCAACGAGGAAAACGCGGCCGGCGGCCGCGTCGTCACCGCGCCGACCAACGGCGCGGCCGGCATCATCCCGGCCGTGCTGCACTACTACACGCGCTTCACGCCGGGTGCGAACGAACAGGGCGTGATCGACTTCCTGCTGACCGCCGCCGCGATCGGCATTCTGTACAAACTCAACGCGTCGATTTCGGGTGCGGAAGTGGGTTGCCAGGGCGAAGTGGGCGTCGCCTGCTCGATGGCGGCCGGCGCGCTCGCGGCCGTGCTCGGCGGCTCGCCGCGCCAGGTCGAGAACGCGGCCGAGATCGGGATGGAGCACAACCTCGGCCTCACCTGCGACCCGGTCGGCGGGATGGTACAGATCCCGTGCATCGAGCGCAACGCGATGGCATCGGTGAAGGCCGTCAACGCGGCACGCATGGCGCTGCGCGGCGACGGCTCGCACTACGTGTCGCTCGACTCGGTGATCAAGACGATGCGCGAGACCGGCGCCGACATGAAGACGAAGTACAAGGAAACGTCGCGCGGCGGGCTGGCGGTGAATATCGTCGAATGCTGATGCGGTGACGGCGGGCGGGCGCACGCGCCGAGGCACGCCGCCGCCCCGCTCGTTCCGATACTTTTCACCGGCCGGCGTACCGGCGCCCCGCCGACAGGCGTAAGCTGTACCTCCCGCTACCCAGGGAGACGGCAGCCCATGTCGCATTCCAAGGATCTCGAGCCGCGCGCCACCACCGGCGCGCGACTGCTCGTCGATGCGTTGCTCGCCAATCACGTCGAACGCGTGTTCTGCGTGCCGGGCGAGAGCTTCCTCGCCGTACTAGATGCGCTGGCGGACGACACCGCGCGCATCCAGACGGTCGTCTGCCGCCACGAGGCGGCCGCCGCGAACATGGCGGAGGCGGTCGGCAAGCTGACCGGCCATCCCGGCATCGCGTTCGTCACGCGCGGTCCCGGCGCGACCCACGCGTCGATCGGCGTGCATACCGCGTTCCAGGATTCGACGCCGATGATCCTGTTCGTCGGCCAATGCGCGCGCGAGCACCTCGACCGCGAAGCCTTCCAGGAAATCGACTACCGCCGGATGTTCGGCCAGATGGCGAAATGGGTCGCCCAGATCGACGACCCGCGCCGCATTCCCGAATACCTGAGCCATGCGTTCCACGTCGCCATGTCGGGCCGTCCGGGCCCGGTCGTGCTCGCGCTGCCCGAGGACGTGCTGTCCGAAGCCTGCGCGCCGCAGCCCGTCGTGCCGGCCGCGAAGCGCATCGCCGCCGCGCCGTCGGCCGCGCAGGTCGACGAGCTGCGCGAACGGCTTGCGCGCGCCGAACGGCCATTCGCGATCGTCGGCGGCAGCGGCTGGACGCCCGACGCATGCGCGAACCTGCGCACCTTCGTCGAGCGGTGGCAACTGCCGGTCGCATGCGCGTTCCGCTACCAGGACACGATCGACAACGCGCACCCGAACTACGCGGGCGACGTCGGGCTCGGGATCAACCCGGCGCTCGCGAAGCGCATCCGCGACGCCGACCTGCTGCTCGTGATCGGGCCGCGCCTCGGCGAAGCAACGACCGGCGGCTACACGCTGCTCGACATCCCGAAGACGCGCCAGACGCTGATCCACGTGCACCAGGGCGCGGACGAGCTCGGCCGCGTGTATGCGGCCGACCTGCCGATCGTGTCGGGCATGCCTGAGATCGCGGCGCCGCTCGCCGCGCTCGAACCGCCGGCGCAGCCCGCGTGGGCCGGCACGGCCGCCGACTCGCACCGCGCATACCGCGAATGGCATGCCCCGCTGCCGATGCCCGGCGACGTCCAGCTCGGCGACGTGATGGTGCAGCTGCGCGAGCGCCTGCCGCACGACGCGATCCTGACTAACGGCGCCGGCAATTACGCGATCTGGCTGCATCGCCACTTCGCGTACCGGCACTTCCGCTCGCAGCTCGCGCCGACCAGCGGCGCGATGGGCTACGGGCTGCCCGCCGCGCTCGCCGCGAAGTCGCTGTATCCGTCGCGAACCGTCGTCGCGCTCGCCGGCGACGGCTGCTTCATGATGGCCGGCAACGAACTCGCGACCGCGATGCAGTATGGACTGAACATCATCGCAATCGTCGTCAACAACGGGCATTTCGGCACGATCCGCATGCATCAGGAGCGCAACTATCCTGGGCGCGTGCATGGCACCGGGCTCACGAATCCCGATTTCGCCGCGTATGCGCGCGCGTTCGGCGCGCATGGCGAGACGGTCGAGCACACCGCCGACTTCGCGCCGGCACTGGAGCGCGCACTGACCTGCGGGCTGCCGGCGCTGATCGAGATCCGCATCCCGCAGGACGCCAGCACGCCGGCCGCGACGCTCGAGCAGATCCGCGAACAGGGCCGCCGCGCGCGCGGCGCATGACCGTGGAACTGCGCACCACACCGGCCGGCCTCGCGCTGTCGCGCGACGACGCGCTCGCCCACCCCGGCACGCTGCTCGCGCCGGACGGCACGCTCGTCGCGCCGTACGACCTCGAGCACGGCGGCGGCCCCACGGAGGGCCATGTGCCGGCCGCGCCGGCGCTCGGCCTGCTGCACGCCGCCCACCAGCCGTTCCGGCTCGACTACGACCGCATGACGGACGTGTACGTGATCAACGGAATGGGCGTCACGCTCGGCGACTCGGTGATCGGGCTGACCGCGCTCGCCGCGCTGCGCGCGATGCATCCCGGCCTGCGCTTCACGCTGTTCCGGCCGGCCCGCGCGCCGCGCTACGTCGACGCGCTGTATGCGCTCGCGGCTGACGTCGTCGCGCCGTCGCATGCGCTGCCGTGCGCCGCCGATGCACTGCCCGCGCACGCGCCGTGCGTCGATCTCGGCAATCACCTGTACTGGCCCGCGTTCGCGCGGCAGCCGATGATCGACTTCTTCCTTGACGCGCTCGGCGCGGATCCGGCCACGGTGCCGGCCGCCGCGAAGCGCAACCGCTGGCTCGCGCGGCTGCGGCTGCCCGCGCTGCCGGCCGAATGGCGGCGGCCATACGTGCTGTTCTGCCCGACCGCGAGCACCGCGGTGCGCAGCGTGCCGCCCGCGCTGCACGCGACGTTCGTCGAGCGACTCGCGCAGCGTTACGGGCTGCCGGTGGTCGGCTTCGGCCCGGTCGCGCATCCCGCCTACGTCGACGTGAGCCGCTACGCGGCCGATACCGCGCACTTCATTGCCTGGGTCGAGGGTGCGAGCATGCTGTTCGCGCCCGATACGTCCGCGCTGCATCTCGCCGACGGCTTCGACGTGCCGACGCTCGCCTGTTTCACGACGATCGGGCCGGCGCTGCGGGTGCGCGACTATCCGCACTGCGTGCCGGTCGCGCTCGACGTGCCGGACGAATTGCACGGGCTGCATCGCAGCGAGCGACCGGGCGATCTCGCGGCGGTCGAAGCCGCTTACCGGGCGATCGACTGGGATGCCGTGCCGTGGCCTGCACCGCGCGACGCGGCGACTAAGTCCGGATAGAAAAACGAAGATCACCCGAAAGATCGGGCGTGCAGCGGCAGTCACGCACCGCCGCGCGGCTCATCCGGCCGCCACCGTCACCGCCCGCTCGCGCAGCGTCTCCGACGGCCGTTTGCCGAACAGCCGCCGGTAGTCGGTCGCGAACTGGCTCAGGTGCCAGAAGCCCCACGCCTCCGCGACGTCCTGCACCGAGCCGGCCGCCCGCCCGCACAGATCACGCCGCGCGCCGTTCAGCCGCAGCGTCCGCAGGTAGGTCGCGGGCGCCATGCCGAGCACGTCCTGGAAGCAGTACTGCAGCGTGCGCCGGCTCACGTGCAGTTGCTCGCACAGCTCGGGCACGCCGACCGGGCGCGTGCGGTGCGCGAGCACGTACTCGCGCGCCTGCTCGACGATCCAGCGCCGTGTCGACGGTGCGCCGCCGGCGCCATCGTCCGCCGGTTGCGCGCACGCATCGAACAGCGCGGCCAGCACTTCGGCCTGCAGGTCGTCGCGCTGCGCGTCGGGCAGCGGCCCGCCCACGGCCGCCGCGCCGTCGAGCCGGCGGCCGAGCAGCGCGCACAGGCGCGCGAGCCGCGTATCGCCAACCTGGATCACGTGCTGCGTGAACAGCCGCTCGTCGAGCGCGCGGTGTTCGACTTCCTCCGCGTAGCGGCGCAGCACGTCGCCGCGCACGACCACGCCGTAGATCGAGAACTGCGCGGGCGTCAGCAATTCGAATTCGACGTTGCCAGGCCGGAACGCGAGCGCACCGGGCCCGATGCGGCACGCATCGACGCGCGCGGTGCCGTCGCTGACCAGCGGGATGCCGAACCAGTACGCGTCGCCGCGCACCTCGCATGCCTGGCGCAGCAGGTGGCTGGTCGATTCGCGAAACAGCTTCATCGTGTCGAGCGGCAGCTCGGTCAGCGTGCCGACGAAGCGGCCGGCCGCGAGCTGGTCGTAAGTCTGCCGCCAGCCGATCAGGTTGCGCGCCTGCTCGTCCGCGTCGTGCGCGACGCTGACCACGGCCTGGCCGGCGAGCGCGTCGTCACCCTGCGCGCTGCACCGCGTGTCCTCGGCCGTCGGCTCGGCCATGCACTCCAATCGTTGACCCATCGTGTTCTCCTCACCTGCCCGGAACCGCGTCCAACACGCAAGTCCCGTGCCGAACCGCGCGGCCCGGCGACAAGCCCGTCATTGCACGCCGTGCGGCCGCCGCGCGCCATGAGGGCGCACCCGGAGGCGGCATGCCACGCACCGTGCGGGTGCGGCTTGCGCGCCGCGGGCAGCCCGGCGACGCGCTACGCGCCCGGCCGCAACCGCACGACCCGCGTGCCGCAATTGCCGTACGCCTGCGCGACCGCCAGCTCGATGATCGGGCTGCCGGCCGGCCAGGGTGCGGCATCCGCTGCCGGCAGATCGGCACGCAACGTCGCGCGGCCGTTGATCCGATAACGGATGCCGCGCACGAAATCGATGAACAACAGCCCGATGCCGCCACCGTCGCACGCGAGCGCATCGATCCGGCCGCCGTCGCCGTGCGTCGGCAGCGCGAAGCGCAGCGTCTTCGTGTCGATCACGCGCACGGCCGGCCACAGGTCGCCGTTCGCGTCGCGCATGCCCTGCACGATGTCGCAGGTCACGCGCGCCAGGTCGCCGCGCGTCGTGCCGACGAACATGAACGGCTGCGATTCGACGAACTGGCGCACGCCGATGCTCAGCCGCGTCGTGATGACGTCGCTCATGCGCTCGGCTTCGTCGGCGACGCCGAACCGGTGCTGCGCGTCGAGCTCGCCCGCGTGAAACACGGGGTGACGCGGCCGGGATCGAGGCAGATCTGCCATGCTGGTTTCCGTCGGGGCCATCGGTGCGCGATGCGGGCGCGACCGCGCGACAACCGATGCGGTTGCCGAGGCGGGCCGCCGGCGACGCGCAGCCGACGCCGCGTATCGAATGTCGAAAGGCGAAAAAGACGAAGTGCCGGACGATCGGCCGCGAGCGCGCTGCCGCGCCGCGCGCACCGCCCGACGGCCGGGCAGCCATCGCCCGACCGTCGAACGCTGCCCGGCAATCCGGTTCCGGACACGCCGCCGTCCGGCACCGGTTGCCGTACCGGGCAGCGTCGCGCTGCCGCCCGGCCGGCCCGGCACTTCGCCCCTGCTGCGGCGATCAGAAGAACCCGAGCGCCTCGGCCTGGTAGCTGACCAGCAGGCACTTCGTCTGCTGGTAGTTCGACAGCGCCATCTTGTGCGTCTCGCGACCGATGCCCGACTGCTTGTAGCCGCCGAACGCCGCATGCGCGGGGTACAGGTGGTAGCAGTTGGTCCACACGCGGCCAGCCTCGATCTCGCGGCCCATCCGGTACGCGCGCGTGCCGTTGCGCGTCCACACGCCGGCGCCGAGCCCGTAGAACGTGTCGTTCGCGAGTTCGATCGCTTCCTGCTCGTCCTTGAACGTCATCACCGACGCGACCGGCCCGAAGATCTCTTCCTGGAACACGCGCATCTTGTTGTTGCCGAGCAGCATCGTCGGCTTCACGTAGTAGCCCGTGCCGAGGTCCGCGGCCGGTGCCGTGCGCTCGCCGCCCGTCAGGCATTGCGCGCCTTCGTCGCGGCCGATGTCGATGTACGACAGGATCTTGTCGAGCTGCTGCTGCGACGCCTGCGCGCCGATCATCGTCTGCATGTCGAGCGGATGGCCGGCCTTGATGCGCTCGACGCGCGCGACGGCCTTCTCGATGAAGCGTTCGTAGATCGATTCCTGGATCAGGATCCGCGACGGGCACGTGCACACCTCGCCCTGGTTCAGCGCGAACATCGCGAGCCCTTCGAGCGCCTTGTCGAGGAACGCATCGTCCTGGTCGAGCACGTCGGCGAAGAAGATGTTCGGGCTCTTGCCGCCCAGCTCGACCGTCGACGGGATCAGGTTCTCGGCCGCGGTGCGCAGGATGTGCTTGCCGACCGGCGTCGAGCCCGTGAACGCGATCTTCGCGATCCGCTTGCTGGTCGCGAGCGCCTCGCCCGCTTCCTTGCCGAAGCCGTTGACGATGTTGATCGTGCCGGCCGGGAACAGGTCGCCGATCAGTTCCATCAGCACCAGCACCGACGCGGGCGTCTGTTCGGCCGGCTTCATCACGACGCAGCAACCGGCCGCGAGCGCCGGCGCGAGCTTCCATGCGGCCATCAGCAGCGGGAAGTTCCACGGGATGATCTGGCCGACGACGCCGAGCGGCTCGTGGAAGTGGTACGCGACGGTGTTGTCGTCGATTTCGGAAATGCCGCCTTCCTGCGCGCGGATGCAGCCCGCGAAATAGCGGAAGTGGTCGATCGCGAGCGGCAGGTCGGCCGCCATCGTTTCACGCAGCGGCTTGCCGTTGTCGATCGTCTCGGCCACCGCGAGCAGCTTCAGGTTCTTTTCCATCCGGTCGGCGGCGGCGAGCAGCAGGTTCGCGCGCTCGGCGACCGACGTCTTGCCCCACTTGCGGCGCGCGGCGTGCGCGGCATCGAGCGCAACCTCGATGTCGTCGGCGCCCGAGCGCGGCACGCGGCAGAACGGCTTGCCGTTGATCGGCGACACGTTCTCGAAATACTCGCCCTTCACCGGCGGAACCCACTTGCCACCGATGTAGTTGTCGTACTGCTGACGATACGGATATTCGACGTCGAGGCCCAGTTGTTTCAGGTCAAACGGGTTCATACATGTCTCCTGTTCATCGTGCTTGTGTGAATGCAGCGCCGGTTGGATCGCGCTACACGGTTTACGCAACATGCGTGCCAAACCGGCCGAAAACCGAACAGGAGCGGTGTGTCCGGCCGCCCGCCGCGGACGGCGCCGGCGCACGAAAAACGAGTGTCCCGATTCTGAACATCGCGACGGCACAGCCGGCACGGCGGGTGTTCTGATTTTCCACAGCGCACCCGCGCACGCTTCGCCGTGCACCGCGCTCGCAGCGTGGCATGTCGCTTGCATGTGCAACGCGGATCCGCACGCACCGGCCACGCGCCGACCGAACCATGAACCCGGGCCCCCTCGGCGACGATGCCGTCGCGTTCATCCATGAACAGGCATTCCTGATCGTCGCGACCGCGAACGCGGCGGGCGACAGCGACTGTTCGTATCGCGGCCGGCAGCCGCGCGCGGACGGTTCGTTCGCCCCGCTCGTCGACCTGCCCGACCGTCGTACGCTCGTGCTGCCCGATTTCGCGGGCAACAACCTGTTCAACACGATCGGCAACCTGCTCGTGAATCCGGCGATCGCGCTGCTGTTCGTCGACTTCGTCCGGCAGACGACGTGGCTCGTGCAAGGTCGCGCGACGATCGATGAAGATGCCGGAAGTCGCGCGCACCTGTGGCCCGATGCGCTGCGCTACGTGGTCGTCGATGTGGAAAGCGCGCAGGCACGGGCCGATGCGGGATTGCCGCCGCTCGTGCTGGCGTGATGCGCAGCACCCTTTCGTCGTCGGCACAAGGTGGGCAGGCAATGCCCGGTGCGGTGCTGCGCACGCTTGTGCAAACGTGCTGCATCGAGCCAGTCGTCGGTGCCGGAGTACGCCGGCGCCATTCCCACAGGACGCGTGCCCGGCGGGCGACGCAACGCTCCACGCTCATTCGCGCGCGGGGCCGATCGTCGGTACACGGATTCGCGTGATCGCAACATGCGCGGGCACGCTGCCCGCGATCGTCGACCTGCGCGCCCCCTGAGACACCCCGCTCACCGCCCGCTTGCCTCCGTGCAAGCCGGTTCGGTTCGGCGGCGCGCCCGCGCGCCGGGATGCGCAGTTTCACCATCGTCGCCGCGCGCTTCCGTCACCCCGGGCCGCGCACCGAGAAATGCGAACACCACCCCCGCACACAGCACCGTGACGATCGCGAGCCCGATCAGCAGCCGATCGAACGCATGCGTATAGCTCGCGAGCAGCGCCGTACGCTCGACGCCCGGCAATACGGCCGCCGCGCCCGCGAGATCGCCGGTGGCGAGCCGCGCGGCCGCGCGCAACGCTGCGTCGGACGCGCCGGCCGCCCGCCGCAGATCGGTGTGCGCGAGCGTCGCCAGCACCGCGCCGGCGATCGCGAGCGCGATCCCCTCGCCCGCCACGCGCGTCGTGCTGAAGATCCCGGTCGCCATCCCTGCGCGCTCCTTCGGCACGACGCTGACCGACAGCCCGTCCATCAGCCCCCATGGCATGCCGGCCCCGACGCCGATCGCGAGCATCGGCGCGATCGCCGTCGGCCCTGCGCCGCCGTGCAGCGCGACGCCCAGCCACACGAGGCCCGCCGCCGCGAGCAGGAGCCCGAGCCCCGAGATCACGCCGGCCGACAGCCAGCGCGTGAGCGTCGCCGCGACGAGCGGCACGACGAGCATCGGCGCGGAAATCGCGAGCATCAGCCAGCCTGCGTCGATTTCGCTGAAACCGTCGATGCCGATGAAGCGCAGCGGCAGCACGACGAGCAGGACGATGTAGCAGCAGCAGGTCGACACCGGCAGCACCTGGACGCCGACGAAGCGCGGAATCCGGAACAGCGACAGGTCGAGCATCGGCCGCGCGACGCGCGTCTCGATCGCGACGAACGCGCATGCGCCAAGCGCCGCAGCCGCCAGCAGCGCGACGACGAGCGGATGCGCCCAGCCGCGCGCGGGCGCCTCGATCACGCCGAACGTGAACAGCGTGAGCGCGGCGGTGAACGCGGCCGTGCCGGGCCAGTCGAGCCCCGTCGCGTGCGGATCGCGCGACTCGTGCATGCGCGGCAGCCCGAACGCGAGCGACAACGCGCCTGCCGCCGCACCCGTGACGAAGATCGCGCGCCAGCCGTAGTGCGCGATCAGGCCGCCGGCGAGCACGGGCCCGAACGCGAGCCCGATCCCGAACGTCGTGCCGAGCAGGCTGAACGCGCGCGTACGCGCCGCGCCGTCGAACTCCTGCGCGAGCGCGGCCGTGCCGCCCGCGAGCGCCGCGGCCGCCGCGAGCCCCTGCGCGGCGCGCAACAGGTCGACCGCGAGCATCGACGGCGCGAACGCGAGCGCCACCGACATCAGCGTGAAGCCGCCGACGCCGATCGCGAACACGCGCTTGCGGCCGAACTGGTCGGCCAGCGCGCCCGCCGCCATCAGGAAACTGCCGAACGCGAGCATGAACGCGTTGGTGATCCAGTTCATCGCGACCGGGCCGCCGTGCAGGTCGCGGCCGATCGCGGGTGTCGCGACCGCGCCGCCCGAAAACGACAGCGGCAGCGCGACCGCGGCCATGCAGACGGCGGCCAGCACCCACGCGCGCCGACGCGCCGACGTGGCTGAAGTGGGTGAAAACGGGTGATCCATCATCGCTCCTCGAAAAGCCGGCGCGGATGCGCCTCAAGCGCGATCAAGGATAATTTCGATTCAATCTTAGAAAAACAACGCGAAGCTCCGCATATAACGGACTAAAATTCTTCAATTCAACGCTTCGCGCCCCGCTCGCCCGTCTACGTCGATGGAAAACCTGAACGGCATCGCCGCCTTCGTCCGCACCGCCGAAGCGCTCAGCTTCGTCGCGGCCGGCCGCGCGCTCGGCATCTCGGCCTCCGCCGTCGGCAAGACGATCGCGCGGCTCGAGCAGTCGCTCGGCGTGCGCCTGTTCAACCGCACGACGCGGCGCGTCACGCTGACCGACGAAGGGCGCCATTTCTACGAACGCTGCCAGCGGATCCTCGAGGATTTTCGTGATGCGGAGGCGACCGTGACGGCCTCCGCGCAGCGCCCGCGCGGCAAGCTGCGCGTGAGCCTGCCGGTGATCGGCTACCGGTTCCTGCTGCCGGTGCTGCCCGAATTCAGGTTGCGCTATCCGGACGTCGAGCTCGATCTGGATTTCAACGACCGGATGGTCGATGTCGTCGAAGGCGGCTTCGACGCGGTGATCCGCAGCGGCCCGCTGTCGGATTCGAGCCTGATGTCGCGGCGGCTCGGCCCGTTCGCGTTCGTGCTGTGCGCGACGCCCGCGTATCTCGCGCTGGCCGGCACGCCGCGGGCGCCGCACGATCTCGAAACCCACGATTGCGTGCGCTACTGTTTCCCGACCACCGGCAAGCTGCAGGACTGGGCGCTTGCCGCCGACGACGGCACGCCGCTGAAGCTGCGCACCGCGATGACCTGCAACAACATGGAAGCGCTGCGCGGCACGGTGATGGCGGGGCTCGGCATCGGCTACATGCCCGACTTCCTCGCGCGCGACGCGCTGGACGCGGGCGCGCTCGTCACCGTGCTCGACGACTACCGGATCGCGCCGGGGCAGTTCTCGATCGTGTGGCCGTCGAGCCGGCAACTGTCGCCGAAGCTGCGCGTGTTCGTCGACTTCCTGTGCGAGCGGCTGTTCAAATAGACGGTCGGCCCCGTCACGCCGCGCCGATCCGCTCCGCTTCCGCCTGCGGCAACAACGAATCGCTGTCGTCCTTCAGGCCGACGCCCGTCAGCTTGAGCCTGCGCGCATGCGTCATCAGGTAATGCAGCTTGTGCGCGGCGGCGGCATGCGGCAGCCCTTCGGGCCGCACGTTCGAGATGCAGTTGCGCAGCGCGTCGTGACAGCCGACCTTCGGCGCCCAGGTGAGGTACACACCGAGGCTGTCCGGCGAGCTGAGCCCCGGCCGTTCGCCGATCAGCATCGCGACGACCTGCGCGCGCAGCAGTTGGCCGATCTCGTCGCCGAGCGCGACGCGCGCCTGCGTCGCGACCACCACCGGGCCGACCCGCCAGCCGTCCGCGTCGAGCCGCGGCCGCACGGCCTGCAGCAACGGTAGCGCCTGCTTCGCGGCCGCGAAGGCCGACAGCCCGTCGCCCACCACGAACACGACGTCCGGCGCATCGTCGAGCGCCGCGCCGTATCCGGCCAGCAGCGCACGTCCGTCGTCGGACAGCTTGCGGCCGAGATCGGGCCGGCGCAGGTAATGCTGGCGGTCCGGCGCCGCGCTCTGCACGCCGAGCGTCGCGAAGCCGGCCGCGTCGATCTGGCGGCGCAGCGCGTCCGCGTCGAGCGGCTGATGCACGGCGTCGCGCGCCTGCGCGTGCGACAGGTTGAACGCGAGCAGCGGCGCGGTCGGCAGGCTGCTGCCCGCGCGGCCGAGCGCGATCCGCGCGTTCGTGAACGCCTTCAGCTGCGCCCACGGATTCTTTTCGACGGCGTCGCTCATGCCGAAATCCCCATCCAGTCGTTCGCGCCCGCGAGCAGCGGCACGCGCGCGTTCGCGGCGCGCAGCGCGCCGCGCGCGTCGGCGATCTCCATCGTCTCCAGCCATTCCTCGAACTCGGGCGCGCGGCGCAGGCCGAGCACCTCGCGCACGTAGAGCTGGTCGTGAAACGACGTGCTCTGGTAGTTCAGCATCACGTCGTCCGCGCCGGGAATCCCCATGATGAAGTTGATGCCGGCCGCGCCCAGCAGCGTCAGCAGCGTGTCCATGTCGTCCTGGTCGGCTTCCGCGTGATTCGTGTAGCAGATGTCGCAGCCCATCGGCACGCCGAGCAGCTTGCCGCAGAAGTGATCCTCGAGCCCCGCGCGGATGATCTGCTTGCCGTCGTACAGGTATTCGGGCCCGATGAAGCCGACCACCGTGTTCACGAGGAACGGATCGAACTTGCGCGCGACCGCATAGGCACGCACCTCGCAGGTCTGCTGGTCGACGCCGAAGTGCGCGTTCGCCGACAGCGCGCTGCCCTGGCCCGTCTCGAAATACATCAGGTTGTTGCCGACGGTGCCGCGCTTCAGCGACAACGCGGCCTCGTGCGCCTCGCCGAGCAGCGCGAGCGAGATCCCGAAGCTCGCGTTCGCCTTCTCGGTGCCCGCGATCGACTGGAACACCAGGTCGACCGGCGCGCCCTTCTCGATCGCCGCGATCGTGTTGGTCACGTGGGTGAGCACGCACGACTGCGTCGGCACGCCGTAGCGCTCGCGGAACCCGTCGATCATCGCGAGCAGCTTCACGATCGCCGCGAGGCTGTCGGTCGCCGGGTTGATGCCGATCATCGCGTCGCCGCAGCCGTACATCAGCCCGTCGAGCATCGACGCGGCGATGCCCTTCACGTCGTCGGTCGGATGGTTCGGCTGCAGCCGCACCGACATCCGGCCGGGCAGCCCGACCGTGTTGCGAAAGCGCGTGACGACGCGGCGCTTGCGCGCGGCCGCGATCAGGTCCTGGTTGCGCATCAGCTTCGACACCGCCGCGACCATCTCGGGCGTGAGGCCCGGCGCGATCCGTTCGAGCGCGGCGCCGTCGGCCGCGGGCGACAGCAGCCAGTTGCGGAAGTCGCCGACGGTGAGGTGAGAGATTTCCGCGAACGCGGCAGCGTCGTGGTCGTCGACGATCAGGCGCGTGACCTCGTCGTCTTCATACGGAATCACCGCTTCGTTCAGGAACGCCTTCAGCGGCACGCCCGCGAGCGCGATCTTCGCGGCGACGCGCTCCTCCTCGCTCGCCGCCGCGACGCCGGCGAGCTGGTCGCCGGAACGCAGCGGGCTCGCCTTCGCGAGCAGCGTCTTCAGGTCCGCGAAGCGGTACGTGCGCGGGCCGATCGTCTCCGTGTAGGACATCGTTCGAATCTCCTTGCCAGTCCTTGCCTTGCATAACGCCGACGGCGCGCCCGTTCGACGGGGCGCGCCGGATGCCGTCACCAACGGCCGTTCGGGTCCACCATCCTCATTCCTCCAGCAGCACGTCGGCCGGCGCGCTCGCACGCTGCGAGCGGGTCGCGAGGAAGTACGCGTAGCCGAGCGCGAGGAACGCGACGAACACCATCGCCACCAGCCCGTTGAAATACACCATCGTCGCGAGGCAAATCAGGGCCGCAACGATCGCGAATGCCGGGAAGAACGGGTACAGCGGCGCGCGGAACGGCCGCGCCATGTTCGGCTGCGAACGGCGCAGCTTGAACAGCGCCGCCATGCTTACGATATACATCACGATCGCGCCGAACACCGACATCGTCACGATGTTCGCGGTGAGCGTCTGGCCGCCGAACTGGATCAGCTCGTCGCTGTAGATCGCGGCGATGCCGACCACGCCGCCCGCGAGGATCGCGCGATGCGGGGTCTTGAAGCGCGGATGCACCTTGCCGAGCCACTCCGGCAGGTAGCCTTCGCGGGCCAGCGCGAAGATCTGGCGCGAATAGCCGAGGATGATCCCGTGGAACGACGCAACCAGCCCGAACAGCCCAAGCCATACGAGCATGTGCATCCAGCCGCTGTTCGCGCCGACGATGTATTTCATCGCCTGCGGCAGCGGGTCGTTGATGTTCGCGAGCTTGGTCCAGTCGCCCGCGCCGCCGGCGAACACCATCACGCCGATGGCCAGCGTGACGAGCGTCAGGATGCCGGCCACGTATGCGATCGGGATCGAGCGCTTCGGGTTCTTCGCCTCCTCGGCGGCCATCGCGACGCCTTCGATCGCGAGGAAGAACCAGATCGCGAACGGGATCGCCGCGAACATGCCGTGGAATGCGCCGACGCTGAAATGATCGGCGCCCGACCAGCCGCCCTTCATGAAATTGCTCCACGCGAAGCCCGGCGACACGACGCCCATGAACACCAGCAGCTCGAAGATCGCGAACAGCGTGACGACCAGCTCGAACGTCGCGGCAATCTGCACGCCGACGATGTTCAGCGCCATGAACACGAGATACGCGCCCATCGCCGCGTGTTTCGGTTCGAGCCCCGGGAACTGCACGTGCAGGTACGCGCCGATCGCGAGCGCGATCGCGGGCGGCGCGAACACGAACTCGACGAGCGTCGCCGCGCCGGCGAGATAGCCGCCCGCCGGGCCGAACGCGCGGCGCGCATATGCGAACGGGCCGCCCGCGTGCGGGATCGACGTCGTCAGTTCGGTGAAGCTGAAGATGAAGGTGGTGTACATCGCCGCGACGAACAACGCGGTGACGACGAAGCCCAGCGTGCCCGCACTCGCCCAGCCGTAGCTCCAGCCGAAGTATTCGCCTGAAATCACGAGGCCGACCGCGATGCCCCACAGTTGCCAGGTCCCGAGCGTCTGCTGCAGCGCGGGCTGGCCGGACGACTTGGCGCCGGCGGCGGGCCGGCCATTCGACTCTGCTTTCATCGGATTCTCTCCTCAAATGCGCCGGGCCTGGCGGCCTGCGCGACTGAGAATCGATGCTAGAGAGTCATTAAACGACGTGTTATCGAAATTCGGCAAAGATGACGGCTGACATTTCGCTGACGGAAATGCCGGCCCGGCCGGCCATGCGACGCGCGTCGATGTGCCGGGCGCGCACGCCCGACCGCCCCCTGCGGGCACCACCGTCGGCCGCGCGAAGCGGCCGGACGGGCACGCGGCAGGCTTACTGCCCGCCGCCGCGCTGGTTGAACCAGCGATCGAGCAGCTTGCCGGCCGCTTCGCGGCCGCCGAGCCCGAACGACAGCGCGACCGCCACCGCGATCGCGCCGAGCACGAGGCCGAACGCGAGCTGCACGATCTCGTTGGCGATGCCCATCGCACGCAGCCCCATCGCGAATACCAGGCCGAGGATCGCGAATTGCGCGATGCGCGCGAACAGCACGCTGTGCTCGCGGTCCGCCTGCTCGATCACGCGGCGCGCGAGACCCGCGAGCCACACGCCGATCACGAGGATCACGCCGCCCATCAGTACGTGGCCGCCGAATTCGATGAACAGCGTGACGACGTCGCGCACCTGCGTGAAGCCGAGCCGGTTCGCGGCCTCGACCGACGCGAACAGCATCGCGAAGAACACGATCAGCCGCGCGACCAGCACCGACGGCTGCAGGATCCCCGAGAACACACGCTCGACGCCGAGCACGGCCGGCAGCCCGTCGACGCCGGCGGCTTCCAGCAGCTTCTGCGCGAGCGACGCGACGAAGCGCGCGAAGTAGAACGTGACGAGCACGATCACGATCGCCGCGACGATGTCCGGCACCGCGCCGAGGAACTGGTTCAGCATGTTGGTGGCCGGAATCGAGATCGCGTCAATCTTCAGCGCGTCGAGCGCGGAGATCAGCGTCGGCACGAACACGAACACGTAGACGATGGTGCCGATCAGGCTCGATACGCGCACCGGCGTCGGGCTGTCGAGGCTTTGCGTCAGGCGATCGGCGCCGGCGGCGACGAGCAGGTTCGTCACGAGACCGCGCAACACGCGCGCGACGATCCAGCCGACGATGCCGATCACCGCGGCAGCGAACAGGTTCGGCACGATCGCGAGCAGCTTGTCGACCATCCCCTGCACCGGCGACAGCAGGCCGGACAGCGCGAACGACCCGAGAATCGCGGGCAGGAACATCAGGATCACGAGCCAGAACAGCACGTCGCCGAGATAGCCGCTCATCGGCTGCATGCCTGCGCTTTCGGACAGCTTGTCGTCGACCTTGCTCGCCTTCAGCGCGCGGTTCGCGAGGCTGCGCAGCAGCGATGCGATCAGCCACGCGATCAGCGTCAGCGCCGCGCCGCCGATCAGGTTCGGCAGGTAGTTGACGATGTGCGTGACGAGCAGCGAGAACGGATTGGACACCGCGTACAGGTTGAGCACGTTGAAGATGCCCACCGCAGTGACGAGCAGCACGAGCCAGAACAGGCCGCCGGCGATGATCCGCTCGACGTACGCGCCCTGGCCGGTGCTTTCGCTGATCCGCTGATCGACCTTCAGCGCGTTGAGCAGCCGGAGCGCGCCGGCACGCACCGCCACGGCGATCAGCCAGCCGATCACCAGGATGCCGATCGCGCCGGCGATCTTGGGCAGGTATCCGCCTAGCGTGGTCTGCAGCGACGTGATGAAGCTGGAAGCATCCATTTCTTCTTCTCCCGAAAAACGTGGCGTTGCGATTGAACATCGACGAACTACCTGCGTACTTCGAAAACCGTGCGTTGCCGTGCGAGCAACTTACCCGAGAAAAATGACGCGATCACACGATTTCACCGTCTTTAACTTTAGTCGTAGATCGCAGGGGGGCAAGACCCCATTTCGTCAGAATAAAAAGGGGCCGGATTTGTCGGCCTCCTACGCATTTCCGCAAGATTTATCAATTCGGCCCGTGCTACCGTGACGTCGGTTCCCGCCCGGACACGCCGATGACCGTCGAAACGAAACCCGACCAGCTCGCCTGGATCCGTTACGCGGCCAGCGTGGCGCGCGTCCACGAATACATTCGCGCGCACCTCGACGGCCCGCTCGACCTGAACCGGCTTGCCGAAGTCGCATGCCTGTCGCCGTATCACTGGCAGCGCGTCTATCGCGCGCTGTATGGCGAGTCGGTCGTGCTGACGGTGCGGCGGATGCGGATCGTGCGCGCGTCCGAGGATCTCGTCTGCACGGCGCGGCCGATCGACGAGATCGCACGGCGCGCGGGCTACGGTTCGACGCACGCGTTCACGCGGGCGTTTCGCGACGCTTACGGCGTGCCGCCGGTGCAGCACCGGCGCACGGGCAGCCACCGGCCCATCTATCCATTACAGCGAGGAGAAGAAGACATGTTCAAGCATGAAGTCGAAATCCGGCAGCTGCCTGAACTGCACGGCTATGCGATAGCGCACACCGGTTCGTACTTGAAGGTCAGCGAGGCGTTCATGCGGATCGGCGCGTGGGTCGGGCAGCACGGGTTGATCGGCCCCGGCGCGAAGATGATCGGCATTTTTTACGACGATCCGGACACCACGCCCGAAGCGCAGTTGCGCGCGAAGGCCTGCTTCATGCCCGCCGACGGTGCGCCGGACGTCGAGCCCGTGCCGCCGGTGGAGCGCGTGACAGTGGCGGGCGGCGAATATGCGGTGCTGTTGCATACGGGGCCGTATGCGGACCTGAAGACGGCCTACCAGTGGCTCTACGGCGACTGGCTGCGTCACTCGGGCCGAGAAGCCGCCGACGCGCCGCCGTTCGAGCTGTACCTCAATACGCCGATGAATGCGGCGCCGGCCGACCTGCGCACCGAGATCTACCTGCCGCTGCGCTGATCGAAAGACGGGTGTGCCTGCACCTGAAACGAAGCGCGCCGGCCGGCGTTCAGACGCCGCCGACGCGGATGGCCGACGAACTTACGCAGCCTGTGTCCCGCACCCGGGACAGAACCGGGCGTCGGCCGCCAGCGCAGAATGGCAGCGGCTGCAGGACTTGCCGCGTTGCGCGGCACCGCACTGCGCGCAGAAACGCGCATCCGACGCATTGAGGGCGCCGCAGCCCGCGCACGCGAGCTGGCGCAGCGGCATGTTGCCGCCCGGGCCGTCCCGCGCGTCGGTCGACGGCTGCCGGCCCCAGCCGTAGCCGTCGCGGCCGCGCGCATCGTGGCCGCCGTGACCGTCGCGTTGCTGCCCGCCGTGATGCCCGCCGCCACCGTGGCCGCCTCCCTGCCCGCTGCCGTGGCCACCACCGCCGTGACCGCCACCGTGGCCGCGCAGGATCCGTTTCAGAAAGCTCACAGCCCGCTCCTCATCGCTTCGCCGTCGCGCCGTCGAACACGCTCGTCTTCGACAGCAGCCGCAGCCCGTTGCCGACGACGATCAGGCTCGCGCCCGCATCGGCAAACACGGCCATCCACATCGTGCCGAGCCCCGCGACCGTGAGGCCGAGGAACACGATTTTCACGCCGAGCGCGAAGCCGATGTTCTGCACCAGCACGCGGTGCGTCGCGCGCGACAGCCGCACGAACGCGGGGATCTTGCGCAGGTCGTCGTCCATCAGCGCGACGTCGGCCGTCTCGATCGCCGTGTCGGTGCCCATCGCGCCCATCGCGAAGCCGATGTCGGCACGCGCGAGCGCCGGTGCGTCGTTGATGCCGTCGCCGACCATCCCGACCGCGCCCGCACCGCCCGCCGACAGTTCCTCGACCGCCGCGAGCTTGTCCTCGGGCAACTGGTTGCCGCGCGCATCGTCGATGCCGGCCTGCCGCGCGATCGCCTCCGCGGTGTGCGGGTTGTCGCCGGTCAGCATCGCGGTGCGGATGCCGAGCGCGTGCAGGTCGGCGATCGCCGCGCGGCTGGTGTCCTTGATCGTGTCGGCCACCGCGAAGATGCCGAGCACGCGCGTGTCGTCGACCAGCATCACGACGCTCTTGCCCTGCCGCTCGAGCGCGTCGAGCTTCGCCTCCAGCGCCGGCGAGCAGCGTTCGAGCTCCTCGACGAGCCGGTGGTTGCCGAGCCAGTAGCGCACACCGTCGATCGTGCCGCGCACGCCGCGCCCGACGAGTGCTTCGAAGTCCTCTACATCGGCGAACGCTGCCGTCGTCGTGTCGCGGGCCGCGGCGGCGATCGCCTGCGACACCGGGTGATCGGAGCGCGCCGCGAGGCTCGCGCCGAGGTGACGCACGCGCGCCGCGTCGACGTCCGTCGCATGCAGGTCGAAATCGGTCTGCACGGGCTTGCCGTGCGTGATCGTGCCGGTCTTGTCGAGCGCGAGCCATGCGAGCTTGCGGCCTTCTTCCAGATAGACGCCGCCCTTCACGAGAATCCCGCGCCGCGCCGCGGCTGCGAGCCCCGACACGATCGTCACCGGCGTCGAGATCACCAGCGCGCACGGGCACGCGATCACGAGCAGCACCAACGCGCGGTAGATCCAGTCGTGCCACGCGCCGCCCATGACGAGCGGCGGCGCCACCGCGACCAGCAGTGCGACCGCGAACACGATCGGCGTATAGACGCGCGCGAACTGGTCGACGAAGCGCTGCGTCGGCGCCTTCGCGCCCTGCGCTTCCTCGACCGCGTGGATGATCCGCGCGAGCGTCGAGTTGGCGGCAACCGCCGTCACGCGATAGTCGAACGAACCCGCTTCGTTGATCGTGCCCGCGTACACAGCGTCGCCTGCCGTCTTGTCGACCGGCAGGCTCTCACCGGTGATCGGCGCCTGGTTCACCGTCGAGCGGCCCGCGATGACCTCGCCGTCCAGCCCGATCCGCTCGCCCGGCTTCACGCGCACGATCGCGCCGAGCGCGACCTGCGCGGCCTCGATCGTGCGCCACGTGCCGTCGGCGTCCTGCACGGTCGCGGTGTCCGGCGCGAGCTGCATCAGGCCCTGGATCGCGTTGCGCGCGCGGTCGAGCGACTTCGCCTCGATCAGCTCGGCGATCGTGAACAGCACCATCACCATCGCGGCTTCCGGCCACTGGCCGATCGCCATCGCGCCCGTCACCGCGATGCTCATCAGCGCGTTGATGTTCAGGTTGCCGTTGCGGATCGCGATCCAGCCCTTCTTGTACGTGGTCAGCCCGCATGCGAGCACCGCCGCGAGCGCCAGCACCGCCGACAGCCACGTCGGCAGGCCGGCCCAGCTCACCGCCTCGGATGCGATCGCGGCGACGGCGGCCGCCGCAAGCGGCCACCACGGCTTCGCGGGCGGCGGCGCGACGGATGCTGCCGGTGCGTCGGCCGACGCGGCCTCCGGCGTCATCCCGAGCGTGCGGATCGCGCTTTCGATCGCCGGTTGCGCACCGGGCACGTGTTCGACGGTCAGCATCCGCTGCATCAGGTTGAATTCGAGCGCGGACACCTGCTCCATTCCGCCGAGCTTCTTGCGAATCAGGGTTTCCTCGGTCGGGCAGTCCATCTGCATGATGCGGAACGCCGAGCGGACGTGACCCGACGCGGTCGCCCGCGCGACCGGCAGCGGCGCGAGCGATAGCGCGGCCGGCGCGCAGCATGCGCCGGCCGCGTGGTCGTGGTCGTGGTCGTGGTCGTGGTCGTGGTCGTGGTCGTGGTCGTGGTCGTGACCGGCATGATCGTGCGCCGCGTGGCCGTGCGAGCACGCCGCTCCATGCTCATGCCCGTCGCCGTGCGCGTGGCCGGCATGGGTGTCGTGATCGTGCCCCGTGCCGTGCGCGGATGGGCGATCGTGGTCATGATCGTGACCGCATGCATGCGGCTGCGCGCGGTGCGCCGCCGCGTCGCCATGCGCGTGCTCGCCGGCCGCCGGCGCCGCGTCGGCAGTGGTCGCCGCCTGCGTGTCGCGCGCATCGGCGCAGCACGCATCGGCGCCGCCTGCATGACGGTGTCGTGGGTCGGGGGTACGCTGGGCGTCGGTCATGACAACCTCCTCTGTGGCTTGACGGTGTAGAGTTAACACCCTGAAGCCACTACAAGGTCAACCCTTACAACGGAGAAAGCCATGAAGATCGGCGAACTGGCCAAGGCGGCCCGCTGCACGCCCGAGACGATCCGCTTCTACGAGAAGGAAGGGCTGATGCCGGACGCCGAGCGCACCGATGCGAACTACCGCAACTACACCGACGTGCACGTCGAGCGGCTGCGCTTCATACGCAACTGCCGGGCGCTCGACATGGCGCACGACGAAATCCGCGCGCTGTTGCAGCTCACCGACACGCCGGCCGACCCGTGCGATTCGGTCAACGCGCTGCTCGACGAGCACATCGGCCACGTCGACGCGCGCCTCGCCGAACTGACGCATCTGCGCGACCAGCTCACCGAATTGCGCCGCCAGTGCGTCGGCGAACATTCGGTCGAGGACTGCGGAATCGTCCACGGTCTCACGACGATGGAAACCGTCGCGCCAGCCGCGAAGCGCTCACACCTCGGCTGAAACGCTTGTGGAATATGATAGTCTAGTCGATACTAGTTATATTCTTACTAGACATAATCGAACTATTCATGGCAACAAGCCGCCCGTCTCCGCTCGCGCTCGCGGTCCTCGCGACGCTCACCGAAACGCCGATGCATCCGTACGGAATGCTCCAGCAGTTGAAAGCGCGCGGCTATGACGAAGTCGTCAACGTGCGACAGCGCACGAGCCTCTACCAGACGATCGACCGGCTGCTGCGCGACGGGCTGATCGCGGTGCACGACACCGAGCGCGACGGCGCGTTTCCCGAACGCACGCTGTACACGCTGACCGAAGCCGGGCATACGGCCGGGCAGGCGTGGCTGCATACGCTGCTCGCGGAGCCCGCGCGCGAGTTTCCGGCGTTCGGCGCCGGTCTCGCATTCCTGCCGCTGCTCGACGCCGACGATGCGCGCCAGCAACTCGAGCGCCGCATCGCCGCGCTCGAGGCCGAACGCGAACGTCTCGAGTCGCTGCGCAACGCCGCGCAGAACGACCAGGTGCCGCGCCTGTTCCTGTTGCAGAACGAACATGCGCTCGTGCTGCTCAACGCGGAACTCGACTGGGCGCGCAGCGTCGTCGAACACCTGAGGATCGGCGCACTGCGCTGGGTCGACGGCTGACGCGCCCGCCATCGGCGCGTGCCGATCAAAGCACCTTGCCGGGATTGAGCACGCCGGCGGGATCGAGCGCGGCCTTCAGGCGCCGCATCAAGCCGATTTCCGCTTCGCTGCGCGTGTGCGCGAGATAGGCCCGCTTGAGCATGCCGATGCCGTGCTCCGCCGACACCGACCCGCCCATGTCTCGAACGACCGCGTACACGCAGCGATCGATCGCATCGGCGTCCGCGTCGCGCATGCCGGTGAGCGATACGCCGATATGCACGTTGCCGTCGCCGACGTGGCCGAAGAACAGGCAAACGATGCCGGGCCAGACCGCACGCAACGCCGCCTCGCAGCGCGAGGCGAACAGGCCGAGCTCCCCCGTCGGCAGGCTCACGTCGAAGTTCACCAGATGCGGCAGCGCATCGATCGCGAGGCCTTCGCGCAACGTCCACAGGTCGCGCGCCTGCCGCTCGGATGTCGCGAGCGCCGCATCGTCGACGAGCCCCGCGTCGATCGCATCCGCCAGGCCGGTTTCCAGCGCCTGGCGCGCATCGCCGCCCGGCGCGCTCGTCGCGCACTCGATCAGCACCGCGAAGCCGCCGTCGCCCGCGAACGGCGCGACGACGCCGGGCGTGTGGCCCGCGACGTAGTCGTAGAAGGCCGGCCACATCGCTTCGAAACTGACGATCTCGGGCAGTGCGCGCAGGCGGTTCCACAACCCGACGACGGCGTCGTAGCCATGCACGCGGCAGAGCGCGGTGGCCGGCGCGGCGAGCTTCGGATGCAGCCGCAGCACGGCGCGCGTGATGATGCCGAGCGTGCCTTCGCTGCCGATGAACAGCTGCTTCAGATCGTAGCCCGCGTTGTTCTTCAGCATCCGGTTCATCGACGACACGATGGTGCCGTCGGCGAGCACGGCCTCGAGCCCGAGCACCTGCTCGCGCATCATTCCGTAGCGAATCGCGCGCGTGCCGCCCGCGTTGGTCGCGAGCATGCCGCCGATCTGGCACGAACCGCGTGCGCCGAGATCGACGCCGAACGTGAAGCCCGCCGCGTCCGCGGCCTCCTGCACCGTCTGCAGCGGCGTCCCGGCGCGCACCGTCATCGTGCCCGCCGCCGCGTCGATTGCCTCGACACCCGCGAAACGCTCCATCGACAGCACGATCTCGCCGCCCAGCGCGACCGCGCCGCGGGCGAGCCCGGTGAGACCGCCCTGCGGCACGACCGGCTGCCCGAGCCGCGTGCACAGCGCGAGCGTGCGCGACACGTCGCCGACGCTGCGCGGCCGCACCAGCGCGCGCGGCCGCACACCGGCCGGCTCGTTGTACGCGGTGAAGTAGCGCGGATCGATCTCGGCCGCCCGCGTGACCAGCGAGTCGCCCAGGCCGGCGACGAGCGCCGCCTCGAGCGCGTCGTCCGCCTGCACCGTCGCACCGTGGCCGCCAGTCTCTCCGCCCGTATCCAGGCTCTGCATCGTATGCGTCCGTTATTTGGTGGAGATGTCGATATCGCCGAAGTATTTCTGGCCGAGCGACTTCACCGTGCCGTCCGCCTTCAGCTTGTCGATCGCGGAATCGAGTTTCGCTTTCAGCGCGTCGTCGCCCTTGCGCAGGCCGAACGCGATCCCGCTGCCGAGAATCCGGTCGTCGCGCACCGGCTGGCCGACGAACGCGAAACCGTTGCCGTCCGGGCGCGACAGGAAACCGCGCTGACCGGCCGGCGCGAGCACCAGCGTCGCGTCGAGACGGCCCGCCACGAGATCCGCATACACCTGGTTCTGATCCTGGTACGCGACGATCGACACGCCGGCCGGCTCCCAGTGCGCCTTCGCGTAGGTTTCCTGGATCGATGCCTGCAACACGCCGACGCGCTTGCCCTTCAGCGATTCCGGCGTCGGCAGCAGGCCGCTGCCGGTGCGCGCGATCAGCTGCGTCGGCACGCGGTAGATGATCGTCGTGAAGTCGATCGCCTGGCGCCGCTGCTCGGTCGCGTTCATCGCCGAATTGATCGCGTCGAACTTGCGGCCCTTCAGCGCGGGAATCAGCCCGTCGAACGACGTCTCGACCCACTTGCACGACAGCTTCGCGGTCTGGCAGACGGCGTTGCCGACGTCGATGTCGAAGCCCTGCAGGTCGCCGTTCGGCGCCTTCGACTCGAACGGCGGGTATTGCGCCTCGAGGCCGAAACGCAGCGTTTGCCCGTCGGCGAGCGCCGCGCCGGAACCGAGCGCGCACGCGAGTGCGAACGCGAGCTTGAGTGTGTGTGCATGCTTCATCGTGATCTCCTGGCTTGTCGGCCGGCGCCGTGCGTTCGCACGTGCTCCGGTTCCGTCGGTGGCTTTCCGTGCGACGTACACGTCGCCTGCTTGGGGTGCGGGCCGCGCCCGCGATTTACAGCGACCGCAACCGCCGCGCGCCTTCGATCAGCGTCGCGTCGTCTTTCGAGAAACTGAGCCGGATCACGCCCGCGTCGGTGCCGTCGGTATAGAACGCCGACAGCGGAATCGTCGCGACGCGCGCATCGCGGATCAGGCGCAGCACGAAGTCGCTGTCGCGTTCGTCCGAGAAGTGCCGGAACCGCGCGAGCATGAAGAACGAGCCTTCGCTCGGCAGCAGCTCGAAGCGCGAACCGGCCAGCTCGCGCGCGAGCAGGTCGCGCTTGGCCTGGTAGAACGCCGACAGGCCGAGATAGCTTTCCGGCCGCGCGAGGATCTCCGCGAACGCGACCTGCATCGGCGTATCGGCCGAGAACACCATGAATTGGTGCACCTTGCGGATCTCGTCCATCAGTTCGGCCGGCGCGATGCAATGGCCGACCCGCCAGCCCGTCACGTGGAACGACTTGCCGAACGACGACACGATCACGCTGCGTTCGGCGAGCTCACGGTGACGCGCGACGCTCTGATGTTGCGCGCCGTCGAACACCACGTGCTCGTAGACCTCGTCCGACAGGACCACGATGTCGGTATTGCGCGTGAGCTGCGCGAGCCGTTCGAGATCGTCGGCGGAGAACACCGTCGCGGTCGGGTTGTGCGGCGTGTTGACGATGATCATTCGCGTGCGCGGCGTGATCGCCGCGGCCACTTCGTCCCAGTTCACGCGGAAATGCTCGGGCGACAGCTTGATCGCGACCGGCGTCGCGCCCTGCAACCGCACGATCGGCGCATAGCTGTCGAACGACGGCTCGAAATAGATCACTTCGTCGCCCGGATGCACGAGCGCGCTGATCGCCGCGTAGAGCCCTTCGCTCGCGCTCGCGATCACCGTGATCTCGGTGCCCGGGTCGTAGCGCGTGCCGTACAGCGCCTCCGTCTTCTCCGCGAGGCGTTCGCGCAGCGACACGACGCCGGCCATCGGCGCGTACTGGTTGTGGCCGTCGCGCATCGCGCGCGCGACGCCCTCGACGAGCGCCGGATCGGGCGCGAAATTCGGCGCGCCCTGCGACAGGTTCAGCGCATCGTGCTGCGCGGCGAGCTGGCCGATCACCGTGAAGATCGTCGTCCCGACGTCCGGCAGTTTCGATCGGGGCGTGGTGGCGCTTCGCATGACTCCTCCTTCAATTGTCCTTCGCGCCGGCCCGCGCGACGCACGCGGCCCGGTTCGTGACGCATGATTTAGCCCGAGCCAATAAGGGCGGACAATCGAAAGTTCGTCATGGCGGCCATGCATTTTTCTCATGACCGGCCATGCGCAAGGCTCAATGCCAAGACCATGTGCCCGGCAACGCATGCGCATCAGGCATCTCCTCCCAGTGCCTGCCCACACTCGCGACGGGCTTGCGCTGGCCGCCCGGACGCACGGCCACGCCGCGCATCACGCACCCGCGGCCGCCAGATAGGCGCCGAGGACGGCCTGCAACTCGCCGCGCAACGCGGCGAAGTCCAGCGCGGGCCCGAGCGTGAGCAGCGCCTGCGACACGCCGCCGTAGCAGACCGCATGCGCCATTCGCGCGACCCCGTCGAGCCTCGCGGCCGGCGGCGGATCGCTGCACTGCGCAAGCGCGTCGCGCCACAGCGCGACATACGCGTCGTAATGGCGGCGGTATGCGGACAGCGGCGACACCTGCCGCTCCAGCGCGAAGAACGCACTCCACGGCGCGGCGTCGGCGGCGATCGCATCGACCTGCAGGTCGACGAGCACGGCCGCGAGCTCGGCACGCGGCACGCCGCGCAGCCCGTGCGCCGCTTCGCGCAGCCGGTCGGCCAGCGCCAGCACGCGCCGATGGATGCACAGCGCGGCGAGGCTCTGCTTGTCGCCGAAGTATTCGTAGAAGGTGCCGACGCTCACGCCCGCGACGGCCGCGATCTCGCGGATCGTCGCCTTCGCGTAGCCGCGCTCGAGCAAAAGCTGAACGAAGGCCTGCTGGAGTGCCTCGGACGTGGCCTGCGCGCGCGACTGGCGCGGCCGGCGGCGCAACGCGGGCGCGGGTTGCGCCGCCGGCTGGCCGGGCGGCGCCGGAACCTGAACATGTCGCGGCGGCATATTTGCTACTCTGAAATTCAGCGGAAACGCGTTTGACCGGCAGACCGCGAAGCACGAGACCGGAGACAGCCCGATGACCGAATCGACCCATGCCATCACGAACCAGTTCGACGAACTGGTCGACTATAACCTCTTCGCCACCGACGTCGCGCTGCGCGAGGCACTCGCCCGCGCGGGCGCCGGCTGGGCCGTGCCGCAGCTCGACGCGTACGGCGCGCGGCTCGGCAGCGCCGACACCGCGCGGCTCGCCGACGAAGCAAACCGCCACCCGCCGGAACTGAACGCGTTCGACCGGCGCGGCCGGCGCATCGACTGCGTCGACTTCCATCCGGCGTGGCACACGCTGCTCGGCATGTACCGCAACGAGGGCTTCGTGTCGCTCGCGTTCCGCGATACGCGCCCGGGCCGCTGGGCCGCGACCGCGGCCGGCTTCTACCTGCACGGCCAGATCGAGGCCGGCACGCTGTGCCCGGCGACGATGACGCAGGCCGCGATTCCGGTGCTGCAGAAGGAACCCGCGCTGTGGGACCTGCTGCGCGACAAGCTGTACAGCGACGACTACGATCCGCGCGACGTGCCGGTCGCCGACAAGCGCTCGATCTGGTTCGGCATGGGCATGACCGAGAAACAGGGCGGCTCCGACGTGCGCGCGAACACGACGCTGGCGAGCGCCGTCGGCGCGGGCGGACGCGGCGGCGAATACCGGCTGCGCGGCCACAAGTGGTTCTTCTCCGCGCCGATGTGCGACGCGCACCTGGTCGTCGCGCGCACCGCGGCCGGCGGCCCGTCGTGCTTCTACGTGCCGCGCTGGCGGCCCGACGGGACGAAGAACGCGGTCGAGATCCAGCGGCTGAAGAACAAGGTCGGCAACCGCAGCAACTCGAGCAGCGAGATCGAGTTGAACGATGCGTGGGGCATCATGCTCGGCGACGAAGGCCGCGGCATTCCGACCATCATCGAGATGGCCACGTACACGCGGCTGAACTGCGTGCTCGGCAGCGCGGCGATGCTGCGCCAGGGCGTCGTGCAGGCGATCGCGTACACGCGCCAGCGTCATGCGTTCGGCCGCGCGCTCGCCGAGCAGCCGCTGATGCGCACCGTGCTCGCCGATCTCGCGCTCGAAAGCGAAGCCGCGCTCGCGCTCGCGATGCGTCTCGCCGACGCGTTCGAGCGCGACGACTCGCCGCGCGAACGCGCGTGGAAGCGGATCGTCACGCCCGCCGCGAAATTCTGGGTCTGCAAGCGCGCGGTCGAGCTGACCGGCGAGGTGATGGAAGTGTTCGGCGGCAACGGCTACGTCGACGACGGCCCGATCGCGCGGCTGTTCCGCGAAGCGCCGGTCAACTCGATCTGGGAAGGCTCCGGCAACGTGATGTGCCTCGACGTGCTGCGCGCGGTGTCGCGCGAACCCGACGCGGCCGCGGCGCTCTTCGCCGAACTGACCGACCTCTGCGCGGGCGAGCCCCGCATCCGCGCGGCGCTCGATGCGCTGCGCGCGAGGCTCGCGGCACCGGCCGATACGCTCGAGGCGTCGGCCCGCGTGTTTGCGCAGCGGCTCGCGCTCGTCGCGCAGGCCTGCCTGCTGCGGCGCGACGCGCCCGCGGCCGTCGCCGACGCGTTCATCGCGACGCGGCTTGCCGCGCCCGACTGGGGCCGCATCGCGGGCGGCTTCGATCCGCACGCGCTCGACGTCGCCGCGCTGCTGCAGCGCGCATACGCGGCCTGACGGGCGCCGAACCGACCGCCGACGGCAAAGAAAAAGCCACCGGGCCCGACGGCCCGGTGGCTTCTTCACATGATGCCCGGCACGGCGCCCTTCGACGCCGCCGGCGACTCACGCCATGCTTACTTGCCGCCGATGCTCTTCAGCGGCTTCCACTCGCCCTTCTCGACCTTGTACATCGTGATGCCGCCGTTCTTCAGGTCACCCTTCGCGTCGTACGCGACGTGCGACGACGTGACGCCGGCCATGTCGGTCTTCGCGAGCACCGGCAGGTACTTCGCCGGATCGGTCGAGTCGGCCTTCTTCATCGCGTTGAGCATCGCCATCGCGCCGTCGTACGCGTACGGCGAGTACGTCTGCACGTCTTCGCCGAAGCGCTTCTTGTACTTGTCGGCGTAGCCCTTGCCGCCCGGCATTTCCTCGAGCGGGAGGCCTGCCAGCGATGCGATCGTGCCGTCGGCCGCGTTGCCCGCGATCTTCAGGAACGTCGGCGTCTTCACCATTTCGCCGCTCATCAGCGGTGCGGCGATGCCGAGCGTCTTCATCTGCTTGACCATCGGCGCTGCCTGCGAATCCGCGCCGCCGTAGTAGACGAGGTCCGGCTTCGCCGCCTTCAGCTTCGTCAGGATCGCCTTGAAGTCGACGGCCTTGTCGTTCGTGAATTCACGGTCGACGATCGTCGCGCCGCCGGCCTTCGCGGCCTTCTCGAACTGGTCGGCGAGACCCTGGCCGTAGGCCGTGCGGTCGTCGACGATCGCGATCTTCTTCATGCCGAGATCCTTCGCCGCGAAGGTGCCCGCCACCGAGCCCTGCTGCGTGTCGGACGTCATCATGCGGAAGGTCGTCTTGTAACCCTGCTGCGTGTATTCCGGCGCCGTCGCCATCGCGATTTCCGGAATGCCGGCGTTTGCGTAGATGCGCGATGCGGGAATCGTCGTGCCCGAGTTGAAGTGGCCGAGCATGCCCTTGATGCCGTCGTCGACGAGCTTCTGCGCAACCGTCGTGCCGGTGCGCGGGTCAGCCTGGTCGTCCTGCGTCTCGAGCACGAACTTCACCGCCTTGCCGCCGATCTTCGGGTTCGTCGCGTTGAAGTCTTCCAGCGCGAGCGCGATCCCGTTCTGCATATCCTTGCCGTAGTGCGCCTGGGCGCCCGTCATCGGCCCTGCGTAACCGATCTTCACGTCGTCCGCATGGGCCGTCCCCGCAAGCGACATGACGGCGACGAACGTCGCGCCTGCCAGCTTTTTCATCGTGTGTTGCATAGCATCTCCTTGGTACCAGGGTAAATGGAGCGGCTTCGGGATCGCCTTGCCGCTTCCTTTGTTTGATCCGAACGGCAAGGATGGTCAGCCGATCGTCATCAAATTCGCATTGCCGCCCGCCGCGGCCGTGTTCACGCTCACCGAGCGCTCGGTGAGCAGGCGCTCGAGCGCGTAGTCTTCCGCGTCGCCGTTCTCGAACGCGCCCGCCGACACGCCCTGCACCGACACGATCGGGCCCGGTCGCTGCGCGACGTCCTTCACGAGCGTCTGCAGTTCGTCGCTGTCGCCTTCGAACAGCACCGCATCGAACGGCGCGTCGGCCTGCTTGCGCACGGCCGCATGCCCCTTCAGCGCCGCCGGCAGCGCAGCGACCAGCGCCTCGCCCGCCGCGCCGGCGAACAGCGCGCGGTTGCCCGTCGCCAGCACCGCCGCGAACTGCGCGCGCGCGCCGCCCGGCGTGGCCGCGACACACAGCACCGTGCCGCGCGGGCCGAGTGTATACGTGTTTCGCTCGCCCGTCGGCCCGGTCAGCACCGCGGTCGCACCGGCCGGCACCTGCGCCAGATAGCCGTCGCAGCGTGCGGCCAGCGCCGGCTCGCGCTGCTCGATCAGCCAGTCGCGCAGCGTCGTGAGCGCCGCCGCCGGGTTGCCGCGTGCGTCGCCTTCGACCGCGCCGTCCGCGATCAGCATCTGCGCGAGCGAGCGCGGCAGGCCCGACGGACGCGTCGCGAGCAGGCGCTGCAGGTACAGCGCGCCGCCGGCCTTCGGGCCCGTGCCCGACAGCCCTTCGCCGCCGAACGGCTGCACGCCGACCACCGCGCCGATCACGTTGCGGTTCACGTAGATGTTGCCGACGTGCGCGTTCGAGATCACGTGCGCGATCGTCTCGTCGATCCGCGTGTGGATGCCGAGCGTCAGGCCGTAACCCGTCGCGCGGATCTGCTCGAGCAGCTTGTCGAGCTGGCTGCGGCGATAGCGCACGACGTGCAGCACCGGGCCGAACACTTCACGCTTCAGCTCGTCGATGCTGCCGATCTCGATCAGCGTCGGCGGCACGAACGTGCCGTGTGCGCAGGCTTCCGGCGACGACAGCTGCGTGACCGCGTGGCCCTTCTCCTTCATCGCCGCGACGTGCGTGTCGATCGTCTGCTTCGCTTCGGCGTCGATCACCGGGCCGACGTCGGTCGACAGCCGGTCCGGGTTGCCGAGCGCCAGCTCGTGCATCGCGCCCTTGAGCATCGTCAACGTGCGGTCCGCGACGTCGTCCTGCAGACACAGAACGCGCAGCGCCGAACACCGTTGACCGGCCGAGTCGAACGACGACTGCATCACGTCCGCGACGACCTGCTCCGCGAGCGCCGACGAGTCGACGATCATCGCGTTCTGGCCGCCCGTTTCCGCGATCAGCGGAATCGGCTTGCCGTCCGGGTCGAGGCGCGCGGCGAGCGTCTTGTTGATCAGGCGCGCGACTTCGGTCGAGCCGGTGAACATCACCGCGCGCGTGCGCGGATCGGCGACCAGCGCCGCGCCGACGGTCTCGCCCGTGCCCGGCAGCAGCTGCACCGCGCCAGCCGGCACGCCGGCCTCGCGCAGCAGGCGTACGGCCTGGGCGGCGATCAGCGGCGTCTGTTCGGCCGGCTTCGCGAGCACCGTGTTGCCGGCCGCGAGCGCGGCCGCCACCTGGCCCATGAAGATCGCGAGCGGGAAGTTCCACGGGCTGATACAGACCACGGGGCCGAGCGGGCGGTGCGTGTCGTTCGAGAATTCGTCGCGGATCTGCGCCGCGTAGTAGCGCAGGAAGTCGACGGCTTCGCGAATTTCGGCGATCGCGTTCGGCAGCGACTTGCCGGCTTCGCGCACGATCAGGCCCATCAGCGTGTGCATCTGCGCTTCGAGCAGGTCGGCCGCGCGCACCAGGCAGTCGGCGCGTGCATCGACGGGCGTCGCCTGCCAGATCGGCGCGGCGGCCACCGCGTGCGCGAGCGCCGCGCTCACGTGTTCGGCCGTCGCTTCGCTGACGGTGCCGACCAGGTCGCGCTGGTCGGCCGGGTTGCGCACGTCGCGCGCCGGGGCGTCGGCGAGCGCGTCGTCGGCGAGCATCGGCGCCGCGCGCCACGGATGGTGCGCGCTCGCGAGCAGCGCGGACGACAGCGACGCGAGACGATGTTCGTTCGACAGGTCGAGGCCCATCGAGTTGGGACGCTCGTCGCCGTAGAGGTTGCGCGGCAGCGGGATCTTCGCGTGCGGCGCGCCGAGCGGCACGACCTTCGATGCCTCGTCGACCGGATCGGCGACCAGTTCCTTCACCGACACCGTCTTGTCGGCGATGCGGTTCACGAAGGACGTGTTCGCGCCGTTCTCCAGCAGGCGGCGCACGAGGTACGCGAGCAGCGTTTCATGCGTGCCGACCGGCGCATACACGCGGCACGGACGGTTCAGCTTGTCGCGGCCCGTGACTTCCTCGTACAGCGGTTCGCCCATCCCGTGCAGGCACTGGAATTCGTACTGGCCGGGGTAGTAGTTCTGGCCGGCCAGGTGATAGATCGCGGCCAGCGTGTACGCGTTGTGCGTCGCGAATTGCGGGTAGACGGCGTCGGGTGCCGCGAGCAGCTTCTTCGCGCACGCGAGGTACGACACGTCCGTATAGATCTTGCGCGTGTAGACCGGATAGCCTTCGAGGCCGTCGACCTGCGCACGCTTGATTTCGGTATCCCAGTACGCGCCCTTGACGAGGCGGATCATCAGGCGGTGACGGCTGCGGCGCGCGAGGTCGATCAGGTAGTCGATCACGAACGGGCAACGCTTCTGGTAGCCCTGCACGACGAAGCCGATGCCGTTCCAGCCGGCCAGCTCCGGATCGAAGCAGAGCGCTTCGAGCAAGTCGAGCGAGATTTCGAGGCGATCCGCTTCTTCCGCGTCGATGTTCAGGCCGATGTCGTAGCGGCGCGCGAGCAGCGCGAGCGCACGCACGCGCGGCAGCAGCTCGCTCATCGTGCGGTCCTGCTGCGAGCGCGAGTAGCGCGCGTGCAGCGCCGACAGCTTGATCGAGATGCCCGGGCCTTCGTAGATGCCGCGGCCGCCGGCGGCCTTGCCGATCGCGTGGATCGCCTGCTCGTACGACGCGTAGTAGCGCTGCGCGTCCTCTTCGGTCGTCGCCGCTTCGCCGAGCATGTCGTACGAGTAGCGGAAGCCGCGCGCTTCGTACTTGCGGCTGTTCGCGAGCGCTTCGGAAATCGTCTCGCCGGTAACGAACTGCTCGCCCATCAGACGCATCGCCATGTCGACGCCCTTGCGGATCAGCGGCTCGCCGCCGCGGCCGATCAGGCGCGTGAGCGCCGACGACAGGCCCGCTTCGCTATTGGTCGTCACGAGCTTGCCGGTGATCATCAGGCCCCAGGTCGCCGCGTTCACGAACAGCGACGGCGCGTGGCCGACGTGCGAGCGCCAGTCGCCCTTGCTGATCTTGTCGCGGATCAGCGCATCGCGCGTCGCGCGATCGGGAATGCGCAGCAGCGCTTCGGCCAGACACATCAGCGCGACGCCTTCCTGGCTCGACAGCGAGAACTCGTGGATCAGCCCCTCGACGCCGCCGCCCGAGCTCTTCTCGCGCAGCGCCTCGACGAGCTGCGTCGCGAGCGTCTGCACGTCGGCCTGCAGGTTCGCGGGCAGGCGCGCCTGGCCCAGCAGGAACGGCACGCATTCCGGCTCGGGGCGGCGATACGCGGCCGTGATCGCCGCGCGCAGCACCGATTGCGGCTGCACGTTCTGCGCGAACTCGAGGAACGGATGCGGCGAGTTGTCGTCGTCGCCGTCCGTCGCCTGGCCGTCGGCGAGCTCCGTCACGCCGCTGTTGCCCGACAGTTCAGGCGGCAGCTGGCCGTGTTCGATCCGCTCGAGATACGCGAAGATCGCCTGCTTGATCAGCCAGTGGGGAGTGCGCTCGAGACGCGCTGCCGCGTCTTTCAGGCGCGAGCGGAGAAGGTCGTCGACTTTGACGCCGAGAGTCGTGCTTGCCATGGTGGGTTCGTGCGCCGGTGCGAGCCCGGCGATGTGGTGTGAGAGGATGCGCGAAATCCTACGGCACGCAATAAAAAGGTGCAACCGAATTGATGGATAGGTTGCACCTTCAAGTTACTCAATATAATCAGCCACTTATGAAGTTGCAACCTAGGGGTTGCCCGTGGTCGGCGGATCGGTGTTTTCCCTGATCGGGGCGAGTTGGCGCGCGTGGGCAACCCTCGGCGTGCACCACCGAGGGGAAAAGCGGGTTGCACTGTGCGAGGTGGCAGGGAATTCAGGCGGGTGTGGGACTGGCCGGCAGGCGGATCACGCAGGTCGCCGGTTCCGGCCGGCTCGGTATCGGCGAGCGGTGTGGCGGCCGCGCGCGCAGCGCTCAGATATCCAGCGGATCGACCTCGACGCTCCACCGCAGCACGCCCTTCAGCGCACACAGCTCCGGCTGCCATGCGCGCAGCGCATGCTGCAGTGCCGCCCGCGACGCGCTTTCGAGCAATAACTGCGCGCGGTGGACGTTCGCGACCTTGACGATCGTCATCGGCACCGCGTCGTAGACGGTCACGCGATCGGCGCCCGGCAGCCCCGGCAACGCGGCCGCGGCCTGCAGCAGGAACGCGAGCGCCGCATCGAGCGTGCGTCCTTCGGCGCGCAGCAGCGCCTGGTAGACGAACGGCGGCAGGTGCGCGTCGCGGCGCTCGCCGAGCGTCGAATTCGCGAAGCCGACGTAATCCTGCCGGCCGAGCGCGTGATACAGCGCGTGACGCAGGTAACGCGTCTGCACGAGCACCTCGCCCGGCAGTCCGGCGCGCCCCGCGCGGCCGCTCACCTGCATCAGCTGCGCGAACAGCCGCTCGCTCGCGCGGAAGTCGTGCGAGAACAGCGCGGTGTCGGCATTGAGCACGCCGACGAGCGACACGCGCTGGAAGTCGTGCCCCTTCGCGATCATCTGCGTGCCGACCAGGATGTCGACTTCACCGGCGTGCACGTCCGAGAACAGCGCCTGCGCACTGCCCTTGCGTCGCGTGCTGTCCGCGTCGATCCGCAATATCCGTGCGCCCGGCACGGCCTCGGCGAGCGCCTCCTCGATGCGCTGCGTGCCGCGCCCGAGCGGCGCGATATCGACGTTCCCGCATTCCGGGCACGACCGCGGAATGCGCGCTTCCCAGCCGCAGTGATGGCAGCGCAGTGCATGCTCGGGCTTGTGCAGCACGACGTAGGCGCTGCAGCGCGGGCAACCGGCGACCCAGCCGCACGCGTCGCACGCGAGCTGCGGCGCGTAGCCGCGCCGGTTCAGGAACACGAGGCTCTGCTCGCCGCGCTCGAGCCGCGCCTTCAACGCCGCGACGAGCGGCCCCGACAGCCCGCCCATCGACGCGCGCCCGCGCCGCCGCTCCTCTTCGAGATCGATCAGCCGCACGGTCGGCAGCGTCGCGTCGGCTACCGCGCGGCGCGACAGCGTGAGCCGCGTGTAGCGGCCCTGATCGGCCTGCCACCAGCTCTCGAGCGAAGGCGTCGCCGAGCCGAGCACGACCGGAATGCCGAGATGCTTCGCGCGCCACACGGCAAGATCGCGCGCCGAATAGCGCAGCCCTTCCTGCTGCTTGTACGCGGGCTCGTGCTCCTCGTCGACGACGATCAGTGCGAGCGTCGGCAGCGAAGCAAGCACCGCGAGCCGCGTGCCGAGCACGATCCGCGCGCGGCCCGTGTGCGCGGCGAGCCAGTTGCGCGCACGCTCGCCCTCGGCGAGCCCGCTATGCAGCGTGACGATCGCGTCGTCGGCGAGCGTGCCCGCGAAGCGTGCGCGGAACGCGGCCTCGAACTGCGGCGTCAGGTTGATTTCGGGCACGAGCACGAGCGCCTGCGCATCGGGCCGTGCATCGAGCAGCGCGGCGAGCGCATGCAGATAGACCTCGGTCTTGCCGCTTCCGGTCACGCCATGCAGCAGGAACGGCGCGAAGCCCTGCGCGGCGCGGATCGCATCGAGCGCCTCCGCCTGCTGGTCGGTGAGCGCCGGCGGCACAGTTCGTCCACTGGTTGTCGACAGGTTATCCACAGCTTTGGGCACAGGCGCGTCGGCCCAGCCGATTTCCTCGATGGCGACCCAGCCGCGCGCCGCCCAGTCGTCGAGCGTGGCGGCGGCCTTCGGATGCAACGCACGCGCATCGGGCAACGTCATCGAATCGGTGTCGGCGAGCGCCTGCGCGAGCCGCCGCAGCGCGGCCCCGCGCGCCGGCAGTGCGTCGGGCAGCGCCGCGCGGCCGGCTTCGGTCAGCCGGTAGCGCACCTCGGGCGCCAGCAGCCGGCCCCAGCGCTCCGCGTCGCGCAGCGCCTGCGGCAACGCCGGCAGCGCGACTTCGCCGCGACCGCGCTGGTAATAGTCGGCCGCGAACGACACGAGCGCGAGCCAATCCGGCGCGAGCGGCGGCAGCTCGGTACAGATCGCGTCGATCGCCCGCAACCGGGACGGCGGCACGTCGGTGTGAGTCGTCACTTCGCAGACGAGGCCGACAACCTGCCGCTTGCCGAACGGCACCTGCACCAGGGTGCCGGGCTCAGGCGCCGGCTGGACGTCGCAGCGGTAGTCGAACAGGGTGGCGAGCGGATGGTCGAGGGCGACCCTGAGGTAGGTGCCGCCCATCACCGCGCTCCGGCGACAGCACGGGGCGCACCGGCGAATTGCACCCGGGTCCGCGCCACGGTGGCGAACTTAAAGTAAAACTTCAGATTCGGCGCTAAGTTTTGGATTCGCATTAGGAATCGCCGTATACCCTGACCAGCCTGTGGATAACTTTGTTGAGAACTCGCCGTTCAACAGCCGCGAAGCGCGCGGGGCCGTGCTTCCCGCTGTTTTCGGCCGCCGTCGGCCGCGCCCCGCGGAGCCTTATTCCATAAGGCTGCTATTCAAATTACGGAACCATAGCGAGACATTTCGACCGATACAGGGCTCTACCGCGCTGCAACGTGGAAAATGTGCATAAGTCAAGTCTTGACAAGCCTTGAATCGGCAACCGGTGCGGGGTTGCGCCCTGTTTAGCGCCGACAGCGAAACGCCGCCACCCCGCAGTGCAGCATGGCAGCGCTTGCGCTTAGCCGACCGATCCGCTACGGATCTTGCGGCTGTGGGTGTGCACTTCGTCGACGAGCTCGGCGACGTGGTCGGGCGACGTGAACTGCGAAATGCCGTGGCCGAGGTTGAATACGTGACCGGGGTGATTGCCGTAGCTGTCGAGCACCGCACGCGCCTGCTCGCGCACCACGGCCGGCGGCGCAAACAGGATCGTCGGGTCGAGGTTGCCCTGCAGCGCGACGCGCCCGGCGACGCGTTCGCGCGCGGCGCCGAGATTGACCGTCCAGTCGAGGCCGACCGCGTCGACGCCGGTCGCCGCGATTTCCTCGAGCCACAGGCCACCGCCCTTCGTGAACGTGATCACCGGCACGCGCTCGCCGTCGTGCTCGCGCTTCAGTTGCGCGACCACGCGACGGATGTAGTCCAGCGAGAAGCGCTGATATGCGCCGTCGGCGAGTGCGCCGCCCCACGTATCGAAGATCATCACGGCCTGCGCGCCGGCTTCGATCTGCGCGTTCAGGTACGCGGCCACGGCCTGCGCGTTCACGTCGAGGATCCGGTGCATCAGGTCGGGGCGCGAATACGCCATCGACTTCACCGTGCGGAAATCGTCCGACCCGCCGCCTTCGACCATGTAGCACGCGAGCGTCCACGGGCTGCCCGAGAAGCCGATCAGCGGCACGCGCTGGCGGCCCTGGCCGTCGGTCAGCGCGCGGCGGATCTCGCGCACGGCGCCCGTCACGTAACCGAGCGTCTCCTCGATGTCCGGCACCGCGAGCTTCGCGACGTCGGCCTCGGTGCGCACCGGATGCGCGAACTTCGGCCCTTCGCCGACCTGAAAGTCGAGGCCGAGGCCCATCGCGTCGGGAATCGTCAGGATGTCCGAGAACAGGATCGCGGCGTCGAGCGGGAAGCGCTCGAGCGGCTGCAGCGTCACTTCGGTCGCGTAGTCGGGATTCTTCGCGAGGCCGAGGAAGCTGCCGGCGCGCGCGCGCGTCGCGTTGTATTCGGGCAGATAGCGGCCGGCCTGACGCATCAGCCAGATCGGCGTGTAGTCGGTCGGCTCGCGCAGAAGCGCACGCAGGAAGGTGTCGTTGAGCAGGGTATGGGCCACGGTAGGAGCGACGAGCGAAGGCAAAGCGGCATTTTACCGGAGCGCGGCCGGACGGCTGCGTATGCCGATGCGATGGCGGCCATATGACGCGCGCGATGGCTCCGTTATGATCGGACGCTGATATCGAACCGACCGAAGGAGGAGACCGATGAAGACATTCGCCACGCTGGCCACGCTCGCCGCTGCCATGCTTTGCTGCGCCGCCGCGCACGCGCAGGGTACGACCACGACGGCGGCCCCGACCACCGCGGCCGTCGGCTCGCGGCTCGACGACGTAGTCGCACGCGGCACGCTGCGCGTGTGCACGACGGGCGACTACAAGCCGTATTCGTACTACCGCGCGGACGGCCGCTTCGAGGGCATCGACATCGACATGGCCGAGTCGCTCGCGAAATCGCTCGGCGTGAAGGCCGAGTTCGTGAAGACGAGCTGGTCGAACCTCACCAACGACTTCGTCGCGAAGTGCGATGTCGCGGTGGGCGGCGTGTCAACGACACTCGAGCGCCAGAAGCGCGTGTTCTTCACGCAGCCGTACGTGGTCGACGGCAAGACGCCGATCGTGCGCTGCGCGGACGCCGACAAGTACCAGACCGTCGCGCAGATCGACCGGCCCGAGACCCGCGTGATCGTGAACCCGGGCGGCACCAACGAGCGCTTCGCGAAGCAGTTCTTCACGCATGCGAACCTGAGCGTCTATCCGGACAACGTGACGATCTTCAAGCAGATCCTCGCGGGCAAGGCGGACGTCATGGTGACGGATGCGTCCGAGACGCTGCTGCAGCAAAAGCTGAATCCGGGCCTGTGCTCCGTGCATCCGGACAAGCCGTTCCAGTTCGGCGAAAAGGCGTACATGGTGCCGCGCGGCGACGTCGTCTTCCAGCAGTACGTCGACCAGTGGCTGCATCTGGCGCTATCGTCCGGCGAATACCAGGCGATCTCCGACAAGTGGCTGAAGTGAGCACGATCGCTTGCGGAACGGGCGTCCGATAACGACGTGGACCCGTTGCCGCCGCCGGCCGGGCACCCCGCCGTTACACATCGGCGTGGCGCGTGGCCGGCGTGAAATCGCGAAAACCGGCCGAATGGCCGACTATCGCGTGCCTCAATCACGTTTCAAAATCTTTCCGACGAATGAATCGTCATGTGCGGTATCTGCCGCGCGATGCACATTCCGGCGTGTAAATCGGCATTTCATCGACGCCGATACGCATGAAAAACGCATTATGCGCACCCGATGAAAACTCTGCGGAAATGACGAGTAAATATGACCTTCTTCAGGACCCCGAAAACAGAAAAAAATCCCGGAAAGCCTTATCTGGCGGGCGTTACAACCTGAAACACTTTGTTACCGTGAGGGATCATTAATTCGCCCACAATGGGCTCAACGGTTTCAACACGGATGCGGTCTCGTGTGCCAAGTGTGAGCGGACGCGAAGCGCTGCGAGCCAGTCGGTCACGTACCGAAGCCCTTCCGAGGGGCATCCCTGTTGGAGTCGTTTCCGGCTCCCGCCGGACTCGGTTTCATCTTTGGTCTCCTCGCGCTAACCCCGTAGCGTGTGGTTTTTAGCGGGCTAATAAGCCCGCTTTTTTTCGTCCATCGAAAACGCAACGGCCCGCAGGCCGCCGCGTTCGTCCCGCCGCCGGGCCGCTTGCTCGTATCAAGCGGTCTTCTGCACGTCGAGCTTCAGTTCGTCGATCATCCGTTCGCGCATCACGAATTTCTGCACCTTGCCCGTCACCGTCATCGGCAGCTCGTCGACGAAGCGGATGTAGCGCGGAATCTTGTAGTGCGCGATCTGGCCGCTACAGAACGCGCGCACGTCATCCTCGGTCATCTGCTCGTTCGCGCGCAGCACGATCCACGCGCACAGCTCCTCGCCGTATTTCGCGTCGGGCACGCCGAACACCTGCGCGCTCTGAATCTTCGGATGCCTGAACAGGAATTCCTCGATCTCGCGCGGATACACGTTCTCGCCGCCGCGAATCACCATGTCCTTCAGCCGGCCGACGATGTTGCAGTAGCCGTCGGCGTCGAGCGTCGCGAGGTCGCCCGTATGCATCCAGCCGTCGACCAGCACCTCGCGCGTCTTCGCTTCGTCGTCCCAGTAGCCGAGCATCACCGAGTAACCCTTCGTGCACAGCTCGCCCGTCGCGCCGACCGGCACGATCTCGCCGGTTGGGTCGACGATCTTCACCTCCAGGTGCGGCTGGATGCGGCCGACCGTCGTCGTGCGCTTCTCGAGCGGGTCGTCGGTCGAGCTCTGGAACGACACGGGGCTCGTCTCCGTCATTCCGTACGCGATCGTGATCTCGGACAGATGCATCTGCGACACGACGCGCTTCATCGTCTCGATCGGGCACGGCGAGCCGGCCATGATCCCGGTGCGCAGCGTCGACAGGTCGAACTTCGCGAAGTCCGGATGATCGAGCTCCGCGATGAACATCGTCGGCACACCGTGCAGCGCGGTACAGCGCTCCTCGGCGACGGCCGCGAGCGTCGCGACCGGATCGAACGCCTCGCCGGGGAACACCATCGCCGCGCCCTTCGACACGCACGCGAGCACGGCCAGCACCATCCCGAAGCAGTGATACAGTGGCACCGGGATGCAGAGCGAATCCTGCTCGGTGAAGCGCATCGCCATCGCGATCGAGCGCGCGTTGTTGACGACGTTGCGGTGCGTGAGCGTCGCGCCCTTCGGGCTGCCGGTCGTGCCGCTCGTGAACTGGATGTTGATCGGATCGGTGGCCGCGAGTGTCGCGCCGGTTGCGTCGAGCCGCGCGACATCGAGCGTGTCGCGGCCGCGCGCCATCACGTCCGCGAAGCGGAACATGCCGGCCGGCGCGACCTCGCCCATCGACACGACCGTGCGCAGGCTCGGCACGCGTGCCGCATGCAGGTCGCCCGGCGTCGCGCCCGCGAGCTCCGGCGCGATCGTCTGCAGCATCTCGACGTACGCCGACGTCTTGAAGCGCTCGGCCGCGATCACGGCCTTGCAGCCGACCTTGTTCAGCGCGTATTCGAGTTCCGCAAGCCGGTAGGCCGGGTTGATGTTGACGAGGACTGCGCCGATGCGCGCGGTCGCGAATTGCGTGAGCAGCCATTCGCTGCGGTTCGGCGACCAGATGCCGACGCAGTCGCCCTTCACGATCCCGAGCGCGGCGAGGCCCGCCGCGAGCACGTCGACCTCGTGCGCGAACGCGCGCCAGGTCCAGCGCACCTGCTGTTCGCGGAACACGACGGCCGGGCGATCGGGAAAGCGGCCCGCCGTGTCGAGCAGGAACCGGCTGATCGTCGCTTCGGATAGCGGCACGTCGGTCGCGCCGCGCACGTACGACAGTCCGTTTTCGGGCGCGATCAGCGCCCCCTTGCCAAGGTCTGCTGCCATCGATGTCTCCGTCCGTTTTTGTCTGATCGGCTCAGCACGCGGCTGACGCGCGCGCCTGCTCCGCCACGATCGCGGCGGACTGCCTCTGCGCGGATGATGCCGCGTTCTGCTGACGACACTCTGACATCAAATCGCGGCGGGCGGATGAAATAGCACGACCGGACGATACGATCCGGCCCGCAAAAAACCGACGAAAACGACGGACGAAAAAAAAGCAGCCCGAAGGCTGCTTTCTTTCGCGGGATACGCGCGCGCGGCTCAGTGCCGGCTGCGAATCTTCGCCAGACGCTGGATCGCTTCGAGCTGCGCCATCGCGGTCGCGAGCTCCGATTGCGCCTTTGCGAGGTCGAGGTCCGACTTCGCGTTCTGCAGCGTTTCCTCGGCACGCTTGCGCGCTTCCTCGGCTTTCGCCGCGTCGAGGTCCTTGCCGCGGATCGCGGTATCGGCGAGCACCGTCACGGCGCCCGGCTGCACTTCGAGAATGCCGCCTGCGACGAACACGAATTCGTCGTTGCCGCCCTCGACTTCGATGCGCACCGCACCCGGACGAATCCGCGTGATCAGCGGCGTGTGACCCGGCAGAATACCCAGCTCACCCGTTTCGCCCGGCAGCGCGACGAATTTCGCCTCGCCCGAGAAGATCTGCTCTTCCGCGCTGACGACGTCTACTTTGATGGTTGCCATATCGACTCCTGGTTGAGCGTATTACGTGGGCGCCCGTCCGTGAAAGGATGCCATCGAGACATCCTTCACGAACGCACGGGCGCCCGCTGCGTTACACCCGACCTTTACTGGATCTTCTTGGCCTTTTCGAAGGCTTCGTCGATCGTGCCGACCATGTAGAACGCCTGTTCCGGCAGGTGGTCGCACTCGCCGTCGACGATCATCTTGAAGCCACGGATCGTTTCCTTCAGCGGCACGTACTTGCCCGGCGAGCCCGTGAACACTTCAGCGACGTGGAACGGCTGCGACAGGAAACGCTGGATCTTACGAGCGCGCGCGACCGACAGCTTGTCTTCCGGCGACAGTTCGTCCATACCCAGAATCGCGATGATGTCGCGCAGTTCCTTGTAGCGCTGCAGCGTCTGCTGAACGCGACGGGTGATCGAGTAGTGCTCTTCACCGATCACGTTCGGGTCGATCTGGCGCGACGTCGAGTCGAGCGGGTCGACCGCCGGGTAGATACCCAGCGAAGCGATGTCACGCGACAGAACGACGGTTGCGTCCAGGTGGCCGAAGGTGGTTGCCGGCGACGGGTCGGTCAAGTCGTCCGCAGGGACGTACACGGCCTGAACCGACGTAATCGAGCCCTTCTTGGTCGACGTGATGCGTTCCTGCAGCTTGCCCATTTCTTCAGCCAGCGTCGGCTGATAGCCCACTGCCGACGGCATACGGCCGAGCAGTGCCGACACTTCGGTACCGGCCAGCGTGAAACGGTAGATGTTGTCGACGAAGAACAGCACGTCGAGACCTTCGTCACGGAAGTGCTCGGCCATCGTCAGGCCGGTCAGCGCAACGCGCAGACGGTTGCCCGGCGGCTCGTTCATCTGGCCGTACACCAGCGCGACCTTGTCGAGAACGTTCGAGTCCTTCATTTCGTGGTAGAAGTCGTTCCCTTCACGGGTACGCTCGCCCACGCCCGCGAACACGGAGTAACCGCCGTGTTCCTTCGCGATGTTGTTGATGAGCTCCATCATGTTGACGGTCTTGCCCACGCCAGCACCGCCGAACAGGCCAACCTTGCCGCCCTTTGCGAACGGGCAGATCAGGTCGATAACCTTGATACCCGTTTCGAGCAGTTCGGTCGACGGCGACAGTTCGTCGAACGCCGGAGCCTTCTGGTGGATCGAACGCGTGTGTTCGCTCACGATCGGGCCGGCTTCGTCGATCGGACGGCCGAGCACGTCCATGATACGACCGAGGGTCGGCTTGCCGACCGGCACCGAAATCGGATTTGCCGTGTTCTTCACGGTCAGACCGCGGCGCAGGCCGTCGGATGCACCCAGACAGATGGTACGGACAACGCCGTCGCCCAGCTGCTGCTGGACTTCGAGCGTCAGTTCCGAGCCATCGAGAATGAGCGCGTCGTAGATCTTCGGCATGCTGTCGCGCGGGAATTCCACGTCGATAACGGCGCCGATGCACTGTACGATCTTGCCTTCTACCAAAGCAGCAGTACTCATCGCTTTTCCTTTAAATACCTGATTCTTTACTCGCGCAAAGGCGCAGTTGTCGTCCGTGGCGCGCGCTTAAACAGCAGCTGCGCCGCCGACGATCTCCGACAGTTCTTTCGTAATCGCGGCCTGGCGGCTCTTGTTGTATACGAGCTGCAGTTCGCTGATCACCGTCTTCGCGTTGTCGGACGCGGCCTTCATCGCGACCATCCGCGCCGATTGCTCGGACGCCATGTTTTCAGCGACGGCCTGGTACACCAGCGCCTCGACGTAACGCACGAGCAGTTCGTCGACGACTGCCTGCGCGTCCGGCTCGTAGATGTAGTCCCACGACGTAGCCGGCGTACCGTCATCGGCTTCGAAGTGTTCCGACGACAGCGGCAGCAGCTGCTCGATCACGGCTTCCTGCTTCATCGTGTTGACGAAGCGCGTGTAAGCGATATAAACCGCCGACAGCTTGCCTTCCGAATACAGGTCGAGCTGCGTCTTCACTGCGCCGATCAGCTTGTCCAGATGCGGGGTGTCGCCGAGGTGCACGACCTGCGACATCACCTTCGCGCCGAAGCGGTTCAGGAAACCGAGGCCCTTGCTGCCGATCGCCGTGGCTTCGACCTTCTGGCCCTTCTCTTCCAGCTCCTTGAACTTCTGCACCGTCGCACGCAGCACGTTGGTGTTCAGCCCGCCGCACAGACCCTTGTCCGTCGTGACGAGGATGATGCCGGCCGTGTTCGCGCCGTCGTTTGCCACCATGAACGGGTGGCGGTACTCCGGGTTCGCGCGGCTCATGTGCGCGGCGATGGCACGGACCTTGTCCGCGTAAGGACGAGCGGCGCGCATGCGTTCCTGCGCGCGGCGCATCTTCGATGCGGCCACCATCTCCATCGCCTTCGTGATCTTGCGCGTGTTCTGCACGCTCTTGATCTTGCCGCGAATTTCCTTCATTCCAGCCATAGCTTGCTCCTTGACCGAAGCTGCGCGGGCGCATCAGCACCCGCGCGGCCTCAGTGTGTCACTCGCGGATCAATAGGCACCCGACTTCTTGAAGGATTCGATCGCCGCGCGCAGCGCGCCTTCGTCGTCCTTCGAGAGATCCTTGGTGTCTTCGATGCGCTTGATGAGGTCAGCGTGGCTGGTCTTCAGGTTGTCGCGCAGGCCCTTCTCGAACGGCAGCACTTGCTTCACGTCGAGGTCGTCGAGGTAGCCGTTGTTCGCGGCGTACAGCGACACGGCCAGTTCCCAAACCTGCAGCGGCTGGTACTGCGGCTGCTTCAGCAGTTCCGTCACGCGGCGGCCGCGCTCGAGCTGCTTGCGGGTCGCTTCGTCGAGGTCCGATGCGAACTGCGCGAATGCGGCCAGTTCACGGTACTGCGCGAGGTCGGTACGGATACCGCCCGACAGCTTCTTCACGACCTTCGTCTGAGCGGCGCCACCGACTCGCGACACCGACACGCCGGCGTTGATTGCCGGGCGGATGCCTGCGTTGAACAGGTCGGTTTCCAGGAAGATCTGGCCGTCGGTAATCGAGATCACGTTCGTCGGAACGAACGCGGTCACGTCGCCAGCCTGCGTTTCGATGACCGGCAGTGCCGTCAGCGAGCCGCTCTTGCCCTTCACTTCGCCGTTCGTGAACTTCTCGACGTACTCTTCCGACACGCGAGCAGCACGCTCGAGCAGACGCGAGTGCAGATAGAACACGTCGCCCGGATATGCTTCACGGCCCGGCGGGCGGCGCAGCAGCAGCGAGATCTGACGGTATGCCCAAGCCTGCTTGGTCAAGTCGTCGTAAATGATCAGCGCGTCCTGGCCGCGGTCGCGGAAGTATTCGCCCATCGTGCAGCCGGCGTACGGTGCGAGGTACTGCATCGCTGCCGAATCCGACGCCGTAGCGGCGACGACGATCGTGTATTCCATCGCGCCCGTTTCTTCGAGCTTGCGAACCACGTTCATGATCGACGAAGCCTTCTGGCCGATCGCGACGTAGATACAGATCAGGTCCTTGCCCTTCTGGTTGATGATCGCGTCGAGCGCCACCGCGGTCTTGCCGCACTGACGGTCGCCGATGATCAGCTCACGCTGGCCACGGCCGATCGGCACCATCGCGTCGATCGACTTGATGCCCGTCTGCACCGGCTGCGACACCGACTTACGCCAGATCACGCCCGGGGCGATCTTTTCGATCGCGTCGGTCAGCTTCGCGTTGACCGGGCCCTTGCCGTCGATCGGGTTGCCGAGCGCGTCGACCACGCGGCCGACGAGTTCCGGACCAACCGGGACTTCCAGAATGCGGCCCGTCGTCTTGACGACGTCGCCTTCCGAGATGTGTTCGTATTCGCCGAGAATCACCGCGCCGACCGAGTCGCGCTCGAGGTTCAGCGCGAGGCCGAACGTGTTGCCCGGAAACTCGAGCATTTCGCCCTGCATCACGTCCGACAGGCCGTGGATGCGCACGATACCGTCGGTCACGGAGATCACGGTGCCCTGGTTGCGAACGTCTGCGCTCGCTTCAAGGCCCTGGATCCGGCTCTTGATCAGCTCGCTGATCTCAGAGGGATTGAGTTGCATTATTCGCTCCTGATAGTCAATTCTGTTGCGTGCCGGCGTGGCGCTCAGGCGGTCAAGGCAGCCTGCATCGATGCGAGGCGCGCGCGAACCGAGGTGTCGAGCACTTCGTCGCCGACCGTCACGCGCACGCCGCCGATCAGCGACGAATCGACTTCGACCGTCGGCTTCAGCTTGCGCTTGAACTTGCGTTCGAGGCCAGAGACGAGGCTTTCGAGATCCGCGCCGTTCAGCGGGAACGCGCTCACGATCTCGGCGTCGGCTGCACCTTCGCGTTCGTTCTTGAGCGCCTCGAACTGCTCGGCGATTTCCGGCAGCAGCGCGATGCGATGATTGTCGACCAGCATCTGCACGAAGTTCTTCGCTTCGGCGCCAGCCGCGACCGGCGACTTCACCGCAGCAAGCAGCAGCTCGGCCACTTGCGTGCGCGTCACCTTCGGGCTCGACGCGACCGACAGCACTTCCGGCAGACGCGCAACCTGGGCCAGCTCTTGCACGAGCGTGGACCAGGCGGCGATGTCACCTCCCTCGGCCACGCGGAACAGCGCTTCTGCGTAAGGGCGGGCGATGGTTGCAAGTTCGGCCATGATCAGAGCTCGGCTTTCAGTTGATTCAGCAGTTGGGCGTGGGCCGTTTGATCGACTTCGCGCTTCAGGATCTGCTCGGCGCCCTTCACGGCCAGCGCGGCGACTTCGCCACGCAGCGCTTCGCGCGCCTTCACGATTTGCTGTTCTGCTTCCGCTTTCGCCTGGGCGACGATGCGGGCGGCTTCAGCCTGGGCGTTGGCCTTGATTTCCTCGGCGACCGCCTGTGCACGCTTTTCAGCGTCGGCGATGCGCTGCTGGCCGTCGTTGCGGGCCTGCGCGAGTTCCTGGTCCACGCGCTTGTGCGCTGCGTCGAGTTCCGCCTTGCCCTTCTCCGCGGCGGCGAGGCCGTCGGCGATCTTCTTCGAACGTTCGTCGAGGGCGTTGATCAACGGCGGCCACACGAATTTCATCGTGAACCACGCGAGGACCAGGAACACGACCATTTGCGCAAACAGAGTTGCGTTGAGATTCACGGTGTTTCCTTATCTGCTATTCCGGAAAAATGAAACGGTAAGGCGCTCATCGAGTTGCATTCGATCAGCGCCCCAAGTCTCCGTTCCGCCCTGCGCCGGCTTACGCCGGACGCATATTTCCGAGGAACCTTAGCCTGCGAGCTTCGACAGGAGCGGGTTCGCGAACGCGAACAGCATTGCGACACCAACGCCGATCAGGAATGCAGCGTCGATCAGGCCGGCCAGCAGGAACATCTTCGTTTGCAGCGGGTTGATGAGTTCCGGCTGACGTGCGCAGGCTTCGATGTACTTGCCACCCATCAGCGCGATACCGATACAGGCGCCGATTGCACCCAGGCCGATGATGATGCCGATACCGATGGCGGTCAGACCCTGGATGTTGGCGATGTAAGCTTGCATGATCACTCCTTTGTGAAAAGACTTGGAACTGAGATTTAAAAAACTAAAACGGAAACTCTTTTTTGCACGCCGCGCTTAGTGCTTGTCGTGCGCCTGGCCGAGATACACCAGCGTCAGCATCATGAAAATGAATGCCTGCAACAGAACAATCAGGATGTGGAAGATTGCCCAGACGCTACCCGCGATCACGTGACCAACGAAGCCGAGGAACGTTGCGTCGCCACCGAAGCTCCACATGCTGCCGAGCAGGGCGATCAACAGGAACAACAGCTCACCCGCGTACATGTTGCCGAACAGCCGCATGCCGAGGGAAACGGTCTTTGCGAGATATTCGACGATGTTCAGCGCGAGGTTCGGGATCCACAGCAGCGGGTGCGCGCCGAACGGAGCCGACAGCAGCTCATGCACAAAGCCGCCCGCGCCCTTGATCTTGATGCTGTAGTAGATCATCAGGACGAACACGCCGAGCGCGATGCCGAGCGTGCCGTTCAGGTCGGCCGTCGGGACGATGCGATGGTGGGAAATCACGTCCGACAGACCGAGCAGACCGATGACGCGGCCCGGCAGGTCGACGGGGAGGAAGTCGAGGGAGTTCATCAGCGCGACCCACACGAACACCGTGAGGGCGAGCGGAGCGATGAAGGTGCGGTTGCCGTGGACGATGGCCTTCGATTGATCCTCGACCATTTCGACGAGCATCTCGATCGCACACTGGAAACGGCCCGGCACGCCCGAGGTCGCCTTGCGGGCGGCCAGACGCAGCAGGAGGATCGTCACGATGCCGCACACGATCGACCAGAACAGCGTGTCGAGGTTCCAGACGTGGATGTCGAAAATCGACGTCTGATGCGAGGTGGAGAAATTCTGCAAGTGGTGCGCAATGTACTCGGACGGATCCGGACCGCGCGTGCCTTCGCTAGCTGCCATATCGTTAATGCCACCCAAATTGTCGAAAATCGTTTTGCCCCGTTCCGCAATACGCTATTGCGGGAACGGGCCGGTGCGGTTCATTGTCGAAACCGCACGCTGCTTGTTGCTTACCGCCAGGCCAGCGCGATCCAGTACGTCTTCAGCACGACGAGGTAGGTGACGAGGAGCGCCGGCCAATGCACGCCGGCATAGCCGTACGCCACTGCGGCGAACATCCCGATCGTCACGCCGAGCTTCAGGGCTTCGCCCATCACCCAGCTCATCACGGTGGCCGAACCACCTGCCTTCAGTCGTGCCACGAACAACGCGCTTGGCACCCAGCCGATCGCCCCGCCCAGAAACGCGGATTGCGCAGCGGCGCCCGGCGACTTCGAAAACAGCCACCACGCCAGCGTTGCAACCAGGGACAAGACCACCTGCGCGATCACCACCTTGTAGGGGGTTACGCGCGGCGGCTTGCTCACGTTCGGACCGAACAGCCTCTCGGCTTCCGTCCGCGTGAGCGGAACGATGTTGTTATCTTGCAGCTCGGCATCCCAGTCGTCGCCATCGGACTCGCGCCGCTCGCCGGCCGCTGAAGCGGTGCGTTGCGCTCGGTGATCATCGTGCCTGTCGTTCGGCGCCTGACCCGCCATCGCAATCTTCCGCAAAATCCTTGAACCCGGCCCCAAGCTTTCCGAAAGCTTTCAGGGGTGCCTAGCTAACAAATCCGGGCGATTGTAAGCGATAGTTGCAGGTGATTCAAGGCTTTAGACGCGACAAAAACCTGCGTAAAACGACGCCTCATGATGTGAAAAAGCGTGCGCGTCGATGACGTACGATGACAGTTGTAAGGTCGGCTTTTTGCGCCGGCATTTCTTGCCCGAAAAAGGCGCGGTCGCGATGAATTGAGGTGACAACGAAGTCCGGTGCGGGCGACACCAGCGCGACGTGATCGCAGCAGAAATCCTGCTGTGACGCGATCACGGGAAATGACCCGACGCGGCGACGGGTAACAGAGGAAACACTGTGGCCGCCACGTCGAGCGCGATGCGCGAAATGCGCTTGAACGTGAGCACGCCGATGCCTGCAATCAGTTGTTGTGCCGCCACAGTAGTTCGACTGTGGTGGCACAACACTTATCAACAGGACCGCCTTCGCAACGACCGGGAACGCTGTGCGCCCTCCCCGCCATGCTTGCGGCACGCGTAAGCCGCACTGATCCGCATCGCTCAGCCGTGAACGAGCAACCACGCACCCAGCGCCGCGCTCAGGATCGCGAACGGAATCGACACGAGGTGAAACGGCACCCACATACGAGGCTCCTTCGCAAGACGCACCGCGATCAGGTTCGCGAGCGAACCGATCGCGAAACCGAAGCCGCCGACCGATACGCCGAACGCGAGCGCCCGCCAGTCGCGCGTGAATTCCGACAGCAGGATCGCCGCCGGCACGTTGCTGATTCCCTGTGACACCACCGCGCCCGCTGCGAACACACGCAGCGGCGAATCGAGATGGGTTCGCGCGATCGCATCGTGGACGACCGGCAGCGCAGCCGCGCTGCGCAGCACGACGAACATCAGCACGAAGATCAGCAGCAGCAGCCAGTCGATCTTCAGGACCGCATCACGTCTCGCCACCAGCAGTGCGATCACGACGGCGATCAGACCCGGCACCGGATTGTGCGCATCGGCGAGCAGTACGAACGCACCGAACAGCACCGCCGCGAGCAACGCATGCATGCGCTGTACGGGAACGGCCTGGACGTCTCCCGACAGATCGAGCGGCTTCGCGCGAAACGCGCACGCAGTCAGCACGAGCAGCAGCGCCATCAACGCCAGTGCGAGCGGCCCGAGCGTGACGACGAAGCGGCCAAACGACACGCCGCTCAATTGCCACAGGAAAAGGTTCTGGGGATTGCCGAGCGGGGTCGCGACGGACCCCGCGTTGACGGCCAGCGCGACCACGATCACGAGCCGCCGGAACGGCAGCGGCGTCAACGTGCGCAGCGATACCATCAGCGGCACGACGACGAACAGCGCGACATCGTTGGTGAGCCACATCGCGAGCGCCGCCGCGAACACGACGAGCAGCATCGCAAGCCCGCGCTCGGAATGCACGTGATGCACGATGCGATGCGCGAGCCACATCAGGCACCCGGACAGCTCGAGCGCCTTGGTCAGCATCAGCAGACCCGCGAGCGTCGCGACGGTCTGCCAGTCGACGAGACCGACCAGCGCGGCAATTGGTTGCGGACGCAACCATTGCAGAACAACCAGCGCAAGCGCCAGCACCGTTAGTACGGGTTCCTGCAAAAGCCAGCCAAGCCACCGGCGCGGCGCCGGTGCGCCCGTGTTTTCCATCGATCGTGCCTCGTTATTCTTCGGCCGCGACGTTGCCGCGCAAGCGCGCAAGAATGCCCTCGAGCGCGTCGAGGTTGCCGAAATCGATCATCACCTGCCCTCGCCCGCGGCGGCCGAGCTTGATCTTCACCGTCGACGCAAGCAGGTCGGACAACTCCTCCTCGAGACGACGCGTGTCGCGGCCGCCGTCATCCTTCGCGCGCGCCTTCACCGCCGGCGCTTCCTTCGTCGTATGCGCGACCAGCTTCTCGGTCTCGCGCACCGACATGCGCTTGTTGACGACCTGGTGCGCGAGCGTGATCTGCGTCGCGGCATCGACCGCAAGCAGCGCACGCGCGTGGCCCATGTCGAGGTCGCCGGCCAGCAGCATCGTCTGCACCGGCGCTGCGAGGTTCAGCAGACGCAGCAGGTTCGATACCGCGCTGCGCGAGCGGCCGACCGATTCGGCCGCCTGTTCGTGCGTGAAACCGAACTCGTCGAGCAAGCGCTGGATCCCGTGCGCCTCTTCCAGCGGATTCAGATCCTCGCGCTGGATGTTCTCGATCAGCGCCATCGCGGCGGCGGCCTGATCGGACACGTCCTTCACGAGCACCGGTACTTCGTCGAGGCCGGCCAGGCGTGCCGCACGGAAACGCCGCTCGCCCGCGATGATTTCGTATTTGTCAGATGAAATAGGTCGTACCAGGATCGGCTGCATCACGCCTTGCGCGCGAATGCTGGCCGCCAGCTCCTGCAGGCTGCCTTCGTCCATCCGCGTCCGCGGTTGGTACTTGCCCGCCTGCAGCTTGCCGAGCGCGAGCGTGTTCGGCGCCCCTTCGATCTTCACCGCTTCGGTGATGTCCGCACTGCCGCCGAGCAGCGCTTCGAGGCCACGTCCCAAGCCCTTCTTCTTTGGTACCGCGTTCATGTCTTTCTTCCTCGCTTCGCTCATGTCCGGATCACGACACCTCGAACGCGCGCACGCGATCGATCATCTCGGCACCAAACTGGATATACGCCTGCGCACCGCGCGAGTTGCGGTCGAATACGACGCCCGGCAACCCGTAACTTGGCGCTTCCGCCAAGCGCACGTTGCGCGGAATCACCGCGTCGAACACCTTGTCGCCGAAGTGCGCTTTCAATTGATCGGAGACTTGCTGCTGCAGCGTGATGCGCGGATCGAACATCACGCGCAGCAAGCCGATGATCTTCAGGTCGCGGTTCATGTTTGCGTGAACCTGCTTGATCGTATTGACGAGATCCGACAGCCCCTCCAGCGCGAAGTATTCGCACTGCATCGGGATCACGACGCCATGCGCCGCGCACAGTCCGTTCAGCGTCAGCAGCGACAGCGTCGGCGGGCAATCAATCAACACGAAGTCGTAGTCGTCGGCCACGCGTTCGAGCGCGCCCTTCAACCGTCGCTCGCGGTTATCGATGCTGATCAGCTCGATCTCGGCACCGGACAGTTCACGGTTGGCCGGCAGCACGTCGTACGTGACGCCTTCCGGACGCACGCGCGCTTCCGTCACCGATACGCCGTCGACCAGCACTTCGTACACGGTCGACTCGCAGGCGGCCTTGTCGATCCCACTACCCATCGTCGCGTTGCCCTGCGGGTCGAGATCGATCAGCAGGACTCGTTGCTCCTGCGCTGCAAGGCTTGCGGCGAGATTGACCGATGTCGTCGTCTTGCCGACGCCCCCCTTCTGGTTCGCAACGCAGAAGATCTTTGCCATCGTTGGTGTGTTCCCTTTACCTTCAAACAAACGGCGCGCTACCGCGCGCCTTCAATTCGCCTCGTCGACGGTGACCTCGATCAGATGCCGTTCGGCATCGAGCATCGGTACCGCCAGCCGCATCGTCTGCTTTACATGACTGCCCTCCGGCAACCGTGCAATTTCGTCGTCCGGATGGACACCCTTCATTGCCCAGATCGATCCACCGGGCGCGACGAGATGTCGAGCAAGTTTAACGAAGTCGGATAGATCCGCGAAAGCGCGGGATACGATCATGTCGAATTTTTCCGGCACTTCGATACCCGGCTGCAGCGATTCGACACGCCCGGTGACGACAGACAGGTTCGCGAGCTTCAGCTCGGCGCGCATCTGCGTCTGGAATGCAGACTTCTTCTGCACGATATCGTTCAGCGTGACCTGCCAGTCCGGCTGGACGATCGCCAGCACGATACCGGGCAACCCGCCGCCCGAACCCACGTCGAGCACGCGCGCCGATGCATGGTCGCGCAGATGCGGAACGATGGAAAGCGAATCGAGAATGTGCTGGATCAGCATCTGCTTCGGGTCGCGGATCGCGGTCAGGTTGTAGACCGCGTTCCACTTGCCGAGCAGCGCGACATAGTCGAGCAGCTGGTTCCGTTGTGCATCCGTCAATGCGATGCCGAGCTCGGCCGTGCCGTCGGCGAGCATCTGTTCAAGTACGTCCCGATTAACCGCCGGCGCGCGACGCGCCGTCATTGTTGCGTCGGGACGGTGCCGCCCCCCTGTTCCGTCGCCTCTGCGGCGGTGCCGTTACGACGGCCAAGGCCTCGGCGTTTCAGGTGCACCATCAGCAGCGAGATCGCTGCCGGCGTGACGCCCGAGATCCGCGATGCCTGGCCGATCGTTTCCGGGCGGAACTCGTTCAGCTTCTGGCTCACCTCGAACGACAGGCCGCGCACCTCGCGGTAGTCGATACCGTCCGGCAAGCGTGTGTTCTCGTTCGCATCGTTGCGCTCGATTTCACTGGCCTGCCGCTCGATATAGCCCTGATATTTGATGCCGATCTCGACCTGTTCCTTGATCTGCTCAAGCAGCACCGGATCGTCGGCCAGCGGCTCTGCAGGCGCGCATTCACCGCCCTTCAGGCCGCACACACCGTCGTAGCTGATACCGGGGCGGCGCAGCAATTCGGCGAGGCTGTACTCGTGATCGATCGCCTTGCCGAGCAACGCGGTCGCCTCTTCAGGCGGCAGCGTCTTCGGCGTGACCCACGTCGATTTCAGTCGTTCGGTTTCACGTGAAACAGCGTCGCGCTTCCGGCTGAATGCGTCCCAGCGCACGTCGTCGACGAGGCCCAATTCGCGGCCGATCTCGGTCAGGCGCATGTCCGCATTGTCTTCACGCAGGCTCAGACGGTACTCGGCACGGCTCGTGAACATCCGGTACGGCTCGGCCACGCCACGTGTGACGAGGTCGTCGACCAGCACGCCAAGGTAGGCCTGGTCGCGACGCGGGCACCATGCGTCCTTCTCCTGCACGTAGCGGCCCGCATTCAGACCGGCCAGCAGCCCTTGTGCGGCCGCTTCTTCGTAGCCGGTCGTGCCGTTGATCTGGCCCGCAAAGAACAGCCCGTTGATCGCCTTCGTCTCGAGCGATGCCTTCAGCGCGCGCGGGTCGAAGTAGTCGTATTCGATCGCGTAACCGGGGCGTAGGATGTGCGCGTTCTCGAGGCCGCGCATCGAGTGCACGAGTTCGAGCTGCACGTCGAACGGCAGGCTCGTCGAAATCCCGTTCGGATAGAACTCGTTGGTCGTCAGCCCTTCCGGCTCGAGGAAGATCTGGTGCGATTCCTTCGATGCGAATCGGTGGATCTTGTCCTCGATTGACGGGCAGTAACGCGGGCCGACACCTTCGATCACGCCTGTATACATAGGCGAACGGTCGAGGCCGCCGCGAATGATGTCGTGCGTGCGCTCGTTCGTGTGCGTAACCCAGCAAGGCAGCTGCTGCGGATGCTGCTCCGCACGGCCCAGGAACGAGAATACGGGGATCGGATCGAGGTCGCCCGGCTGCTCGTCCAGCTTCGAAAAGTCGATCGAGCGGCCATCGATACGCGGCGGCGTACCGGTCTTGAGGCGTCCCTGCGGCAGCTTCAACTCCTTCAAGCGCGCCGACAGCGACACGGCCGCCGGATCGCCCGCGCGACCGCCCGTGTAGTTGTTCAGGCCGACGTGAATCTTGCCGTCGAGGAACGTACCAGCCGTCAGCACGACCGCACGTGCGCGGAAGCGGATGCCGATCTGCGTGACGGCGCCGACCACGCGGTCGCCTTCGACCATCAGGTCGTCGACAGCCTGCTGGAACAGCCACAGGTTCGGCTGGTTCTCGAGCCGATGGCGGATCGCTGCCTTGTACAGGATGCGGTCGGCCTGCGCACGCGTCGCGCGCACGGCCGGGCCCTTCGACGAATTGAGGATCCGGAACTGAATACCGCTCTCGTCCGTCGCGGCGGCCATCGCGCCGCCGAGCGCATCGACTTCCTTGACCAGATGGCCCTTGCCAATGCCGCCGATCGACGGATTGCAGCTCATCTGGCCAAGCGTTTCGATGTTATGGGTCAGCAGCAGCGTTTTCGCACCCATACGGGCCGATGCCAATGCGGCTTCCGTGCCGGCGTGCCCGCCACCGACGACGATGACGTCAAATTCTGTGGGAAAAAGCATGGTGGATTCCGGGCGCAGAACTGCGCACGAACCTATCTGAGAAATGTATGGGCCGAATTATAGCGGGTTCGCTTTTCACCCGAAGACCGTCCGAATGGTAGGGCCGGTTCATTTGGCCACTTTTTTTGCCCGATCGGCTGAGCTGTGCCGTGCGGCCTGCTTCGGCGGCGCTGCTGCAGCCTCAGCGCACATCGTCATACTGTGCAAAATCGCGCACCCGGCAGTGGTTTGCGACCTCCGCCATCGCTGTGCCATCACAGCATTTCGGATCGACCTGCCCGAGCTTATCCCCTGTGCCGCTTGGCTCATGTCGATGGAACGCTGTCACGCGTGCAGCGCTCACTGCCCTGTGCAACCCGGCGCGATGAGGCCCCCACTCTCGTCACAGGGTTTCTGCTTGTCGCTCCGGCACTTATCCCCACGCCCGATTCGCCGACGCATCTCCCCACTCCCAGAAAACAAAAGCGGCGTGTTTCACGTGAAACACGCCGCACGTTTCCCGCCGACCGCCCCCCATCAAGCCGTTTTTTTCACCAGCCCCAGGTATGTTTCGATCACCCGCGGATTCTGCGCCAGCTCCGCCGCCGGCCCTTCCAGCGCAAACTCCCCCGTCTCCAGTACATAGCCGTAGTCCGAAATCTGCAGCGCAGCCCGAGCGTTCTGCTCGATCAGAAGCGTCGCGACGCCTGTGCCGCGTAACGCGCTGATGATATGAAAAATCTCCTTCACGATCAGCGGCGCCAGCCCGAGGCTCGGCTCGTCGAGCATCAGCAGATCGGGCTTGCCCATCAGCGCACGGCCCACCGCGAGCATCTGTCGCTCACCACCCGATAGCGTGCCGGCTGCCTGCTTGCGCCGCTCCTTGAGCCGCGGAAACAGCGCAAACACATGATCGAGCTGGTCGAGGAAGTTCGACTCGCCTGCGAGCTTGCGGCGATACGCGCCCAGCACGAGGTTATCCTCGACCGTCATCGTGCTGAACAGCTCGCGCTTTTCCGGCACAAGGCACATTCCCCGCGCGACACGCTGTTCGACCGGCAGTGCGCCCACGTCCTTGCCACGGTACACAACTGCCCCTGTCGCATGTCCGGTCACCGGCAACGCGCCCATGATTGCGTTCAGCAGCGTCGACTTGCCGGCCCCGTTCGGGCCGATCACGCTGACGATCTGTCCGGCGCCGACCTTGATCGCCGCTCCGTGTAACGCCTCTACCTTCCCGTACCGCACCGCCAGGCCGCGCACGTCGAGAATCGGCATCGTCGTCTCCGCCATCATTCCACCCCGCCCAGATACGCTTCGAGCACCGCCGGATCCTGCTGCACGTCCTGCGGCAGTCCTTCCGCGATCCGCGTGCCGAATTCCATCACCACCAGCCGGTCGGTGAGGTTCATCACGAAATCCATGTCATGTTCCACGAGCAACACGCTCATTCCTTCCGCCTTCAGGCGCCGCAGCAGGTGGGCGAGTTGCTGCTTCTCCTGGTAGCGCAGCCCGGCGGCCGGCTCGTCGAGCAGCAGCAGAGTCGGATCGCAGCAAAGCGCGCGCGCGATTTCGAGAATCCGCTGCTGGCCGAGCGCGAGGCTGCCGGCTTCGTCGTACATGTGCCTCTCCAGCCCGACGCGGCGGATCTGTCGTGCCGCCTCGGCCAGTAGCTGCGCTTCCTCGTGCGCATTGAACCGCGCGATGCTGCGCCACACGCCCGTATGGCCGCGCAGGTGCGCGCCGATCGCGACATTCTCGAGCACCGTCATCGTCGGCAGCAGCTTCACGTGCTGGAACGTACGACCGATCCCCCGCCGGACAATCTGGCGCGACGTGAGCCCGTCGATCCGCTCGCCGCGGAACGTGATCGTGCCGCCGGTCGGCTGCAGCACGCCGGTCACGAGGTTGAACGTGGTCGACTTGCCGGCGCCGTTCGGGCCGATCAGGCCGATGATCTGTCCCGCCTTCACCTCGAAGCTGACGTCGTTGACGGCCACCAGGCCACCGAACTGCTTGCGCGCGTTGTCGACGACGAGCAGCGGCTCGCCCGCCACCGGCTTCGCGCGCTGCGGCAGCGGATCGGCATGGTCGGGCACGTGCGCGCGCGGCCCGCGCGGAAACAGCTTCGCGACGAACGGCCACACGCCTTGGCGTGCGTACTGCAGCAGCAGCACCATCAGCACGCCGAACACGATGATCTCGAAGTTGCCCTCCGAGCCGAGCAGCTTAGGCAACAGCGTCTGCAGGTAGTCCTGAAGCACGGTGAGGATCGCGGCACCGAGCACCGCGCCCCACACGTGCGACACGCCGCCGACCACGGCCATGAACAGGAATTCGATCCCGTGGTTCAGGCCGAACGGGGTCGGGTTCACCGCGCGCTGCAAGTGCGCGTACAGGAAGCCCGAAACCGCAGCGAGCACGGCCGCGTAGATGAAGATCACGACGCGCATCCACGCGGTGCTCACGCCCATCGCCTCGGCCATCACGCCGCCGCCACGCAATGCGCGGATCGCACGGCCTGGCCGGCTGTTGAGCAGGTTCTGCACCGACACGATCGCGGCCAGCACGACGGCCCAGATCAGGAAGTACAGGCTTCGGCCGCTTCCGAGCTCGATGCCGAACAGGTTCAGTGCCGGAATCCCGTTGATCCCGTCGTACTTGCCGAGCAGTTCGAGGTTTCCGAAAAGGTAGAACAGCGCGAGACCCCACGCGATCGTGCCGAGCGGCAGGAAGTGCCCCGACAGGCGCATCGTGACCGCACCGAGCACGAGCGCGACGAGCGCCGTCAGCACGACGCCGACGATCAGCGCGAGCCACGGCGACACGCCGTAGCGCGTCGTCAGGAATGCGGTCGCATACGCGCCGATGCCGACGAATGCGGCCTGACCGAAGCTCGTCATGCCGCCAACGCCCGTCAGCAGCACGAGGCCGATCGCGACGATCGCGTAGAGGCCGATGTAGTTCAGCAGCGTGATCCAGTATTCGGGCACCTGCAGCGCGCCGGGCAGCACCGGCAGCGCGAACAGCACCACGAGAAACACCCAGAAAGTCTTGTTGCGTACCATCGTCTTCATCGCGTCACTCCTCTTCCTCTTCCGTGTGCGGCGTCGCGAAACTGCGCCACAGCAGCACCGGGATGATCAGCGTGAACACGATCACTTCCTTGTACGCGCTCGCCCAGAACGACGAATACGATTCGAGCACGCCGACCAGCAGCGAGCCGGCGGCCGCGAGCGGATAGCTGACCAGCCCGCCGATGATCGCGCCGACGAAACCCTTCAGGCCGATCAGGAAGCCGGAGTCGTAATAGATCGTCGTCAGCGGACCGACGAGGATGCCGGACAGCACACCGAGCCCGGCCGCCAGCGTGAACGCGAGCCGCCCTGCTTCGGTCGTGCCGATGCCGACGAGCCGCGCACCGAGCCGGTTCACGGATGTCGCACGCAGTGCCTTGCCGGCGATCGTGCGGCCGAAATACACGTAGAGCGCGCCGATCAGCACCAGCGCGGTCACGACCACGAGGATGCTCTGTACCGACACCGTCATGCTGCCGACCGACAGCGACGCATCCGCGAAGCCGTTGGTGCGCGAGCCTTCCGCCCCGAACATCACAAGCCCGAGGCCGACCATCGCGAAATGGACGGCGACGGACACGATCAGCAGCAGGAGTGTCGTGCCTTCGGCGATCGGCTGATAGACGAGCCGGTAGACGAACGGCCCCATCGGCACGACGATCGCGAGCGTCAGCGCGATTTGTGCAAGCATCGGCATCGGCTGCGCGGCAAAGCCGCGCGTAATCGCGAACACCGCGAGCGGCAGCAGCACGTAGCGGCTGCCGAGCGTCGCGAGCGTGCGGCCGAGCTGATGACGGCGTTCGCGATGGCGAATCAGGCCGCCGACTTCCAGCAGGAAGCACGCGATGCCCATCACGAACAGCAGCCAGCACGTGGCGGGAAATTTCTGCGCCTGCAGCGCTGCAAGCGTGAGCGCACCGTAGGCGACGAATTCGCCCTGGGGAATGAAGATCACCCGCGTGACGGAAAACACCAGCACGAGCGCCAACGACAGCAATGCATAAATGGCGCCGGTCGTGATGCCGTCTTGCGCGAGGATCGCCGCAATCGAGAGATCCATACGTTTCGGGTATCGAAGATGCTGCGGAGAAACGAAAGACGGGAATGGCCGCGGCGCACGAACGGCAAAATCGGCGCGTCAGGCGCCACGCGGCGGGCCCCGGTGATTCCATGCGGCACGGGAGCGGCCCGTCAGGCCCGCTCCGCTGCCGACGGCGCGCACGGCGCCGTTCGCGCCGCGCCCGCCGGTTTCACGTGGTGCTTACTCGGCCTGCAGCTTCCACTTGCCGTCGACGATCTGCACCATCACGCGCGCACGCGTGTCGAAGCCGTTGTGATCGGTCGGCGTCGTGTTGATCACGCCGTGCGACACGGGCAGGTCCTTCACGCTCTCGAGCGATGCGCGCAGCGCCTCGCGGAACGCCTCGGTGCCTGGCTGGCCCTTCTTCAGCGCTTCGGGGATCGCACGCTGCAGCAACAGCCCCGCATCCCATGCGTGGCCGCCGAAGGTCGACAGCGACCCCGCGCCGTACGCCTTCTCGTACGCGGCCTTGTAGCCGAGCGCCGGCTTCTTCACCGGGTTCGAATCGGGCAGCTGGTCGGTCACGAGCACCGGGCCGGCCGGGAGGATCTCGCCTTCGCAATCCTTGCCGCACACGCGCAGGAAGTCGTTGTTCGCGACGCCGTGCGTCTGATACACCTTGCCCTTGTAGCCACGCTCCTTCAGCGTCTTGGCGGGCAGCGCGGCCGGCGTGCCGGACCCGGCGATCAGCACCGCATCGGGATTCGAGCCCATCAGCTTCAGCACCTGCCCCATCACCGACGCGTCGGTGCGGTTGTAACGCTCGTTCGACACGACCTTCAGCCCGTTCTTCGCGGCAGCCGCATTGAACGTGTTGTACCAGCTGTCGCCGTACGCATCGGCGAAGCCGATGAAGCCGACCGTCTTCACGCCGTGCTTCGCCATGTAGCCGGCGATCGCATCGGCCATCAGCTGGTCGTTCTGCGGCACCTTGAACATCCATGCGCGCTTCGCGTCCATCGGCGAGATGATCTGCGCGCTCGCCGCGAGCGAGATCGTCGGCGTCTTGCCCTGCGATATCGGATCGAGCATCGCGAGCGAGTTCGGCGTGACGGACGAACCGATGATCGCGTCGACATGATCCTCGTCGATCAGCTTGCGCACGTTCTGCACCGCGCGGCTCGTGTCGGACGCATCGTCGAGCACGATGTACTGGACGCTCTTGCCCGCGATTTCCTTCGGCAGCAGCGCGATCGTGTTCTTTTCCGGAATCCCGAGCGACGCGGCCGGCCCGGTGGCTGACAGCGTTACACCGATCTTCACCTGCGCCGACGCCGTGGCCGCCGCGCACACGAGGCCCGCGGCAAGCAGAACCTCCATCCATCGATTCATCTTCATTTATGTTGTCTCCAAACGCTGCTCGAAAAATCCGCGGGTCGCTCGGGCGGCTCCCGGTCCCCAAACAAGTTAATAATTTAACTATCTCGCCGTACCGCGCCTACACTCGTTTTCCCGTGAAACGCCTGCACCGCCATCAAGCCCCGGTGATACTGCGCGCGCACGCGCCGCGGCGCGCTCCGAAACGGTCGCGCGACCGCCACGATGCGCGGCAGTAATGTCGTCTGGATGAACCAACCGGAGAAATGCGGCGTTGCGCGAGACACGATCGATGCGGACGCAACGATTATCGGAAGGTCGGCCGGCCGGGCCGGGTTCGGCTCCGCAAGCGGGCGATGCAGGATCGAAAAATCGGCCGTTCATGCGAACGCGAACGACACGTGGGATGCGAACGCAACGACCGCGGAGACCATCGTGCCGGCAAATCGCACCGGAACGCGCATGCCGGCCGCAGGACGGCTCGTGAACGCCGGGGTATGTCCGTGCACCGCCGACCCCGAACGAGCGGCGCCAGCCGCCCCTTGCACCCCGATCCATCGTCCCGCGCTTCTCATCCAACCGCACTCCCTCTTCTGCATTTTGCTTGTAGGAGAACTGCCGACCGTTTTCCCGACCGCACGGTCGGCGAAAGCTGAGTGTAACGGACGCTTTTTGCGCACGCCAACCGGGTAAGCCCGGACGGCAATGCACGTGGCTGCGCGCCAGCGGCGATCGACCGGCAGGAAGGAAGGACGAAAACGGAGGAAGACGGGATGAGACGCGAGCGAAGTCGGGCAGAATGTGGCGGCACGCCTTTGCACCAGCAACGGAAATTCGCGCACCAAATGAAAAAGCGCTGTTGGATTCCGTCCAACAGCGCTTTTGGGGTCCGGGCACTTTGTGCCTCGATTGTCTCCTCGTTCTCCACCTGCAAATTCGTTTCGCGGTGCATCAGAACTGAAACGAAGATTAAAGGACCTTTCACCCTGCGACAACTTAGCATTTACCCCTATGGTGCATCGCCGCACGAAAATGGGGCACCAGCCTTGCCGCGCGGCACCGGCGCGAGGCCGCCGAAACGCCCTTCCCGGCTGCGCCGGATGGTGCTTCGCATCAACGCGCCGCAACGGCCGCTGCGATGCAATCAGGACGGCCTGAGCGTCTTCACCCGCGCGACCATCTCGCCGACGATCCCGCGCCGGAACGCAAGCACGCATGCGATGAAGATCAGCCCCGTGACGATCGTCGCCGATTCGCCGAGCGAGTGGAACCAGCCGATGCCGGTCGCCGACGCGAGCCATTCGCCGATGTCGCCGAGCCGGTCCTCCAGCGCGACGATCAGCGCCGCGCCGAGCAACGGGCCGAACAGCGTGCCCATCCCGCCGACGAGCGTCATCAGCACGACGAGGCCCGACATCGTCCAGTACGCGTCGGACAGCGTCTCGAAACCGAGCACCAGCACCTTCAGCGAACCGGCCAGCCCCGCGAGCCCGGCCGACAGGATGAACGCGAGCAGCTTGAAGCGATCGGTATCGTAGCCGAGCGAGATCGCGCGCGCCTCGTTCTCCTTGATCGCGACGAGCACCTGGCCGAACGGCGAGTGCACGATCCGCACGATGAAGGCGCACGCCGCGACGATCACCGCGAGTACGACGTAGTAGAGCGCGACGTCGTTCGACAGGTCGACGACCCCGAACAGGTGCCCGCGCGGCACGCCCTGCAGGCCGTCCTCGCCGTGCGTGAACGGCGCCTGCAGGTAGATGAAGTAGACCATCTGCGCGAACGCGAGCGTGATCATCGCGAAGTAGATGCCCTGCCGGCGGATCGCGAACAGGCCGACGACGAGCCCGAGCAGCGTCGCGGCAACGGTACCGACCAGCACGCCGAGCTCCGGTGTGAAGCCGAGCGTCTGGATCGCATAGCCGGTCACATAGCCGGCGGTCGCGAGGAACATCGCATGACCGAACGACAGCAGCCCCGTATAGCCGATCAGCAGGTTGAACGCGGCCGCGAACAGCGCGAACGTGAGCACCTTCATCACGAACACCGGATACGCGCCGATGAACGGCGCGACGAGCAGTGCCGCGAGCAGCACGCCGTATAGCACTTTTCTCTGCATCATTTTTCCTTGCCGAACAGGCCCGCCGGGCGGAACAGCAGCACGATCGCCATGATCACGAACACGACGGTGGCCGATGCTTCCGGATAGAACACGCGCGTGAAGCCCTCGATCACGCCGAGCAGCAGGCCGGTGATGATCGAGCCGAGGATCGAGCCCATCCCGCCGATCACGACCACCGCGAACACGGTGATGATCATCGGCTGGCCCATCAGCGGCGACACCTGGATCACCGGCGCCGCGAGCACGCCCGCGAACGCCGCGAGCGCGACGCCGAAGCCATAGGTGAGCGTGATCATCATCGGCACGTTCACGCCGAACGCCTCGACGAGTTTCGGGTTCTCGGTGCCGGCGCGCAGATAGGCGCCCAGGCGCGTCTTCTCGATCACGAACCAGGTCGCGAGACACACCGCGAGCGACGCGACGACCACCCACGCGCGGTAGTTCGGCAGGAACATGAAGCCGAGATTGGTCGCGCCGGACAGCTGCGACGGCACGTCGTACGGCTGGCCGGACGATCCGTAGATCGACCGGAACACGCCTTCGACGACCAGCGTGAGCCCGAACGTGAGCAGCAGCCCGTACAGGTGATCGAGCTTGTACAGCCAGCGCAGCATCGAACGCTCGATCAGGATCCCGAACGCACCGACGATCAGCGGCGCGAGCACGAGCATCGCCCAGTACGGCAACGCGAAGTACGACAGCCCCATCCACGCGAGCATCGCGCCCAGCATGAACAGCGCGCCGTGCGCGAAGTTGATCACGTTGAGCAGCCCGAAGATCACCGCGAGCCCGAGGCTCAGGATCGCGTAGAACGAGCCGTTGACGAGCCCGAGCAGCAACTGGCTCAGCATCGCCGGCAACGGAATGCCAAAGATTTCCATCGACTTAGCCGTCAGAATGAGTTTCGTTGCGCGCGCAACGTTCAAGCCGTCGCGCGCACGGGCGGCGCAGCGGGCACATCGCTGCGGCCGCCACCACGCGCCGCTATGTCGCGCTTACTTCCACATCGCGCAGCGCGATTCCTGCTTGGTGCCGAATGCCTGGTCGCCCGGAATCGTGGCGAGCACCTTGTAGTAGTCCCACGGCTCCTTCGATTCCGACGGTTTCTTCACTTCCATCAGATACATGTCGTGAATCATGCTGCCGTCCTGGCGAATGAAGCCCTTCGCGTAGAAGTCGTTGATCTTCATCTTCTTCAGCTCGGCCATCACCTTGTCGGAGTCGGTCGTGCCGGCCGCCTGCACGGCCTTCAGGTACGTCGTCACCGACGAATAGTCGGCCGCCTGCAGGCTCGACGGCATCTTCTTCATCTTGCCGAAGTAGCGCTGCGCCCACTGGCGCGATGCCGCGTCGCGGTTCCAGTACCAGCTGTCGGTCAGCACGAGGCCCTGCGTCGTCTCCAGGCCGAGGCTGTGCACGTCGTTGATGAACATCAGCAGCGCGGCGATCTTCATCGTCTTCGTGATGCCGAATTCCTTCGCGGCCTTGATCGAGTTGATCGTGTCGCCGCCCGCGTTCGCGAGGCCGAGGATCTGCGCCTTCGACGACTGCGCCTGCAGCAGGAACGACGAGAAGTCCGACGCCGACAGCGGGTGGCGCACCGTGCCGAGCACCTGGCCGCCATTCGCCTTCACGACATCCGACGTGTTCTTCTCGAGCGCCTTGCCGAACGCGTAGTCGGCGGTCAGGAAGAACCAGCTCTTGCCGCCCTGCTTCACCACCGCCGAGCCGGTGCCCTTCGCGAGCGCCATCGTGTCGTACGCGTAGTGGACCGTGTACGGCGTGCACTGCTCGTTGGTCAGCGTGTCGGCGCCCGCGCCGATGTTGATGTAGACCTTCTTCTTCTCGGCCGCGACCTGGTTCATCGACAGCGCGGTCGCGGAGTTCGTGCCGCCGACCAGCAGGTCGAGCCCGCCGCGGTCCATCCACTCGCGCGCCTTCGACGCGGCGATGTCGGCCTTGTTCTGGTGATCGGCATAGACGACCTCGATCGGCTTGCCGAGCACCTTGCCGCCGAAGTCGGCGACCGCCATGCGGATCGCCTCGAGGCCGCCCTGCCCGTCGATGTCCGCGTAAAGGCCCGACATGTCGGTGATGAAGCCGATCTTCACGGTATCCGCGGCCTGCGCGGCGCCGGCGGTGAACGCGGCAGTCGCGAGGGCGAGACAGGCGTGTGCGAGGGTCTTCATTTTCATTGACGTCTCCTGTTGTTCTGATGCGTTGTGGTTGTTCGAAGCCGCCACGGCTAGCGGCGAGAGAGACGGGGCGGCGTCACACCCCGAGCAGGTCGTGCAGGGTGGGCATCTTGCTTTCCAGTTCGGCCGCGCGGAAATGCTCGACGATGCTGCCGTGCTCCATCACGTAGAACCGGTCGGCAAGCGGTGCCGCGAAGCGGAAATTCTGTTCGACCATCACGATCGTGTAGCCGCGCGCCTTCAGCGCGACGATCATCCGCGCCAGCGCCTGCACGATCACCGGCGCGAGGCCTTCGGAAATCTCGTCGAGCAGCAGCAGGTTCGCGCCGGTGCGCAGGATCCGCGCGACCGCGAGCATCTGCTGCTCGCCGCCGGACAGCCGTGTGCCCTGGCTCTGCCGGCGCGACGCGAGGTTCGGGAACATCGTGTAGATCTCGTCGATCGACATCGCGTGGTCGCGCGGCCCGATCGGCGGCGGCAGCATCAGGTTCTCCTCGCACGACAGGCTCGAGAAGATCCCGCGCTCCTCCGGGCAGTAGCCGATGCCGAAATGCGCGATGCGGTGCGTCGCGAGGCCGATCGTCTCGTTGCCCGAAACCTTGATCGACCCGCTGCGGCGGCCCGTGAGGCCCATGATCGCGCGCAGCGTCGTCGTGCGGCCCGCGCCGTTACGGCCGAGCAGCGTGACGACTTCGCCGCGATGCACCGTCAGGTCGACGCCGTGCAATATGTGGGATTCCCCGTACCAGGCCTCCAGGCCCGTGATCTCCAGCGCGGGCGTACCGCTCTCGACGCCGCTCAATTCGCGTTCCTCCCGTTCGCTGTGCTTCATGCGTGCGCCCCCGCGAGCGCCGCGTCGGCGCTGCCCATGTAGGCCTCGATCACGAGCGGATTCTTCGACACTTCCGCATACGAGCCTTCGGCCAGCACCTCGCCGCGTTGCAGGACGGTGATCGTGTCGGAGATGCCCGCGATCACGTTCATGTTGTGCTCGACCATCAGGATCGTGCGGCCGCTCGCGACCTTCTTGATCAGCGCGGTCACGCGATCGACGTCCTCGTGTCCCATCCCCTGCGTGGGCTCGTCGAGCAGCATCAGTTCGGGTTCCATCGCGAGCGTGGTCGCGATCTCGAGCGCGCGCTTGCGGCCGTATGCGAGCTCGACGGTCGGCACCTGCGCGAAATCAGTGAGGCCGACCTGCGTGAGGAGGTCCATCGCGCGGTCGTCGAGCCGCTTCAGCGTGCGTTCGCTGCGCCAGAAATGGAATTCGGTGCCGAGCGCGCGCTGCAGGCCGATACGCACGTTCTGAAGCGCGGTCAGGTGCGGGAACACGGCCGAGATCTGGAACGAGCGGATGATGCCGCGCCGTGCAACCTGCGCGGGCCGCTCGTCGGTGATGTCGATGCCGTTGAAGACGATCTGGCCGGCCGTCGGTGTCAGGAACTTGGTGAGCAGGTTGAAGCAGGTGGTCTTGCCCGCGCCGTTCGGTCCGATCAACGCATGGATCGCACCGCGCCGCACACGCAGGTTGACACCGTTCACGGCGGTGAAGCCCCTGAATTCCTTCGTCAGTCCGCGTGTTTCGAGAATCGTGTCGCCGAGAATCATGTTCCCTTCCGTACGAAGTCAGGCGAAGCACCGGGAAGATTCGCGAGAAGCGTCCGCGAACAGGTCCGCGGATCAGCGGGCTGCCCCCCGGGCGCCGAATTACGCCTCGAGGGTGGTCTCCCGCGCCGACGCGTATGCACACTGCGCAACATTGTCGCGCCGTTGGTGCAGTGCAATCATCGGGATTTGCACTTATAGGGCTGGCCGCCATATGGCACGCGGCTGAGCGCGAATTTCGACGCGTTTTTTTTGACGCGCGCATCATCGAAGGTCGCTCAATCGCACGACGCGTGCCTGCTCGAACGCGTGCACGTTACGCCGCGCGTCATGTCGTCGCGCAACGAGAAGGCCGCGAGCAATGCGCGGCTTGCGGCGCAATCGCCGTGCGTGTCGTCGATCCGTTGCGATCCGCACGCCGGCTTGTTTCGCATAGCGAATCAGCGGGCACCCGCATGACGGCCCGCTGTCGTGCCTGTCAGCGTGGCGTCATGCAGCCGTCATCGTCGCTTCCGTTCGCACCTGCGTCGCGTCGTGCGCAGCACGTCGATCGGCGCGGATCATGTCGCTCGCGCGCTCGGCGATCATCAGCGTCGGCGAATTCGTGTTGCCCGACGTGATGAACGGCATCACCGATGCATCGACGATCCGCAGCCCGGCGATGCCGCGCACGCGCAGCCGGCTGTCGACGACGGCACGCTCGTCATCCGTGCGCCCCATCCGGCACGTACCAACGGGATGGAAGATCGTCGTACCGACCGCACCCGCCGCTTCGATCAGTTCGGCTTCGGTCTGGTACCGCTTGCCCGGCAGGATCTCTTCCGGCTGGTAGCGCGCGAGCGCCGGCGCGGACGCGATGCGCCGCGTGAGGCGTAGCGCATTCGCCGCGACATGACGATCGTGGTCGGTCGACAGATAGTTCGGTGCGATCGACGGCGCCGCGCCCGCATCGGGGCTCGCGATGTGCACGCTGCCGCGCGAGCTCGGCCGCAGATGGCAGACGGACGCCGTAAAGGCGTTGAAGCTGTGCAGCGGCTCGCCGAAACGCTCCAGCGACAGCGGTTGCACGTGGTATTCGAGATCGGGGCGCGTGAGCGCGGGATCGTCCGGATCAGACTTCGCGAACGCGCCGAGCTGCGACGGCGCCATCGACATCGGCCCGCGCTGCAGCAGTGCATATTCGGCGCCGATCATCAGCTTGCCCCACCAGTGCGCGGACAGCGTGTTCAGCGTGCGCACGCCTTCGACGCGAAATGCCATCCGCAACTGCAGGTGATCCTGCAGGTTCTCGCCGACACCCGGCAGATCCTGCACGACGTCGATGCCGAGCGCCTGCAGCCGCGCGCCCGCACCGATGCCCGACAATTCGAGCAGCTGCGGCGAATTCACCGCGCCGGAGGTGAGCAGCACTTCGTCGCGAGCACGCGCGACGTAGTCGGTGCCGCCGCCGCGATACTCGACGCCGACCGCGCGCCGTCCGTCGAAGATCACGCGCTGTGCATGCGCGCCGGTGATCACCGTCAGGTTCGGGCGCGTCATCGCAGGCCGCAGGAACGCCTTCGACGTATTCCAGCGCACACCGCGCTTCTGGTTCACCTCGAAATAGCCGACCCCGGCATTGTCGCCGCGGTTGAAATCGTCGGTCGCCGGGATGCCCGTCTGCTGCGCGGCCTGTGCGAACGATTCGAGGATCTCCCAGCGCAGCCGCTGCTTCTCGACACGCCAGTAGCCGCCTGCGCCGTGCGCATCGCTCGCGCCCGCGTGGTGATCCTCGCTGCGCTTGAAGATCGACAGCACGCTGTCCCACGACCAGCCGGCGTCGCCGGTTTCCTGCGCCCAGCTGTCGTAGTCCTCGCGCTGGCCGCGCATGTAGATCATCCCGTTGATCGACGAGCAGCCGCCGAGCACGCGGCCGCGCGGGTACGACAGCGCGCGGCCGTTGAGCGCCGCCTCGGGCTGCGTCTTGTACAGCCAGTCGGTGCGCGGATTGCCGATGCAATATAAATAGCCGACCGGGATGTGGATCCAGTGATAGTCGTCCTTGCCGCCGGCTTCGAGCAGCAGCACACGGATCTCGGGATCCTCGGTCAGGCGGTTCGCGAGCACGCAGCCCGCGGTGCCCGCGCCGACGATCACGTAATCGAATTCGCCCTCGAGCGTGCGTTGAGTACTCACGAGTGTCTCCATCAGTTGTTGTGCACCGCGCGTGCGATTCCGCGCGTCGCTTTCAGCATAGTGCGTCGCGGGCGATGCGGTCGATGAAGCGTACTCCGGCCGCCCGCCGCCGATCCAATGAGTTATGCTGAATCGCGTTATAAGCTGCGCTCATATCACGACGATGGATCTCACCCTGCTCCGTGCGTTCGCGACGGTCGCCCGCGAAGGCAACCTGACGCGCGCCGCCGTGCAGCTGCACCTGACGCAGCCGGCCGTCAGCCTGCAGATCAAGCATCTGCAGGAAACGCTCGGCGTCACACTGTTTACGCGCACGTCGCGCGGGCTTGCGCTCACGCGCGACGGCCAGACCCTGCTGCCGCACGCCGAGCGCGCACTGGCCGCGGCCGCCGACGTGCAGCGCGCCGCTGCTGCGCTGCGGCACGAGGTGCGCGGCCGGCTGCGGATCGGCACGATCCTCGATCCCGGCTTCCTGCGGCTCGGCGGCTTCCTGCGCGCGCTGGTCGAAACCCATCCGCAGATAGAAACCGCATTGCGGCACGGGATGTCCGGCTGGGTGCTCGAACAGGTGCGTGCGCAGGCGCTCGACGTCGGCTATTACATCGGCCGGCCCGACGAGGACGATCCGCGCGACGACACGCTGTTCCACACGATCACGCTCACACGTTTCCAGTACCGCGTGCTCGCGCCGGCCGGCTGGAAGGAGCGCGTGCAGCGCGCGCACGACTGGCGCGCGCTCGCTGCGCTGCCGTGGATCTGGACGCCGCCGGCGTCCGCCCATCACCGGCTGCTGTCGCGGCTGTTCGCGGCGGCCGGCGCTCAGCCGGTGAAGGTCGCCGAGGTCGACCAGGAGCAATCGATGCTCGATCTCGTGAAATCGGGGATCGGGTTGACGCTCGCGCGCGACTCGACCGCGCTGGCCGAAGCGCACGCGCATGCGCTGGCCATCGTCGAACACGTGACGGTGCCGACCGAGCTGACCTTCGTGACGCTCGCCGAGCGGCGCGCCGAACCGGCGATCGCGGCCGCGCTGCGGCTGATCGAGACCCAATGGGCGATATGAATGCCGCTGATGCCGATGCGGCCGGTCGTGCATCGGGCTCAGGACGCAGGCGTGCGACGCGCCGCGGGTGTCCAATCGACGCCCGCAGGTGAGGGGTGTTATCGCGAACGGGCTCGAATCGCGTGCCCCGCATCGCGTCGCCGCTTCCCGCTTGCGCGTCACGCCACCATCGCAGGCTTTTTGCTAGATTGTGCCTTCGCACACCGCGAGACCCCTGATTGAAGGAGACCCGCATGGCCCGCAACATCGAGATCAAAGCCCGCGCCCGCGAATTCGACCGGCTGCGCGAACAGGCGGCCAAGCTCGCCGCCGAAGCGCCGCTCTTCTACCGCCAGCAGGATTTCTTCTACGACGTGCCGCGCGGCCGGCTGAAGCTGCGCCGCTTCGAGGACGGCACGCCGGCCGAACTGATCTTCTACCAGCGTGACGACCGTGACGGGCCGAAGGCGTCGTACTACACGCGCAGCCCGGTGACGAACCCGGACGCGATGCACTCGCTGCTCGCGACCGCGCTCACCACGCGCGGAATCGTGACGAAGGAACGGCACGTGTACCTCGTCGGCCGCACGCGAATCCATCTCGACCGCGTCGACGGCCTCGGCGACTTCATCGAACTGGAAGTGGTGCTCGGTCCCGACGACGACGAAGCCGGCGGCGAAGCCGAGGCCCATGACGTGTTCGCGAAGCTCGGCGTGGCGCAGGAGGATCTCGTAGCGGTCGCGTACGTCGACCTGCTGAACGCCGACGCACGATCCGAAGCGGCCTGATCCGGCCCTGTCCGCGGCGGCGCCTCGCGCCCCGCCGCCGGCCCGGCCGCCGCGTCAGGCGGCGCCGGGCGCCAGGTGCGCGAGCGGCAGCGCGCCGTTGCGCTTGAAGGTCGTCAGCACGATGTTCGAGCGCACGCTGTCGACGCCCGGCACGCGCATCAGCTTCTTCATCACGAACTGGGACAGCGCGTTGAGATCCGGCGCGACGATCCGCAGCAGATAGTCGGCGTCGCCGACCACCGCATGACATTCGAGCACTTCGGGCAGCACGTCGATCTGTTGCTGGAACTGCTCGATGATCGAATCGCCGTGGTGCTTGAGCTTCAGGCTCGTGAACGCCGTGACGCCGAGCCCGAGCTTTTCGGGGCGCAGCATCACGCGGTAGCCTTCAATCACGCCGGCCGCCTCGAGCCGCTGCAGCCGCCGGCCGATCTGCGACGGCGACAGCGGCACCTCCTCGCCGAGCTGCTGGTGCGTCGCACGGCCGAAGCGCTGCAGCACGTCGAGAAGCGCGAGATCGAAGTGATCGAGTTCCAGCATGAGCGTTCTCCGCATTGGTTCCTGTTTTGGTGCGCGATTATCGCATCAACAGGCGAATTCACGCCATCTTTGCGCTCATTCCGCACGCGACTCGCTCTACACTTGCATGGTTCCCAACCACAGCGTGCAGAGCCTCACCATGTCCACCGTCGTCACCGCGAAACTGCAGGAGCAGTTCGACGCGGGCCTCGAAACCCGCGCCGATTTCACCATCGACCAGCCGCTCGAACGCTACGGCCAGGTCGACCACGCGGTGTGGCAGCAGCTCTATGCGCGCCAGTCGGCGCTGCTGCGCGGACGCGCATGCGGTGCGTTCATCGCAGGGCTCGGGAAGATCGACCTGCCGGCCGATCGCGTGCCGTCGTTCGCCGACGTGAATCGCCAGCTCAAGCCGGCCACCGGCTGGGAGATCGTCGCCGTGCCGGGCCTCGTGCCCGATCGCGTGTTCTTCGAGCACCTCGCGAACCGGCGGTTTCCGGTCACCTGGTGGATGCGCCGCCCCGATCAGCTCGACTACCTGCAGGAACCCGACTGCTTCCACGACCTGTTCGGCCACGTGCCGCTCCTGATCGAGCCGGTGTTCGCTGACTACATGCAGGCATACGGCCGCACCGCGCTCGCGGTCGCGGACGACGAAGCGGCGCTCGCGCGCCTGGCGCGCCTCTACTGGTATACGGTGGAGTTCGGGCTGATCCGCGACGCAAACGGCACGAACGGACTGTCGATTTACGGCGCCGGGATCGTGTCGAGCAAGGGCGAGAGCCTGTACAGCCTCGAAAGCGCGGCGCCGAACCGGCTCGGTTTCGACCTCGAGCGCGTGATGCGCACGCGCTACCGGATCGACACGTTCCAGAAGACCTACTTCGTGATCGATGATTTCGCGCAATTGTTCGCGCTGGCGGACGTCGATGGCCGTGCGCTGGCCGACCGGCTGGCCCCGCTGTCCGAGTTCCCGGCCGACGCGGTGGTCGACCGCGATCTCGTGCTGCATCGCGGCACGGGCGAAGGCTGGCCGGACGACGCCGACGCGTAAGGCCGCGGGCCGACGCCCGCCCCTCGATGTCTGTCCCCGGATGGCCATCCCGCAACTATGAAACAATGACCGGTATCGGCTTTACCGCGTGGCCTTTGCCCGCGTGCGGGCGCCGTTACCGAACGAGGTGCAACATGATTCACAAGCTCACATCAGAAGAACGCAAGACCCGACTCGAAGGCCTGCCTCACTGGACGGCCGTGCCGGGCCGCGACGCGATCCAGCGCAGCCTGCGCTTTGCCGATTTCAACGAGGCCTTCGGCTTCATGACGCGTGTCGCGATCAAGGCGCAGGAAATGAACCACCATCCGGAATGGTTCAACGTGTACAACCGCGTCGACGTGACGCTGTCGACCCACGACGCGGACGGCCTGACCGAACGCGACATCGCGCTCGCAACGTTCATCGACCAGGTGTGCGCACACACCGATCCGGCCGCCTGAGACCTTCCTCTACCGCCGCGCATCTTTCGACGCGCGGCGCGTCAACTTTTCATTTCGATGAACGTTTTCTAGGATGTACTCAGCGAAAGCCTTCAGCTTTCCAAGCCATCCTTAAGGCGCACGTAAGTCTCGTACGCTTTCCGCGCCTTGGGGTCCAAACCTTCCAGTTGCAGCGCGCCTTCGCGCTGTACAATCAGCAGCGCATACGGCTTGGAGAGCGCGCTGGCCTCTTCGCAGAGTTTGAGTTCGTCGCCGCTCGACGGCGAGCGGGCGCGCCAGAAATTGATCGCGGCTTCGAGGTCGTGAATCGAAATATCGGACATGATTGGATTTAATCGTTCGCTGGCCGCCATGCTTGATTGTCAGGCGATGCGTCGCCCCTGTGGAAACGGCGTCGTGCTGTCCGCGTGCCTGAACCGCCAACCCATTGTACTTGAGCGAACTTCATGCGACTCCTTCTGATCGAAGACGACCGCCCCATCGCACGCGGTATCCAGAGCAGCCTCGAGCAGGCTGGCTTCACCGTCGACATGGTGCATGACGGCATCTTTGCCGAACAGGCGCTGGCACAAAACCGCCACGAACTCGTGATCCTCGACCTCGGCCTGCCGGGCATCGACGGTATGACGCTGCTCACACGCTTTCGCCAGACCAATCGCCACACGCCGGTCATCGTGCTGACCGCGCGCGACGAATTGAACGACCGGATTCAGGGCCTGAACTCCGGCGCCGACGATTACATGCTCAAGCCGTTCGAGCCGGCCGAGCTCGAAGCGCGCATCCGCGCGGTGATGCGCCGCAGCGGCCCGCACAGCGACATGCCGCGTCCGGAAGTGTCGCTCGGCGGCGTCCGCCTGTCGGGCGTCGATCGCCGCATCTTCAACGACGACAAGCCGCTGGAACTGTCGCCGCGCGAATTCGCGGTGCTCGAAATGCTGCTGCTGCGTCACGGCCGTGTGGTCAGCAAGGCCCAGCTGCAGGATCACCTCACGCACTTCGGCGGCGATCTCGGCGACACCGCGATCGAAGTCTACGTGCACCGGGTGCGCAAGAAACTGGAGCAGTGCCGTGTCGAAATCGTCACGGTGCGCGGCTTCGGCTACCTGCTGCAGGAAATCCGCCAGACCGCGAGCGTCTGAGCGGCGCCGCACGCCGGCCGGCCGCGTGCCGCCGGCAAGCCGCCCTGCCCGCGTCGCCGTCCGACGCACGTCCGCGCCGCTCCCCGTGAGCGGCGCTTATCCATTTGCCTGTCGAAATGTCTTCTGATCCGGCTGTCACCACCAGCCTGCGCCGCTCGCTGCTTCGGCGCCTCGCCGCGCCGCTGTCGATGCTCGCGCTGATGAGCGGCCTGATCGCCTACTGGCTCGCGTGGCAATACACGCAGCACGTGATCGACCGCTCGCTCGCCGATCTCGCCACCGCCATCTCCAAACAGATCCAGATCGCCGGCCCCGACGCGCCGTTCACAGTGCCGCCGCTCGCGCAGGCGATGTTCTCCGATCCGGCGGAGGCGCTGATCTATCGGATCAGCGACGGCGAACAGGAACTCGCCGGCGACCCGAAGCTGCCGCTGCGCGGCATCAACGTGCGCCGCATGCATCACGCGTACGTGTTCGAGGCCGAGTACGACAATCGCGCGGTGCGCGTCGCGCAGGTGCGTGTCGACAATGTCGAGGGCGGCAAGCCGATGGTGGTCGAGGTCGCGCAGCCGGTGCGCCACCGTTACCGGATCGCGGCCGAATTCCTCGTCGCGATCATGATGCCGCTGCTGCTGTTGCTGCTCGCGGGCTGGGGCATCGTGTGGCGGGTCGTGAACCAGCAGCTCGGCCCGCTCACGCATCTCGCCGATTCGCTGAACCGGCAGACCCACACGTCGCTCGAGCCGGTCGACGAAACCGACGTGCCGCTCGAGATCCGGCCGCTGACGAGCGCGATGAACGCGCTGCTCGGCCGCCTGAAGACCGCGCTCGACGCGCAGCGCAAGTTCATCGCCGATGCCGCGCACCAGTTGCGCACGCCGCTCACGGCCGTGAAGCTGCATGCTGAACAGGCCGCCGTCGCGCGCGACCCGCAGCAGACCTACGCCGCCGTGCGCGAACTGCGCGCGGCCGCCGACCGCGCGGTGCGGCTGTCGAACCAGCTGCTGTCGCTCGCGCGTGCGGAGCCGGGCGAACAGGCCGCGCGTTTCGTCGACGTCGACCTGGCCGCGATGGCGTTCGAGACGGGTGCCGAGTGGGTGCCGCGCGCGCTCGCCTCGCATGTCGATCTCGGCTTCCAGCGCAGCGACGATCCCGGCGAAGACGAAACGCTGAACGTGCGCGGCAACCCCGTGCTGCTGCGCGAAGTGATCGCGAACCTGCTCGACAATGCGCTGAAATACGTGCCGCTCGCACGGCCGGCGGGCGCGCGGATCACGGTGAACGTCGCACGCGGCGCGCTCCAGGACGGCCAGCCAGCCGCCGAGATCGTCGTCGAGGACAACGGCCCGGGCGTGCCGGCCGGCCAGCAGGCCGACCTGTTCAAGCGCTTCTTCCGCGGCGATGCGCAGAGCGGCAACGGCGTCGAGACGGGCGCCGGGCTCGGCCTCGCGATCGTGCACGACATCATCGCGATGCACGGCGGCACGGTGTCGTACGAGGATGCAGCGGAAGGCGGCTCGCGTTTCGTGGTGCGGGTGCCGCTCGCCAAGCGCACCGCGAAGCCGGCGAGCGAGACGCCGGCCGCCACGCCGACGCACTGAGGCGCGTGCTGGCCCCCGTATCGGGCAGGACGGACGGCCGCGCGGCGGCCATCCTGGTGAAGGTGAAACGGCCGCGCCGGTCACTTCTTCTTTTTCTTGTCCTTCGCGACGGACTCTGACTTCCTGTCCTTCTTCTTTTTCTTCTTGCCATCGTCGTCCGGCGTAGCGAGCAGCGTGCCGCGACACGCGGCCGCGCCGCAATGGCACGCGTATTCGCGCTTGAGCTTCTTCGTCAGCTTCTCGTCGATCACGAGGCCGTAGTCGTAGAACAGCTCTTCTTCTGGCCCGATATCGCGCAGCGCATGGATGAACACGCGGCCCTCGATCTCCTCGGCCTCGCAGTTCGGCGCGCACGAATGGTTGATCCAGCGCGCGCTGTTGCCGTCGATCTTGCCGTCGATCACGCCGCCCTCTTCCAGTGCGAAGTAGAACGTATGGTTCGGCTCGTTCGGGTCGTGCGGATGGCGGCGCAGCGCTTCCTTCCACGAAATTCGCTCGCCCTTGTATTCCACTACGCGTTCGCCGGCCTTGATCGGCGCCACCGCGAACACGCCCTTGCCGTGTACTCCCGAGCGGCGCACCGCGATCCTGCGTGAACTCATCGAACGAATCCTTTGAAGACGACTTGAATGGAAGACGGCCGCGCTTTCGATTTGCGCGGCCTTGCGTCGCGCGAAACGAAAACGCGGCACCGGTTGGTGCCGCGTCGGGGCATGCGGCGAATCACCCGCATCCTACACGTTCACGATTGCTTCGTTCAACATCGCGCGCAATATCGCACGCATGCCGCTCAGCGCTGGCCGAATGCGATGTCGCCGAACAACGCCTTGTGCTCGCGGGGCTGCGAACGCCAGTACTGCGGCGGCGCCGACACCTGTGCGCCGAGCTCGGCGGCCGCATGCCACGGCCAGCGCGGGTCGTACAGCATCGCGCGCGCCATCGCGACGAAATCGGCGTCGCCGGCCTCGATCAGCTGGTTCGCATGCGCGGGCTCGTTGATGAGGCCGACCGCGATCGTCGGCATCCCGACCGCGCGCTTCACGGCCTTCGCGAACGGCACCTGGTAGCCGGGCGACAGCGGGATCTTCTGCAGCGGCGACACGCCGCCGGACGACACGTCGATCCAGTCGCAGCCGCGCTCCTTCAGTTCGTGCGCGAACGCGATCGTATCCTCGAGTTCCCAGCCGCCCTCGACCCAGTCGGTCGCCGACACGCGCACGCCCACCGGCCGGTCCGCCGGAAATGCCGCGCGCACGATGTCGAAGATCTCGAGCGGAAAGCGCATCCGGTTTTCTCGCGAGCCGCCGTATTCGTCGGTGCGCTGGTTCGAAAGCGGCGACAGGAACTGATGCAGCAGATAGCCGTGCGCCGCATGCACCTCGATCGCATCGATGCCGAGGCGCGCGGCGCGCTTCGCTGCAGCAGCGAACGCTTCGCGGATCCGGTTCAGGCCGGCCGCGTCGAGCGCGAGCGGCGGCGTCTCGCCGTCCTTGTGCGGTAACGCCGACGGCGCATGCGGCAGCCAGCCGCCATCGGCGACGGACACGAGCTGGCCGCCCTTCCACGGCACCTCGCTCGACGCCTTGCGCCCGGCATGCGAGAGCTGCATCGCGACACGGACCGGCGAATGCTTGCGGATCGCCGCCAGCACCGGCTTGAGCGCCGCTTCGGTCACGTCGTCCCACAGGCCGAGGTCGCCGGCCGTGATGCGCCCGTCGGGTTCGACGGCGGTCGCTTCGATGCAGAGCAAGCCCGCACCGGACAGCGCGAGATGGCCGAGGTGAATCATGTGCCAGTCGGTCGCCTCGCCGCGCTCGGCCGAGTACTGGCACATCGGGGAGATCACGATCCGGTTCGGAAGGGTCACGCCGCGCAGCGTGAACGGAGAAAACAACGCAGTCATGGATGCCGCTCGCCAGGAAAGGGAAACAGCGGACCAGCGTAGCATGCGGGCTCGAAGCCTGCTCGTAGCCGGCTCGGCAGTAAGCGGATGGTCAGGCAGGGGGCCGGCGTGCAGCCGGCCGCGAGGCAGCGCGCACGCGGCGTGCGGCGGTGCGCCGACCCGCAATGCCCGCGGGCCGGTCACGCGCGATGCCGCTCGCCCGGGATCAAAGCCCGACGCTGTCGAGCCACTCGCCGAACATGCGTCGTGCGGCCGTCTCCAGCGCAGGACCGTGCTGAACGGTGTCGGCGCGCAACTGGCGCGCGTCGATGCCGGGCGTCGACGCGATTTCGCCGGCATTGCCGATCAGCCAGGGTTCGAAGCGGTCGGCGCGGATTTCAGGATGACATTGCAGCGCCAGCACGTGCTGCCCCCACGCGAAAGCCTGATGGCGGCACGCCGGTGTCGATGCAAGATGGATCGCGCCGCCCGGCAGGTCGAACGTATCGCCGTGCCAGTGCAGCATCGAGGTCGCCGCGCCGTCGAGGTGGCGCAGCGGCGACGCGCGGCCCGCGTCGGTGAGCGTCAGCGGCGCCCAGCCAAGTTCCTTCTGCGCAGCCGGATAGACGCGCGCACCGAGCGCGCGGGCGATGAACTGCGCCCCGAGGCAGATGCCGAGGATCGGCAGTCCGGCATCGATGCGCTGGCGCACGAGTGCCGCGAGCGGCGCGATCGACGGATACTGCGCATCCTCGTACACGCTGAGTGGCCCGCCGAGCATCACGATCAACGCAGGCTTGAGCGCGTCAAGCGCCTCGACGCGCGACGATCCGACGTCGACGTATCGCACCCGCCGCCCGCGCTCTCCGAGCACCTGCTCGAAGCTGCCGAGGTCCTCGAAATGCACGTGGCGGATCGCCACCACTTCAGCGTTCATCATCGGCCTCCCGGTCGATCGACGGACGTCAGCCGGCGAACAACTTCCAGGTCTTCTTTTGCGTCGCCGCGTCGGCTTCTTCGTGCACCGAACAGTCGAGACGCAGATCGCTGTCGGCCATCGACAGATCGAGCGCCGCGCAGTGATGCACGGTCTTCTTCGACTGCTTGCCCGGCTGGAAATGCGCGCACGTCAGGCACATGCGCTGCGGCGGCGTCGCACCGGCCACCTGCAGCTCGCGCAGCGTCTTCAGCAGCGCGCGGTACAGCGTGCTCTGCTCGTCCGCGCCGAGCTTGCCGACTGCTTTCGTCAGGAATTCAGGCCATTGCAGCGCCTTCTTCGCCGCGGTGCGGCCGCGGGCCGACAGGCGCACGGCGAGCGCACGGCCGTCGTCCAGTGCGCGACGCTTCTCGACGAGCCCCTTCGTCTCGAGCGTGCTGACCGCATCGCTGGTGGTCGCAGCCGTGAGTTGCGTCTCGCGGGCGATCTCGCCGAGCCGCATCGGGCCCTTGCGTTGCAGCAGCAGCACGAGGATCTCGCCCTGCGTCGGCGTGAGGCCTGCACCTTCCGCCCAATCCCATGCCTGGCTTCGCATGGCCGTACTCAACCGCAGCAAGCTGTGGGTCACACGTCCCGAAGCCTGATTCCCGTAAACGCCTTCGCTCATAGTCTTTTCGCTTTGCCGCCGCCCGGATCGCCGAGCAGCCGTAGTGTGGAGATCGAATGTCTATCTCAAAACAGACGCTCGTTGAAGAGCGTCGACACGGCCGTCGCGAGGCACACGCGGCGGTCGCGTTCGCGGCGACCGGTGAGACACGGGTCGTTCCGGTGTCCGCAAAGCCGACATTCTAAGCGAGAGCGGAAAATCGCACAGCTAAGTTATCCCCTTCAATCTGTGGAAAATCGCTGGATAACCGGATTTTTTCGTTGTGCCGGCAATCTCTGCCGACCCCACAACCGAACGCGCAAACATTTTCCTGTTGGAATCGGCCATCGTGCCGATGGTACCGATCCACCGGGTTATCCATCCCGCAGAGCATTGACTTTGAAGCGGAATATCAGGTTATCCACAGATTTTCAGGACGACTGGCGACGCGCTGCGCACGAATCGGCGTCGAACGGCGTTCAGCGAATCGGCGCGCGGTCGAGCCTGTAATCTGCAAAACATTTTTTCATTCACGCCAGCGCAGGCATTGCTGACGGACCGTCTCGTTCAGCGATTTTTCCTGTTTGAAAACGGTTCTCAACCACGATGCGTCATTCACCCGCGCCTTCGCGAGCGCGCCGATCTCGTCGAGCGCCGCGCGCGAGCCGAGCGCGGCCGCATGCGGCGCGATCCGGTCGAGCGTGTCGAGGATGTCTTCCGCGATCGTGCGGCGCTCACCTGTCTGAGGATTGACGCAGGTGCCCTCGAGCCCGAAGCGGCACGCTTCGAAACGGTTGAATGTGTAGACGAGATAGTCGTCCTCCGACAGCTTCAGCGGCCGGTCGGTCAGCAGGTAGCGCGCGAGCGTCTGGATGTAGCAGGCAATCGCGGCCGCGCGATCGACCGACAGCGGCGTGTCCATCACGCGCACTTCGATCGTCCCGTAGCCGGGCTTCGGCCGGATGTCCCAGTAAAAGTCCTTCATCGAGTTGACGACGCCCGTGTTGACCATCTTCGTGAAGTACTCCTCGAAGCTGTCCCAGGTCAGCACGAACGGCGCGCGGCCCGACAGCGGGAACGCGAACACCGAATTCAGGCGCGCCGAATGGAAGCCGGTATCGACGTTCTGCACGAACGGCGACGACGCGGACAGCGCGATGAAGTGCGGAATGAAGCGCGACATCGAGTGCAGCAGGAACAGCGCGCTGTCCGGATCGGGGCAGCCGATGTGCACGTGCTGGCCGAACACGGTGAACTGCTTCGCGAGATAGCCGTACAGCTCGGAGATGTACTGGAAGCGCGGCGCGTCGTAGATCTGCCGGTCGCTCCACTGCTGGAACGCGTGCGTGCCGCCGCCGGCGAGCCCGACGTTGAGCTGGTCGGCCGCCTTCACGAGCACGTCGCGGATCGCGTGCAGCTCGCTGACCGCCTGTTCGTGCGAATGGCAGATGCCGGTCGACAGCTCGATCATGCTCTCGGTAATTTCGGGCGTGATGTTGCCGGGGAAGGTCTCGCCCTGGATCAGGCGCATCAGGTCGGATGCCGCCTTGGTCAGGTCGTAGTTGTGCGTGTTGACGACCTGGATCTCCAGTTCGACGCCGAACGTGAACGGTTCGGAATTGACGAAAGTTTCGAGTGCCATGGCAGGTTCCGGAAATCAGTTGCCGTCGCTGCGTTCGCTGACCGCCGACAGGCAGCGGTAGACGACGAACGGGCTGACGAGCTGCAGGATCACGATCGTGCACATCACGATCGCACGCAGGTGCGGGTCGAAATTCGGATAGAGCTGGTAGGTGTCGTCGACGAGCAGGTACGACAGCGCGGACATCGGTGTGAGCGCGATGCCGAGCGCGATGCCTTGCTTCATCCCGATGCCGCTCGGCTTCGCGAACGCGACGACGCCGGCCAGCTTCGCAACGAGCCGCGTGACGATCAGCACGATCGCGAGCAGCCCGCCGAGTGCGATGTCGCCCCACGTGAACGACGTGAGCGTCAGCACGAACAGGACCACCGTCAGCAGCCAGCCGGCCGTGCCGAAATGCTCGGGCCACAGCTGCGGCCGCGCTTCGAGGTTCTTCACGATGATGCCGGCGAGCAGCAGCGTGAGCAGCGTCGACAGCTTCAGCGCCTGCGCCACCGCGATCGCGAGCATCACGAGCCCGAACAGCGCGACGAACGAATGCTCGTCGCGCATCGTCGAGGTCATGTGGCGGAACAGGTAATTGCATGCACGCGCGACCAAGTACGCGACGATGAACGAACCGGCGATCAGGTAGACGGGTTGCAGGATCGTCGCGAAAACGTTCCCGTACGCCTCCTGGTGGAGCCAGCTCGTGACGAGCTTGGTCAGCACGATCGCGTACACGCTGTTCAGCGCGGTCAGCGTGATGAGGCGCTGCGACACCTGCCCTTCCGCGCGCAGTTCGGTCTTGAGCTGGATCACCATCGACGGCGACGTCGCGATCGCGATCGCCGACAGCACGAGCGCGACCATGCCCGACACGCCGAGTGCGAGCATCACGAACAGCACGAGTACGAATGTCAGCGTCGCCTCGGCAAGGCTCGACGCAATGAGCCACGGATTGCGGCGAATCCATTTCAGGTCGAGACGGCTGCCGAGCTCGAACAGAAGCAGCCCGAGCGCGACGTCGATCAGCAGCCGGGAGGTTTCGTCGGTGCTCGCGTCGATCACGCCGAATCCGAACGAACCGGCGACGAGGCCGATCACCGCATAGCCGGTGATGCGCGGCAACCGCCATGCGCGGTAGCACAGCTCGCCGCACAGACCGGCCGCGAACAACGCGAGCCCGGCCCAGAACACGGCATCCGGTGCAAGCGGCCAGTTGGGCAGGAATGAAAACGCCGACTTCATCGTGGTGACTTCTCCTTTGGAAGCAATCGCCAGCGGCGCGGGGTCAAGCGTCAGAAATGAGATGCACGCCGGCTGGGTATCGCCCCGAATGTGATTGTTGTGGTCGACGACGGCGGGACATGGGATCCGCCTTTTTCCGCCGTCCGGCGGAACTGTCGTTCAGGCTGCCGATCTGGATTGTCGGCCTGATGTGTGAACGGACTGCGCAGTCTCGAAGATTCAGATTCGAAATCGAGCAGACCGTTCCATTGAAGCACGTTCGGCGCCTGGCCGAACGAACGCGAAGGAAACCGATTGTGCCACAGCTTTTTCGCTCCGGAGCCGATCGAATCGACTCGCGGCCCTGTGAGGCACCACAGGTCTTTGGTTTCAATGGTTTACTTGTATATATACGTAGTAGAAGTTAACAAGGCTTGCACAGTTCTGTGGATAACTTCGGTTTACGCAACAAGATCAAAGCGTTGGCACAGCCATAACCCGTTGCACAGGCTGTTTGCTCACAGAGGTTTGAGTTGAGCAACTTTTGGGCCGCTCGACGGCTGTGCCGAGTTGCCCAGTTTACGTCCACTGTGATTACACACGAACCGCGCGTGGATTCCGCGCGGTTATCCACAGCATCGAGTGGATAACCTTGCGCGAAAAAATCGAAGCACTGTGAGGATTCGGCTGACGAGATCAGCCGATCTGGCGGCCGCGCAGCGCGCGGATCAGGAACCGGGCCGGGTCGACGGCATCGGCGAGCTCACGCTCGAGCGGCAGCGGCTCGCCTTCGAGTTGCGACGCGATCAGCTCGGCGCCGAGCGACGCCCACACCAGGCCGCGGGAGCCGTAGCCGAATGCGCCATAGAGGCCCGCGGTGCGAGGCAGGTCGCGCGCCTTCGCACCGCTCAGTGCGCGTGCGTTCGCGACGGTCTGCGCTTCGTCCGCAAGCGGGCCGATCACTGGCACACGGTCGGCGACGACCCAGCGAAACGCGACGCGCCCGCGCAGCGTCCCGACGTCCGGCAGCTCGCCGATCAGGCCGGGCAGCAGATGCCGCACGCGCTCGATATTTTCGATATGTCCGGCGGGGCGCATCGCTGGATCGAGGTCGTCGGGTTCGAACGTTGCACCGATCAGCAGCGTGCCGTCGTCGAGCGGCACCGCATAGCCGTCGCCGATCGCCGGGCACGGCAGCGGCGCCGTGCTGCCGGGCGGCAGCAGCGTCAACTGGCCGCGCACCGGCTGCAACGAGACATGCCGCAGGCCGGCGAGACGCACGGCATCGCCCGCGTTCGCAAGCACGACGACCGGCGCTTCAGCGAGCGTTGTGCCTGCCGCGTCGACAGCGCGCCACGTGTCGCCATCACGCTCGAGTCGATCGACTTCGGTGCCGGCCAGCAGTTTCACGCGCTCACCGGCCGCCGCGACTTGCGCGGCGCAGAGCCCTGCCGGCCATACGGCGCCGCCGTGCGGAAACAGCAGGCCACCATGTGCGACGGGCAGGTTCAGATGCGCGCGTGCGGCGTCGGTGTCGAGCAGCGACACATAATCGGACGGTGCGCCGAGCGCGTCGAACGCATCGCGCATCCGCACGAAATCGTCGGCCGATTCCGCGAGGTGAATCATCCCGCGCGTGCTGCGCGCGAACGCATGGCCTGCCTGCTCGAGCGCGCGCCAGCGTGCGAGCGCATGCAGGAAACCGCTGCGTGTGAGGCGGCTCGCGACGTTGTCGTCGCGCGTCATCAGTGGATGAAATACACCGGCCGGATTGCCCGATGCGTCGCTCGCGATCCGCGCGTGCCGCTCGATCAGCGTGACGTTCCAGCCGCGTGCGGCGAGCCGTTCGACGATCGCGCAGCCAGCCAGGCCCGCACCGATCACGATCGCATCGCGCGCGGCAACCGGCAATGCGCGTGGCGGTTCGTGCCGGCGCATCCGCCAGCGCGGTGCATATTCGCCCGCGAGCATCGCATGCTTGCCGGCCAACCCGGTGATCTCGCGGTACGTGAAACCCGCTTCGAGGAGCGCCTTTTTCACCACGCCCGCGCTCGAATACGTCGCAAAGGTCGCATTGTCGGCGGCGACGCGCGCGAGTGCGCGGAACACATCGACCGACCAGAGATCGGGATTTTTCGCGGGCGCTACGCCGTCCAGATAGAACGCATCGGCGCGTGCGACCAGTTTCGGCAGCATCTCGCGCGCGTCGCCCAGCGCGAGCGTGAGCACGACCCGGCCGGCGTCGAATTCGAGGCGATGAAAACCTGGAACGAGCATCGGCCACGCATCGGCGAGCATCCCCGCTTCTGTCGAGATGGTTGTGTTCACAACGATATGGGAGAGTGCCTGGCGCAGGTCGTCGCGCGAAAACGGATGTTTCTCGAACGACACGAAATGCAGCCGCTCGCAGCGCGCGGGATCGTCGCGCCAGGCGGCCCAGGTCGCGAGGAAGTTGGCGCCCGCGCCGAATCCCGTTTCGACGATGGTGAACGTGCGACGGCCTTGCCAGCGCGCGGGCAGCGCGTTGCCCGCGATGAACGTGTGGCTCGCCTGCGCGAGCGCGCCCGCGACATTGTGATAGATGTCGCCGTACTCGGGCGAGACGAGGATGCCGTCGTCGCGAAACGCGAGCGTGGCGGGAACGAGTCGGTCGGGCATGCGAAACAAAAAACGTGGCAGCCAAGCCTGGCAAGGGATTGCGCGGAGGCGTCCGGCGGGCCGTTGGCAAAAACCAACGGCGTTGCGCGACGGCGGACCCGGCTGCGTACCCTGTCCGGTTGGCGCAGGTCAAAAAACGGGCAATCGACGATTCATTCGGCGAAATACCGATGAAAATCTTTGAAACCCTTGTCGTTATTGGGTTTGCGCTGCGCTATCATAGCAACGCCGTACCGCGGGGTGGCCGCCGGCAAGCCGGACGGCACGTCGCGCGGGCCAGGATTCGGCGCTGTGCCGTCGGAGTCTGACTCTCGACGGCACGGTTCGCGCACGTATAATCGGCGCGTTCGCGCTGTTCGTGTCAAACCTAACCTGAAAAAGGAACCTTAATGAACAAACAGGAACTGATCGACGCCGTCGCCGCCCAAACGGGCGCCAGCAAGGCTCAAACCGGCGAAACGCTGGACACGCTGCTCGAAGTCATCAAGAAGGCCGTGTCGAAGGGTGATGCGGTTCAGCTGATCGGCTTCGGCAGCTTCGGTTCGGGCAAGCGCGCAGCACGTACGGGCCGCAACCCGAAGACGGGCGAAACCATCAAGATCCCGGCAGCCAAGACGGTCAAGTTCACGGCTGGCAAGGCGTTCAAGGACGCCGTCAACAAGCGTTAATTCAGCGCCTGTTCCAGGAAAAAAACCCGCCGGAAGGCGGGTTTTTTGTTGGGGGCGCGCGGCATTTTTGCCACAGTTCGCGTCACTCTTGCAAGATTTAACGGTTACTTTTCACTGACCGTCTTCGCCGAGTTTTACCGCGTATTACGCGTGCACGATCTGCGTGTCGCCGGGATCTTCGTCGTCATGCGCATCGACATCCCACACCGGAAACGGATCGTCGAACGCAGTCCATTGCGCCGCGCCGAGCGCGAATTCCGCATCGGTGAGCAGGCACGTGTCGAGTTTCGCGCGCCATGCGTCGGCATCGAGGCCGATGCCGATCAGCACGAGTTCCTGACGGCGATCGCCGACCGAGCGGTCGTCGAGGTCGCCCTGCCACTCCGTGCGAATTTCGGCGAGCAACTCGTCGTCGTCCGGCCATTCCGCGCGATCCTGCGCGGCCCACCAGAGACCTGCCGGGCCATGCCGGCACACACCGCCCGCCTGCGACAGCGAACCGGCGATGTCGTTGCGCGTCGCGAGCCAGAAGAAGCCCTTGCTGCGCAGCACGCCCGGCCACTCCTGATGCAGCAGCGCCCAGAGTCGCGCCGGATGAAACGGCCGGCGCGCGCGGTAAACAAAGTTGCCGATGCCGAATTCGTCGGCTTCGCCATGCACGTGCGCGTGATGCGGATCGTGGCACTCGGGATCGTCGCAAGGCGTGTGATCGTGATCGAGCGACGCGAGCCAGCCCGGCGCGTTCGCGGCTTCGTCGAAATCGAAGCGGCCGGTGTTCAGCACTTCGTCGAGCGGCACGTTGCCGAACGTCGACACGACCTGATGCGCGCGCGGGTTGAGCCGCGCAAGGATGTGCTGCAGGCGCGCGAGTTCGTCCGCGCCGACGAGGTCGGCCTTGTTGATCACCAGCACGTCGCAGAATTCGATCTGCTCGATCAGCAGCTCGACGAGCGTGCGATCGTCTTCGTCCGATGCGGCGATGCCGCGCGTCGCGAGCGCGTCGTCGGAACCGTAGTCGCGCAGGAAATTGTAGGCGTCGACCACGGTGACGAGCGTGTCGAGGCGCGCGACGCTCGACAGCGACGCGCCGTCGTCGTCGACGAACGTGAAGGTTTCGGCGATCGGCATCGGCTCCGCGATGCCGGTCGATTCGATCACGATCGCATCGAAGCGGCCGTCCGCCGCGAGATTGCGGATCTCGACGAGCAGGTCGTCGCGCAGCGTGCAGCAGATGCAGCCGTTCGACATCTCGACGAGGCGTTCCTCGACGTGCGACAGCGCCTGCGCATCGCGCACGAGCGACGCGTCGATGTTGACCGCAGCGAGATCGTTGACGATCACGGCAACTTTCAGGCCCGCGCGGTTCGCGAGGATGTGATTGAGCAGCGTGGTCTTGCCGGCGCCGAGAAAACCGGACAGCACGGTGACGGGCAACGGCTGGTTCATTGCCGGATTCATAACGATTTGCACCAACGGAAAAGAGGGAAAAGCGGCCGCGGCGCCCTGGCGGGGCGCGATCGGCCCGGAGCCGGTCGAAACCGCGGCGTGAGATGCGCATTGTGCATCAAACGCGCGCCGGCCGAGCGCCACGGCGTCAGCTGGCGCTGCGGCGCGGCGTCACTGCTCGGGCGGCAGCAGCTTCCACTGCGCCAGGATCGAGGCGATCTGCCGCGCGTACTTGTCGCGCAGCGACGGCGTTTCGGAATGATAGGCGCCGACGGCCTGCCATGTGTTGCCGTAGCGATTCATCTTCTGGCGCAGGTGCCACGCGGCGATGTAGACGTTCTTGCACGGCTGCATCAGCGTGTCGCGGCCGATGCCGTAGCGCGACAGCGTCGGCAGGTGGATCGAATTGATCTGCATCAGGCCGTAGTCGACCGAGCCGTTCGTATTCTTGTTCAGCGCGTCGGGCCGGTTGCGCGACTCCTGCCACGCGATCGCGCGCAGGATCAGCGGATTGACCTTCTGGTACCGGGCGGCCTCGTCGAAACAATCCGCGCGAGCGTTTCCGCAGGCGAACCACACGCCGGCGGCGATCAACACGATCGAAGCGAACCGTCTGTTCATGTTGCGGAAACGAAAAGGAAATGACGCAAGGATCGGGAAAACCCGTGTCTGTTATTCGTACGACTGGAAACGCGCCGCCCGTATCATACAGACAGTCCGTCACGTGGCGACAAGCAAAAGGCGGCAGCCCGTTTATACCGCATTTTCGTGTCGATTCATCGCAAAACGACGGCGATGGCCTGAATGCCGGGGCATTGCCGAAATCTTACATATTGCATACGGTGTGCCGGATACATGTCGTATGTGAGACAGTCCTCGGATCAATGTGATATTTCGGACATGAAAAACTGCTAATGTCGCGCCTTTAGGACTTGGATCCCAGCACTACCGCCGGAAGTGGCCTGAGCCGGCATCGACCCATTCATCCATGACAAGAAATCGCTTCGTTATGCGGCGCATCGCCACGACCCTGATGGTCGCCGGCATCATCGTCTCGCAGGCCGCCTACGCTCAGGTCACGCTCAATTTCGTGAATGCGGATATCGACCAGGTCGCCAAGGCGATCGGCGCCGCAACCGGCAAGACGATCATCGTCGACCCCCGCGTGAAGGGGCAGCTCAATCTCGTGGCCGAACGGTCGGTGCCGGAAGACCAGGCGCTGAAGACGCTGCAGTCGGCGCTGCGCATGCAGGGCTTCGCGCTGGTGCAGGATCACGGCGTGCTGAAGGTCGTGCCGGAGGCCGACGCGAAACTGCAGGGCGTGCCGACCTATGTCGGCAATGCGCCGCAGGCGCGCGGCGACCAGATCATCACGCAGGTGTTCGAGCTGCGCAACGAATCGGCGAACAACCTGCTGCCGGTGCTGCGGCCGCTGATTTCGCCGAACAACACGGTCACCGCCTACCCGGCGAACAACACGATCGTCGTCACCGACTACGCAGACAACGTGCGCCGCATCGCGCAGATCATCTCGGGTGTCGACAGCGCCGCGGGCGCGCAGGTTCAGGTCGTGCCGCTGCGCAACGCGAACGCGATCGACCTTGCCGCGCAGCTTCAGAAGATGCTCGACCCCGGCGCGATCGGCAACAGCGACGCGACGCTGAAGGTGTCGGTCACGGCCGACCCGCGCACCAACTCGCTGATGCTGCGCGCATCGAGCGCCTCGCGCCTCGCGGCGGCGAAGCGCCTCGTGCAGCAGCTCGATGCGCCGAGCGCCGTGCCGGGCAACATGCACGTCGTGCCGCTGCGCAATGCCGACGCGGTGAAGCTCGCGAAGACGCTGCGCGGGATGCTCGGCAAGAGCAGCAACGACAGCGGCTCGTCGGCGTCGTCCAACGATGCGAACAGCTTCAACCAGGGCGGCGGCTCGTCGTCGAGCGGCAACTTCTCGACCGGCACGTCGGGCACCCCGCCGCTGCCGTCGGGCGGCCTCGGCGGTTCGTCGTCATCGTCGTACGGCAGCGGCGCGTCGGGCAGCGGCGGGATCGGCAGCGGCGGCCTGCTCGGCGGCGACAAGGACAAGGGCGACGACAACCAGCCAGGCGGGATGATCCAGGCCGACTCGGCCACCAACTCGCTGATCATCACCGCGTCCGATCCGGTCTACCGGAACCTGCGCTCGGTGATCGACCAGCTCGACGCACGGCGTGCGCAGGTCTATATCGAAGCGCTGATCGTCGAGCTGAACTCGACGACGCAGGGCAACCTCGGCATCCAGTGGCAGGTCGCGAGCGGCCAGTTTCTCGGCGGCACGAACCTGAGCCCCCAGCTCGGCCTGGGTAACAGTATCGTCAACCTGACGACGGGCTCGGCGGGCAGCACCGGGGCCGGCCTGGCGGCCAACCTCGCAACGCTGACCCCGGGCCTGAACATCGGCTGGCTGCACAACATGTTCGGCGTGCAGGGCCTCGGCGCGCTGCTGCAGTATTTCGCGGGCGTGAGCGACGCGAACGTGCTGTCGACGCCGAACCTGATCACGCTCGACAACGAAGAAGCGAAGATCGTCGTCGGCCAGAACGTGCCGATCGCGACCGGTTCGTATTCGAACCTGACGAGCGGCACGACGAGCAACGCATTCAATACCTACGACCGTCGCGACGTCGGCCTGACGCTGCACGTGAAGCCGCAGATCACCGACGGCGGGATTCTGAAGCTGCAGCTCTACACGGAGGATTCGGCGGTCGTCAGCGGTACCACCAACGCGCAGACCGGCCCGACCTTCACGAAGCGCTCGATCCAGTCGACGATCCTCGCCGACAACGGCGAGATCATCGTGCTCGGCGGCCTGATGCAGGACAACTACCAGGTATCGAACAGCAAGGTCCCGCTGCTCGGCGACATTCCGTGGATCGGCCAGCTGTTCCGTTCGGAATCGAAGGTGCGCGCGAAAACCAACCTGATGGTGTTCCTGCGCCCGGTGATCATCTCCGATCGCAGCACCGCGCAGGAAGTCACTGCCAACCGCTACGACTACATCCAGGGCGTGACGGGCGCGTACAAGTCGGACAACAACGTGATCCGCGACAAGGACGATCCGGTCGTCCCGCCGATGCCGCTCGGTCCGAGCCAGGGCGGCACGCCCGCCGGGAACCTGTTCGACCTCGACAAGATGCGTCGCCAGCAGATGCAGCGCCAGGTGGCGCCGGTTCCGGCCCAGCCGTTGCCGGAGGCGACGCCCGCGCAGCCGCAGAGCGTGCCGCAGCAGGCGATGCCGCAACAGCCGCTGACCGCCACGCCGGGAGCCTCGCAGTGACGGACGTGCTCGCGTCCTCCGCCCACGACGGTGCGCCGGGCGAACGGCAGCCGCCGTCGCCGCTCGCCGCGCGCCTGCTGCCGTACGGCTTCGCGAAGAGCGGCCAGGTGCTGATCGCGCACCAGCTCGACGACACGCTCGAGGTGTGGATCAGCGAACGCACGAGCGACGCCGCGCTCGCGGAGATCGCGCGCAACTTCGGCTCGATCTCCGTGCACCGCGTGCCGGCCGACGAACTCGCGCAGGCGATCAACCAGGCCTACGCGCGCCAGGACGGCAGCGCCGCGCAGGTGGTCGGCGAGGTTGAAGGCGAAGTCGACCTGTCGCGCCTGATGCAGGACATCCCCGAAGTCGAGGATCTGCTCGAATCGGAAGACGACGCGCCGATCATCCGGATGATCAACGCGCTGCTCACGCAAGCGGCGCGCGAACAGGCATCGGACATTCACATCGAGCCGTTCGAGAACGCATCGGTCGTGCGGTTTCGCGTCGACGGCACGCTGCGCGACGTCGTGCGCCCGAAGAAGGCGCTGCATGGCGCACTGATCTCGCGGATCAAGATCATGGCGCAGCTCGACATCGCCGAGAAACGCCTGCCGCAGGACGGCCGCATCACGCTGCGCGTCGGCGGCCGGCCGGTCGACGTGCGTGTGTCGACGCTGCCGACCGGACACGGCGAGCGTGCGGTGCTGCGTCTGCTGGAAAAGGATGCGAAGCGCCTGAATCTCGAAGCGCTCGGGATGGGCCGCGACACGCTCGTCCAGTTCGACAAGCTGATCGCGCGACCGCACGGCATCGTGCTCGTCACGGGCCCGACGGGCTCGGGCAAGACGACGACGCTGTATGCGTCGATGTCGCGGCTCGAAACCGCGACGACCAACATCATGACCGTCGAGGACCCGATCGAGTACGACCTCGGCGGCATCGGCCAGACGCAGGTGAACGAGCGGATCGGGATGACCTTTGCCCGCGCGCTGCGCTCGATCCTGCGCCAGGATCCGGACGTGATCATGATCGGCGAAATCCGCGACCTCGAAACCGCGCAGATCGCGGTGCAGGCGTCGCTGACGGGCCACCTCGTGCTCGCGACGCTGCACACGAACGATGCGGCATCGGCCGTCACGCGTCTGACCGACATGGGTGTCGAGCCGTACCTGCTCGCATCGTCGCTGCTCGGCGTGCTCGCGCAGCGCCTGGTGCGGCAGCTCTGCCCCGTCTGCAAGGAAGAGCGGCACGAGGATGGCCGCACGCTGTGGCATCCGGTCGGCTGCGACAAGTGCGGGCATTCGGGCTACGCGGGCCGGCGCGGCGTATACGAGCTGCTGCTGGTCGACGACTCGATCCGCGCGCTGATCCATCGCAACGCGGCCGACGCGGAGATTCTGGCCACCGGCCGCGCGGAAGGGATGCGCACGCTGCGCGACGACGCCGAACGCTGGCTCGCGGCCGGCGCGACGTCGCTCGAGGAAGTGCTGCGCGTGACGGGAGGCGCATAGCGCGATGCCGGCATTCCGTTTCGAAGCGATCGATGCGGCGGGACACGCGCAGAAAGGCGTCATCGATGCCGACAGCGCGCGTGCCGCGCGCGGCCAGCTGCGCACGCAGGGGCTCACGCCACTCGTCGTCGAGCCGGCCGCCAGCGCAACGCGCGGCGCGCGCTCGCAGCGCCTCGCGTTCGGCCGCAAGCTGTCGCAGCGCGAGCAGGCGATCCTCACGCGCCAGCTCGCGAGCCTGCTGATCGCGGGGCTGCCGCTCGACGAGGCGCTCGGCGTGCTGACCGAGCAGGCCGAGCGCGACTACATCCGCGAACTGATGGCCGCGATCCGCGCAGAGGTGCTCGGCGGCCATTCGCTCGCGAATGCGCTGGGCCAGCATCCGCGCGATTTTCCCGAAATCTACCGCGCGCTCGTCGCGGCCGGCGAGCACACGGGCAAGCTCGGCATCGTGCTGTCGCGCCTGGCCGACTACATCGAGCAGAGCAACGCGCTCAAGCAGAAGATCCTGCTGGCCTTCACGTATCCGGGCATCGTCACGCTGATCGCATTCGGCATCGTGACGTTCCTGCTGAGCTACGTGGTGCCGCAGGTCGTCAACGTGTTTGCGAGCACGAAGCAGCAGTTGCCGATCCTCACCGTCGTGATGATGGCGCTGTCGGAATTCGTGCGGCACTGGTGGTGGGCGATCCTGATCGTGGTCGCGCTCGTCGTGTGGTTCGTGAAGGCGACGCTGTCGCGCGACGGGCCCAGGCTCGCGTTCGACCGCTGGGTGCTGACCGCGCCGCTCGCGGGCAAGCTCGTGCGCGGCTACAACACGGTGCGCTTCGCGAGCACGCTCGGCATCCTGACCGCGGCCGGCGTGCCGATCCTGCGCGCGTTGCAGGCGGCCGGCGAGACGCTGTCGAACCGCGCGATGCGCGCGAACATCGACGATGCGATCGTGCGTGTGCGCGAAGGCTCCGCGCTGTCGCGCGCGCTGAACAACGTGAAGACGTTTCCGCCGGTGCTCGTGCACCTGATCCGTTCAGGCGAAGCGACGGGCGACGTGACGACGATGCTCGACCGCGCGGCGGAAGGCGAGGCGCGCGAACTCGAGCGGCGCACGATGTTCCTGACGAGCCTGCTCGAGCCGCTCCTGATCCTCGCGATGGGCGGCATCGTGCTCGTGATCGTGCTGGCCGTGATGCTGCCGATCATCGAGCTGAACAACATGGTGCAGTGACGGCCCGAGCGTCGGTCGGGCCGCCGCCGTTCAACGCATGTAGATCGCGGGGGACGGTGTGTTCGCGGGGAGCTGGATTTCGGCGCGGGCGCCGTTGCGGTCGACGATGATCGAGCGGCTGCGGACTTCGGCGAGCTTCGCGCCGGGCGTGACTTCCGCGCCGAGCGACACGGCACGCGGCGGTTCGCCGCCGACGCCGACGATCGCGGCGCCGCCATGATTGAGCGCGAGAATGCCGAACAGGTGGATGTCCTGCACGGGATTCTTGTCGAGCTGTCCGCCGAAGAGCGCGGCGGCGTCCTCGGTGCGGATCGGCAACCGCGCGGCGGCGGCGGGCAGCGGCGCTTCGCGGGCCGACAGCGTGACGACCCAGTAGGTGGCCGTCGCGCACAAACCCGCGAAGAGGGCTAGGGAGAGGATCCGGATCGAGAGCGCGTTCATGCGCGCTATTGTACGGATGTATATGAAATTTGCGTTGGGTGAAAGCCCTCGGCAATGCGCGCCTTACAATGCGTGCTCCGCGCCCGGGGTATCGGAAGCTTGCCGTCAGGCAGGCATGCCGCGATCCGCAGGGTGCGTCACTCAATCGACGATATTTTTTGGAAAGAGGTAGTCAGTCATGCAAACGTGGATCACTCGCCGTAATGCGGCCGTGCGCCGTCAGCGCGGTTTCACGCTGATCGAGATCATGGTGGTGGTCGCGATCCTCGGGATCCTCGCGGCACTGATCGTGCCGAAGATCATGAGCCGTCCCGACGAGGCGCGCCGTATCGCCGCGAAGCAGGACATCGGCACGATCATGCAGGCGCTCAAGCTGTACCGTCTCGACAACGGCCGCTATCCGACCCAGGAACAGGGCCTGAACGCGCTGACCCAGAAGCCGACCACCGATCCGATCCCGAACAACTGGAAGGACGGCGGCTATCTCGAGCGCCTGCCGAACGATCCGTGGGGCAACGGGTACAAGTACCTGAACCCGGGCGTGCACGGCGAGATCGACGTGTTCAGCTACGGCGCCGACGGCAAGGAAGGCGGCGAGAGCAACGATTCCGACATCGGTTCGTGGCAGTAAGCCTGCGCTGACCGGACCGACGTTCTCCCCGTTCCTCATTTCATGCCCGCCCTTCGCACGCCCTTGCGCGCCGCTCGCCGCGATGCCCGCGACGGTCGCGTTCGTCGCGGTGTGCCCGTGACCGCGGCGCGTGCGCGCGGCTTCACGCTGCTCGAGATGCTGGTCGTGCTCGTGATCGCGGGCCTGCTGGTGTCGCTCGCGTCGCTGTCGCTCACGCGCAATCCGCGTACCGACCTGCGCGAGGAAGCGCAGCGCATCGCGCTGCTGTTCGAAACGGCCGGCGACGAAGCGCAGGTGCGCGCGCGCCCGATCGCGTGGCAGCCGACCGCGCACGGCTTCCGTTTCGACGTGAGCTCGCCCGACGGCTGGCGCACGCTGCACGATGACGTGCTGCGCCCGCGCGACTGGGACGGCGGCGTCACCGGCGCCGATATCGACTACCCCGGATCCGACGTGCGCGCGAGCCGCGTCGTGTTCGGCATCGAAAGCGTCGACACGCCGGTGCGCGTGACGCTGCATTCGGCGGTCGGCAGCGCGACGATCGTCGGCACCGGCAACGGCCGCTACGAGGTGCAATGACGATGCGTCGTCGCCTGCCCTTCCCGGCTTCTTTCCGAGGCTTCACGATGATCGAGGTGCTGGTCGCGCTCGCGATCATCGCGGTCGCGCTCGCCGCGTCGATCCGCGCGGTCGGCACGATGGCGACCAATGCCTCGGATCTCCATCGCCGGCTGCTCGCCGGCTGGAGTGCCGACAACGCACTCGCGCAGTTGCGGCTCACGCATGCGTGGCCGGAGGTCGGCGAGCAGAATTTCGACTGCTCGCAAGGCAACGTGCAGCTCGTCTGCACGCAGCGCGTGAGCACGACGCCGAACCCGGTGTTCCGGCGCGTGCAGGTGTCGGTGAGCATGCCGGGGCAAGCCGGCGTGCTCGCGCAAATGGTGACGGTGGTCGCGAATGAAACCAGCCGTCCGCTCTGACGCGCCGATGCGGCGCCGGCCCGTGCGTTCCGTCGGCTCGCGCCGCGTGCGCGGCTTCACGCTGATCGAACTGATGATCGCGATCGCGATCCTCGCGGTGGTCGCGATCCTCTCGTGGCGCGGGCTCGACCAGATCATGCGCGGCCGCGACAAGGTCGCGTCCGCGATGGAGGACGAGCGCATCTTCGCGCAGATGTTCGACCAGATGCGCATTGATGCGCGGCTCGCCGCCACCGACGACGAAGCCGGCCAGCCGGCCATCGGCGTCGCCGGCAACACGCTGCAGATCGTCCGCGAACTCGACGTGCCGGGCGCCGCGCCACGGCTGCAAGTGGTCCGCTACCGGATCGCCGGCGGGCGTGTCGTGCGCTATGCGTCGCCGCCGCTCGACGACGCGAACCGCCTGCGCGACGTGCTGAAGGACAGCAGCGTCGACGGCTGGAGCTGGGTCGCGCTGATGGGCGGCGTCGGTGCGATCGACGCGAAGCTGTACGTGCCGCGCGTCGGCTGGACCACCAACCTGCAGGCGGCCAGCGACGCGCTGTCGCAGAACAACGATGCGCTGAAGGTGCCGCAGATCGGCAACGCGCCGCCGACGCGCGCGGTGACGGGGCTGCAGGTCAGCATCGGTGCGACGTCGCTGCGCGTGCCCGTCACGCGCATCTTCCTCGTCGGGGAATGACGATGCGCGCGCGCCCTCACCGTTCCCGGTTCGCCGCTCGCGGCAGCGCGAGCGCGCATGCCCGCACTCGCCGCGAGCGCGGCGCGGCGATCATTACGGCGCTGCTCGTCGTCGCGCTGTCGGCGATCCTCGTGTCGGGGATGCTGTGGCGTCAGCAGGTGCAGATTCGCCGCATCGAGAACCAGCGCGTGATCGCGCAGGCGCAGTGGGTCGCGCGCGGCGCGCTCGACTGGACGCGCATGATCCTGCGTTCCGAAGGCGACACGGCGCCCGGCATCACCTATCTCGGCGGGATCTGGGCCGTGCCGATCGCGAAGACCAAGCTGTCCGACTTCCTCGGCCGGATCGGCGCGCCGAACGACAACGGCGGCGAAGACACCTACATCTCCGGATCGATCGAAGACGCGCAGGCGAAGTACAACCTGCGCAACCTCGTGTCGTCGCCGGCACCCGGCGTGCTGCAGCTCAACGTGATGCAGCTCCAGGCGTTCCAGCGGCTGTTGACGACGCTCGGCTACGACGGCGCGTTCGCGAAGCGGATCGCGCTGCAGATGCGCGCGGGCCTGATGCATTCGGCGACGCGCTTCCAGACGCCGACGCTGCCCGGCGCCGGTACGGCCGCGACCGCGCCGGTGCCCGGCGGCGACATGACCGGCAACATCACCGACGAACCGGGAATGTCCGACAGCGATCGCGGGCCCGCGCCGCTCGTGATGACCGGCGTCGACAGCCTGCTCGACGTCGACGGCGTGACGCCCGAAATGGTCGCGCGGCTGCGCCCGTTCGTCACCGTGCTGCCGACCACCACGCCGGTGAACATGAACACCGCGCCCGCCGAGGTGATCGCGGCGCTGGTGCCGGGGATGAGCGTGTCGTCGGCGCAGGCGCTCGTGGCGCGCCGCGAGACCGTTTTTTTCCGCAACGTCGGCGACGTGCAGCTCGCGCTGCGCGGTGCCGGCGCGCCGAACGTGACGATCGACTCGAGCCTCGTCGACGTCAATTCGAGTTATTTCATCGTGCATGGCCGGATTCAGCACGATCGCGCGGAGGTCGATCGCACCTCGCTCGTGTATCGTGATTCGACCACGCACTCGACGCGGGTCGTGCGCATCCGCGACCAGCTATAACGACGCCATTCGGGAGAGGAGCTCTTGAGCACGCTGATTGTTTCTTTGCCGCCGCGCGAGCCGGCCGTGCCGTTGCAGGAATGGCAGTGGCCCGAGCTGCCGTTCACGCTCGTGGACAAGGCCGGCCAGGTGCAGCGCGCGGGCCGCGCCGCGCTCGCGCTGCTGCCACGCGCGAACGCGACGGTGCTGATCGTCGCCGCGCGCGACGTGCTGCTGCTGGCCGCGACCGTGCCGCCGCTCAAGGGGCCGAAGCTGCGCCAGGCGCTGCCCAACATCGTCGAGGACCAGCTGATCCAGGATCCGCTCGGCTGCCATATCGCGCTCGATCCGGTCCCGCTGCCTGACGGCCGCCGCGTGCTGGCCGTCGTCGATCGCGCCTGGTTCCGCGCGATCTGCGACGCGTTCACCGCGGCCGGCCACCGGCACCTGAGCGCCGTGCCCGCGACGCGCTGCCTGCCCGCGCCGCGTGCGCCGGCGGCGGACGGTGCGCCTGCCGACGGTGAGTCCACGCCGGCCGACGCGATCACGGCTGCGGCCGAGCCGCCCCTCCGCCCGACGGCGGTGGCTGCGGTGCTCGGCCTCGCGACGACGGTTGAACCCGTGCTCGTGGAAGCCGGCGCGCTGCCGGCCTCGGCCGGTGCGCCGCGTCTCGAGCTCGCGATTGCGCGCGGTGCGCTCGGCGAAGGTTTCGCGGCGCCGGCATCACGCGCGGGCGGCACGCTGGCCGCGCTCGCCGGTGGTGGCGACGTCGAGCTGTACGAACTCGGCGAACCGGGTGCGGAGCCGCGCCTCGCGTCGGTCGGACGTGCCGACGGCCCGCTGCTGCCCGGCGCGCAACCGCTGTCGTTCGACGCATTCGCGCGGCGTGCGCTGACCGAGCGCTTCGATCTGTGCCAGTTCGAATTCGAATCCCAGCCGTGGCGCTTCGACCGCGCGACGGTGAAGCGCCTGCGCGTGCCGATCGCACTCGTCGCGGCCACGCTCGGCGTCGCGGTGATCGGGATGAACCTGCACTGGTGGAAGCTGTCGCGTGAGCGCGACGCGCTGTCCGCGCAGATCACCGAGACGCTGCTGTCGGCCTTTCCGAAGACGACGACGGTGCTCGATCCGCCCGCGCAGATGCAGCGTCAGCTCGACCAGTTGCGCCTCGCGGCGGGCGAGCTGTCGCCGAACGATTTCCTCGCGTTGTCGAGCGGGTTGTCGCGTTCGATGGGCGCGCTGCCGCTGAACGGAATCGCGTCGCTCGATTATCACGACCGGCGGCTCGACGTCGGCTTCAAGCCGGAGGTCAAGGTCGACCCTGATTTCCCGCAGCGTCTCGCGCGCAACGGGCTGTCCGGCGAAGTCGACAGCAGCACCGGCAAATGGACGATCCGGAGCCGCTCATGAAGACCGAACAACTGAACCAGACGCTTGCCCAGTTCTGGGGCGAACGCACGCCCCGCGAGCGGACGCTGCTCGGCTGGGGCGGCGCCGTGCTGGCCGTCGCGATCGCGTATTCGGTGCTGTGGTCGCCCGCGCAGGAAGGCCGCGCGCGGATCCGCCACGAACTGCCGACGATGCGCCGCGAGCTCGCGCAGATGACCGCGCAGGCCACCGAGGCGAAGTCGCTGACGGCCGCCGCGCAAGGCGTCGCGCCGACCGGCCTGGCGCTGAAGGACGCGCTCACCGCGTCGCTGTCCGATCACGGGCTGCAGGGTGCGCAGGTGCAGGTCGTCGGCAACGGCGTGCAGGTCCAGATGAAGAACGTGCCGTTCCCGGTGTGGACGCAGTGGCTCGACGACGCGCGCCGGCAGTTCAAGGTGCAGGTCGGCGAAGCGCACGTGACCGCGCTGAAGGAAGACGGCCAGGTCGACCTGACGGCCGTGATGCAACCCTCGACGCAGAAATGACGCAGTGGATGAAACAAGCGACGGTCGGCCGATGAGGCCAGGGATCCGGCGGCTCGTCGCCGCATTGCCGTGGGTGGTGGCAGGCTCGCTTGCGACGGCGCTGACGCTCGTCGCGCTCGCGCCTGCCGCCTGGATCGCACCGCAGTTCGCGCGCGCGACCGGCGGGCACGTCAATCTCGTGGATCCGGACGGATCGCTGTGGCACGGTTCGGGCACGCTGATGCTCGCGCCGGGCGCGGACCAGAGCGCGGCGACGCTGCTGCCGGGCCGGGTCGAGTGGACCACGGGCTTCTGGCCGCTCCTCACCGGGCGCGTGCAGATGCGCATGCGGCAGACCGAGGCGATGCCCGACGCCGTCACGCTCGACGCGACGTGGCGCGGCGCGGTGCTGTCGGCGGGCTCGATGGCCGTGCCCGCGTCGCTGCTCGCCGGGCTCGGCACGCCGTTCAACACGCTCGACCTTCAGGGTGACGTGCGGCTCCGCTGGACCGACTGGCGGATGATCGGCAACAACGCGTTCGGCCAGTTGACGGTGACGATCGATTCGATGAGTTCGCGCGTGTCGCGCGTGAAGCCGCTCGGGTCGTACCGGGCGGCGCTGCAGGCAAAGGGGGCGGACGCCGATCTCGACCTGTCGACGACGCAGGGCCCGCTATTCCTCGACGGGCACGGCACCTTCGGTCCCGGGCAGGGTTCGTTTCGCGGCACCGCGCATGCGGCGCCCGAGCAGCAGGCGAACCTCGCCGGGCTGCTGAACCTGCTCGGCCATCCGATCGGCAACAACCAGGTGTCGCTGATTTTCGGTGATGCGGTGCGCTGACGCGCGCGCCGTGCTCGCCTTTTCCCGTCTTACTTCTGCGCGAGCGGTGCGGCGGCCGACGGTGCGGTTGCGGCCGGCGCTGCCGCCGCGGATGCCGGCACCGGCGCGGGCGCAGCCACGTCGCCCGTTTCGCGCGCCATGTCCGACGCATCCCAGCCGCCGCCGAGCGCCTTCACGAGCCCGACCGACGACACCATCCGCTGCCCGCCGATCGTCGCGAGCTTCTGCTGCGCGGTAAACGCGGTGGTCTGCGCGGTCAGCACGTTCAGGTAGGCGACCGTGCCGGCCTTGTACTGGTTCGTGACGATCGCGAGCGCGTGCTCGGCGCTGTCGACGGCCTGCCGCTGCACGTCGACTTCCTGCGCGAGGATGCGCTGCGACGCGAGGTTGTCCTCGACGTCCTGGAATGCGGTGAGCACCGCGAGGCGGTACGCGGCGACGTCCTGGTCGTAGGTCGCGCGCGCGGCATCGGTCTGCGCGGCGCGCAGGCCGGCGTCGAACAACGTCGCCGCGAGCTGCGGGCCGACCGTCCAGAACCGCGCGGGCAGCGTGAACAGCTGCGACCACACCGAGCTCTGGAAGCCGCCGGTGGCCGACAGCGTGAGCGTCGGGAAGAAGGCGGCGATCGCGACGCCGATCTGCTCGTTCGCGGCCGCCGCGCGACGCTCGGCCGCCGCGATGTCGGGCCGGCGCTCGAGCAGCGCGGACGGTACGTCGACCGGCATGATCGGTGGTTCCGCCGAGAGCGGGCTCGGCGGCAGCGAGAACGTCGAGGCCGGTTCGCCGATCAGCGTCGCGATCGCATGTTCGTACTGCGCGCGCGCGACGCCGTTGTCGATCGACGCGGCCTGCGCGCTCTGCAGCTGCGTCTGCGCCTGGATCACGTCCGCGCGCGCGGCGACGCCCTGCGCGTACTGGTTCTGTGTGAGCTTCAGCGATTCGCCGTACGACTTCACGGTGTCGTCGAGCAGCTTCTGCAGCGCATCGGACGTGCGCAGTTGGAAGTAGGTCTGCGCGAGCAGCGCCTGCTGCGACAGCCGCGCGTTCGCGAGATCAGCCGCGGCGGCTGCCTCGCCGGCGCGTTGCGCGCTGACGCTGCGGCTCACCTTGCCCCACAGGTCGGGCTCCCAGCTCGCATCGAGACCGACGCTGTAGCTATTGCTGATCGACGAGCTGCTGCCGAAACCCGACGTGCTCGACGTGGACGTGCGCCCCGTGCGGGAGCGCGAGCCCGACGCGGTCAGCCCGACGGTCGGGAAGTACGCGGCACGCGCTTCGGCGACGAGCGCGCGGGCCTGCCGGTACGCGGCGGCCGATTGCGCGATGGTCTGGTTCGATGTGTTGAGCTTGCCGATCAGCGCGTCGAGCTGCGGATCGTTATAGACCGTCCACCACGGGCCGCGGTCGGTCCGGTCGGCGGGCTGCGCGACCTTCCACCCAGCCGGCGCTTCCTTGAAGGCGGCGGGGATCGACGTGTCGGGCCGGTGATAGTCGGGCCCGACGGCGCAGCCGGCGAGCAGCACGGCCGTCGCAACGGCGACGGCGGCGCTCAGCGGGCGAAGGGCGCGCGGGAGGGGGGCGTACGGCATCGTGGTATTCCTGTCTGGGCGCGATGGCCAGCGAGCGGCGTCGCGTGATGCGGTCGTTGTGCCGCTGGCGGACAAATGGTAACTGACGGCGGGAAAGCTGCGCAGCCCTAAGGGTACGGTGCGCGGCGGCACGAATGTGTTACCGGCGCGGCCGGCCGGTTTACCGGTCATTACGGATCGCTTGCGCGCGGGACGGGCGCCGAATGCGGCGCGGGCCGCGGGGATGCAGCCGGCGTTCAGTCCGGGTGACGGGGGTGATGCGGTGTCAGTGGCAGTGCACGGGCACCGGCACAGGTTCGGCGGCGGCGGACCGCCATGTCGACGGCTCCGTTGCCGCCGGCTGGCTCGTGCGGCGGGCGGTGTGCTTCGCGTTGCGCTGCCGGCGATGATCGAACCATGCGAACCCGAGCGCCGCGAGCGATCCGCCCGGCACCACCAGCATCGTCACGTACAGCGCGATCTTCCAGCCGCGGTGCGGCCCGGAGAACACATGATGAGCGGTATCGGTCAGGTTGCGGCGCAGCGCGCCGGCGGCATTTTTCAGGAACAGCATCGCGAACATCCTCGGGTGCCCGGCAGCGCGGGCTAAGCGGTCAGAACATCGTCTCCGGCAGTGCAACATGCACGTCGTAACTGGTTGCCTGAAATAATATTGACTAAGCAATCAATTTTCAAGATACTGGGCGCGTTTTGACCTGAAACGCACTATTGCTGCGCGCGCAATTCGCATGAACGGCGGCCTCTACGATCCCGACACCATCGCACTGGAAACGAGCCTCGGTTACTACCTGACCAAGGCTCGGCAGGCGCTCGTCGAGCGAATGGACCGCGCACTCGAGCCGTACGACCTCACCGCGCAGCAGATCGGCGTGATCCTGCTGTTGTCGCGCGGCTATGCGCGCACGCCGTTCGAGCTGTCGCGCAAGATGTCGTACGACAGCGGCTCGATGACCCGGATGCTCGACCGTCTCGAGCGCAAGGGCCTGATCGCACGCTCGCGCAGCGAACAGGACCGCCGGGTGATCGAGCTGACGCTGACCGAACGCGGCGCCGAAGCGGCCCGTGCGCTGCCGTCGTTGATCGCGACCGCGCTGAACGCGCAGCTTGCCGGCTTTTCGGCCGACGAACTCGCGCTGCTCACCGGCCTGTTGCAGCGCTTCATCGCCAACGGGCCCGGCGACACCGGCTGCCCGAAGCCCGACGAACCGGACTGCTGATTGCGGAGGCCCCATGTCTAGGTTAAGCATTCGCTTATTTCTCTGTCTGGGCAGAAGATGACAAGGCACGTGCTACGTCTCTTCCCTCACCTGTTCCAACCAGCCGGGCCGCGCGGTATCGTGCGCCCGTGCGCTGTGCCGGCGCGTTGCGCGCGCCGCGTCTAGGAGATTCCGATGTCCGCCACCACGGCATCCGCCGCGCCCCGTGCCGCCGAACCCGCGCCGCTGACCGGCGGCGCGCTCGCGCTCCTCACCGTCGGGCTCGCGCTCGGCACCTTCATGGAAGTGCTCGACACGTCGATCGCGAACGTCGCGGTGCCGACCATCTCGGGCAGCCTCGGCGTCGCGACGAGCGAAGGCACGTGGGTGATCTCGTCGTATTCGGTCGCGTCCGCGATCGCGGTGCCGCTGACCGGCTGGCTCGCGCGGCGGGTCGGCGAAGTGCGCCTGTTCACGCTGTCGGTGCTCGCGTTCACGATCGCGTCGGCGCTGTGCGGCCTCGCGGAGAACTTCGAGACGCTGATCGCGTTCCGGCTGCTGCAGGGCCTCGTGTCGGGGCCGATGGTGCCGCTGTCGCAGACGATCCTGATGCGCACCTATCCGCCCGCGAAGCGCGGGCTCGCACTCGGGCTATGGGCGATGACGGTGATCGTCGCGCCAATCTTCGGCCCGTTGCTGGGCGGCTGGATCAGCGACAACTACACGTGGCCGTGGATCTTCTACATCAACCTGCCGATCGGGATCTTTTCGGCGGCCTGCGCGTACTTCCTGCTGCGCGGCCGCGAGACGAAGACGACGAAGCAGCGGATCGACGCGGTCGGCCTCGCGCTGCTCGTGATCGGCGTGTCGTGCCTGCAGATGATGCTCGACCTCGGCAAGGACCGCGACTGGTTCAACTCGACCTTCATCGTCGCGCTCGCGCTGATCGCGGTGGTATCGCTGGCGTTCATGCTCGTGTGGGAGGCGACCGAGAAGGAACCGGTGGTCGATCTGTCGCTGTTCAAGGACCGCAACTTCGCGCTCGGCGCGATGATCATCTCGTTCGGCTTCATGGCGTTCTTCGGCTCGGTCGTGATCTTCCCGCTGTGGCTGCAGACGGTGATGGGCTACACGGCCGGCAAGGCCGGCCTCGCGACCGCGCCGGTCGGGCTGCTCGCGCTCGTGTTGTCGCCGCTGATCGGGCGCAACATGCACCGGCTCGACCTGCGGATGGTCGCGAGCTTCGCGTTCATCGTGTTCGCCGGCGTGTCGGTCTGGAACTCGACGTTCACGCTCGACGTGCCGTTCAACCACGTGATCCTGCCGCGGCTCGTGCAGGGGATCGGCGTCGCATGCTTCTTCGTGCCGATGACGACCATCACGCTGTCGAGCATCCCCGACGAGCGGCTCGCGAGCGCGTCGGGGCTGTCGAACTTCCTGCGTACGCTGTCCGGCGCGATCGGCACCGCGGCCAGCTCGACGTTCTGGGAGAACGACGCGATCTACCATCACGCGCGGCTGTCGGAATCGGTGAGCATCTATGCGCAAAACACGACCGACTACCAGGGCGCGCTCGCGCAGCTCGGGATCGTCGGCCAGACGGCCAACGCGCAGCTCAACCAGCTCGTCACGCAGCAAGGCTTCATGATGGCGACCAACGACTTCTTCCACCTGTCGGCGGGGGTGTTCATCGCGCTCGCGGCGCTCGTGTGGATCACGAAGCCGAAGAAGGGCGCGGGACCGGCGATGGGGCACTGAACGCGCGGGGGGCCGCGTCGGCCCCTCCCCCCGTTCCCCTTCCGTCGCGGCCTCACTCCCGCGCCAGCAATCCGCCGAAGGCCAGATCGTCGCCCGACGCGATCGGCAGCGTCGCCCGCGCGACCTCGAGCCATGCACGCGCCGCGTGCGACAGATAACCCTTCTTCAGCCAGCCGAGCGCGATCGCCCACGTGATTTCCGGCTCGACGATCGGCCGGCACGTGAACTGCCGCGCGTCGAGCCGCCGGCAGTACGGCTCCGGCAACAGCGCGATGCCGACGCCCGCGTGCACGAGGGCCGCCATGAAATCCCAGTGTCCGCTGCGGCTCACGATCGACGGCGTGAAGCCGGCCTGGCGGCACGCGTCGAGCACCGCATCGTGCAGCGCGAGGCTCTCCGCGTAGAACACGAACGACTCGCGCGCGAGATCGGCGAGCGGCACGGCCTTGTGGTCCTCCCAGCGCGACTCGCGCGGCGCGACGAGCCATAGCGGCGCGCGCACCATCGGCAACCGCTCGAACGTGGCGGGATCGACCGGCTCCAGCAGCCCGCCGAGCTCGAGCTCGCCCGACATCAGCGCGGCCTCGATCATCCGCGCGCCCTGCTCGAACAGCTTCAGCTCGATGTTCGGATAACGCTGCTTGTACGCGGCGATGATCGGCGTGAACAGCGACCCGCCGAGCGGCGGAATGCCGATCGTCAGTTCGCCGCGCCCGAGCGTGCCGAGATCCTTCAGCTCCGACTGCAGCTGCGCCTGCGCGGCGAGCACATCCTGGCCGCGCTGGAACACGATCCGCCCGGCGTCGGTCAGCACCATCTGCCGGCCGTCGCGCAGCAGCAGCGGCGATCCGATCTCGTCCTCGAGCGCCTTCACCATCTTGCTGATGGTCGGCTGCGTGACGAATAGCCGATCGGCGGCCGCCGTAAAACTCTGCTGACGGACCACCTCGACGAAGTACCGCAGCGCGCGCAATTCCATCGATCACTCCCCAGATTGGTGCAGCGAACACAACTGAATTCCGAATTGGAATGACAAGGATAGAGACAAGTCATTTTATTTATGGTTAGGGGAAACCCTATACTCACACCATCGACGAAATACCTGTATGGAGCCCGCCATGAACAAGCCGATCGCTACTGCCGCCGCCCGCCCTGCCGCTTCGGGCAACGTTGCGCGTACGGGCCGGATCGTGCTTCAGGCCGCCGCGCTTGGCGTGCTGTGGATGGCCGTCGACTGGACCGTGCGTGCGGTCGGGCTGCCGGTGCCGTCCGGCGTGATCGGCCTCGCGGTGCTGCTCGCGCTGCTGTTCTCGGGCCGCGTCGCGCCCGCGTGGGTCAAGGACGGCGCGAACTGGCTGCTGTCCGACATGCTGCTCTTCTTCGTGCCGGCCGCCGTCGCGGCCGTCCAGTACGGCGGTCTGTTCCGCGAGGACGGCTGGCGTATCGCGCTGGTCATGCTCGCCGGCACCGCATTCGTGATGGTCGCGGTGGCAGTGGCGGTCGACCTCGCCGCGAAGCTCGAACGCCGGCTTGCCGCGCAGCGCGTGTTCGCCGAGCGCCGCCGCGCGCGCCTCGCCGCCGTGACCGCCCACTGAGCCGGAGCCCGGGATGCCTGCGCTGCTGTCGAACCTGTCCGCCGACCAGGTGAATACCGCGATCTCCGTCGGCTGCTTCGTGCTGACGGTCGTCCTGTATTTTGTGTCGAAGCGGCTCTACGCGTACAGGAAGACGCTGCTGTTCTCGCCGCTCGTGTTCGTGCCTGGCGTGCTGGTGCTGCTGGTCCTGCTGACCGGCATCCCGTACTCGGTCTACTTCCGCGACACGCGCTGGCTGATGTGGCTGCTCGGCCCGGCAACGATCGCGTTCGCGGTGCCGATCTACGAGTACCGCGACCTGATCCGCCGCCACTGGCTGTCGCTGTCGGTCGGCGTCGCGGTCGGGATCGGCGCGGGCGTATGCGGGTCGCTGCTGCTCGCGAAGCTGCTGCACCTGTCGCCCGAGCTGCAGCGCTCGCTGATGACGCGCTCGGTCTCGACCCCGTTCGCGCTCGCCGTATCCGACAAGATCCATGCACCGAAGGACCTCACCGCCCTCTTCGTGATCGCGACCGGCATCTGCGGGATGCTGCTCGGCGAAATCGTGCTCGCGCTGGTGCCGATGCGCACGCGGCTCGCGCGCGGCGCGCTGTTCGGCGCGGCCGCCCACGGCGTGGGCACCGCGAAGGCGCGCGAGATCGGCAGCGAGGAAGGCGTCGTGTCGAGCCTCACCATGATGATCGCGGGCGTCGCGATGGTGCTGATCGCGCCGCTCTTGTCGCTGTTGCCGATCTGACGATGCGCGGGCGGGCGCCGCTGTCAGCCCGCTCCGCCTCGCTGCCCCGGCGCCCGCCGGCCGCGCCTCGCCCCGCCGTTCCCGCCCTGCATCGAGCCGACACCCGGCCGACAATCGGCTGAGATAGCCGCAATTCCCCCCTCTTTTCCACCCATCGGGCTCGGCCCGGATGCCGAACAATGCATGCTACGAGACATCACGCACGCACTCACATGGCCTCCACGACCGCAAACCCGACCGCCGACAAGCCGGCTTCGTCCGGCAAGTTCAAGCGCATCGCGCTCATCGCCGTCATCGCGCTGGGCGCGGCCGCCGCCGCCGCGGGCGGCATGTACGTGTTCCTGAGCAAGGCAGGCGTCGGCCATGCGAGCGCGCCCGCCGAACCGGCGCCGCTTGCCGCGCCGGTGTTCTTCCCGCTCGACCCGCTGACCGTGAACCTGCAGTCGGACGACGGCGTGCAGCACTACCTGCGCGTCGGCCTGTCGCTGAAGCTCACCGACCCGAAGGCGCAGGAGCAGCTGACCGCGCGCATGCCGGAGATCCGCAGCCGGATCCTGCTCGCGCTGTCGAACAAGCATCCCGAGGATCTCGCGACGCCGGACGGCAAGCGTTCGCTCGCGACGGAACTGCGGGAGCTGATCGAACAGCCGACGCAGCCGGGCAACCAGCGCGCGAAGGTCGACGACGTGCTGTTCACCGAATTCGTCGTCCAATAACGCGGCCGGACAAGGAGCGCGCATGGGCCACCAGGAGTTCATGTCCCAGGAGGAGGTCGACGCCCTCCTCAAGGGCGTCACGGGCGAAACCGATTCAGTCGACGAGCAGCGCGACACGTCGGGCGTCCGCCCCTACAACATCGCGACGCAGGAGCGGATCGTCCGCGGCCGGATGCCCGGCCTCGAGATCATCAACGACCGCTTCGCGCGCCTCTTGCGGATCGGCATCTTCAACTTCATGCGGCGCACGGCGGAAATCTCCGTGAGCCAGGTGAAGGTGCAGAAGTACAGCGAGTTCACCCGCAACCTGCCGATTCCAACGAACCTGAACCTGGTGCACGTGAAGCCGCTGCGCGGCACGTCGCTGTTCGTGTTCGACCCGAACCTCGTGTTCTTCGTCGTCGACAACCTGTTCGGCGGCGACGGGCGCTTTCACACGCGCGTCGAGGGCCGCGACTTCACGGCCACCGAGCAGCGGATCATCGGCAAGCTGCTGAACCTGGTGTTCGAGCACTACACGACCGCGTGGAAGAGCGTGCGGCCGCTGCAGTTCGAATTCGTGCGCTCGGAGATGCATACGCAGTTCGCGAACGTCGCGACGCCGAACGAGATCGTGATCGTCACGCAGTTCTCGATCGAGTTCGGGCCGACGGGCGGCACGCTGCACATCTGCATGCCGTACTCGATGGTCGAGCCGATCCGCGACGTGCTCGCGTCGCCGATCCAGGGCGAGGCGCTCGAGGTCGACCGCCGCTGGGTGCGCGTGCTGTCGCAGCAGGTGCAGTCGGCCGAGGTCGAGCTGAGCGCGGATCTCGCCGAGATCCCGTCGACCTTCGAGAAGATCCTGAACCTGCGTGCGGGCGACGTGCTGCCGCTGGAGATCGAGGACACGATCACGGCGAAGGTCGATGGCGTGCCGGTGATGGAATGCGGCTACGGCATTTTCAATGGTCAATATGCGTTGCGCGTGCAGAAGATGATCAGCGCGGGCGACACGATGAAGGAAGGTGGATATGAGTGAGCTGAACCCGACGCCCGAACTCGACCCGCAGGCGCTCGCCGACGCGGCACTCGCCGAATCGGCCGCAGCCGTGCAGGCGGCGCCCGCCGCGGCGGACGAGGAATCGGGCCTGGACGACTGGGCCGCCGCGCTCGCCGAACAGAACCAGCAGCCGGTGCAGGCGGGCGCGACCGGCGCCGGCGTGTTCCAGCCGCTGTCGAAGGCCGCGGCCAGCTCGACGCACAACGACATCGAGATGATTCTCGACATCCCGGTCAAGATGACCGTGGAGCTCGGCCGCACGAAGATCGCGATCCGCAACCTGCTGCAGCTCGCGCAGGGTTCGGTCGTCGAACTCGACGGCCTCGCCGGCGAGCCGATGGACGTGCTCGTGAACGGCTGCCTGATCGCGCAGGGCGAGGTCGTGGTCGTCAACGACAAGTTCGGCATCCGGCTGACCGACATCATCACGCCGGCCGAACGCATCCGGAAGCTGAATCGGTGACCGTCATGAAGTCCGGCCGCGGCGTGCATCCTTGGCCGAGCCTGGCGGCGCTGGCCATCGTCGCGTCGTTCGTCTGCGCGCCGGCCGGCGCCGCCGACATGAACGCGGTGAACAACGCCGGCGCCATCGCGTCGAGCGTGACAGTCGGCTCGGCCGTGCCGTCGCTCGGCGTCGGCGCGGTGCTGCAGACGCTCGTCGGGCTCGCGGTCGTGATCGGCCTCGTGTTCGGCTGCGCGTGGCTCGCGCGCCGCTTCGGCTTCCAGCCCGCGCGGCGCGGCGGCCCGCTGAAGGTCGTGTCGAGCGTCGGGCTCGGCGCGAAGGAAAGCGCGACGATCGTCGAGATCGGCGATACCTGGCTCGTGCTCGGCGTCGCACCGGGCAACGTGCGGCTGCTGCATACGCTGCCGGCCGGCTCGGCGGCGGTAACAACGGCGCCGGCGCCGGCCGACGCCTCCGCCCAGGCCGTATCGGACGAACGCGGCCAGAGCGGCACGTTCGGCGCGCGGTTTCGCGACGCGCTCGCGGGCGAAGCCGCGAAGCGCTTCGGGCGCGGCAAGGACCGCTGACATGGCGTCGCGCCCTCTTTCCGTATTCGCATCTCGATGAAACACGAATTCCTGCGTCACGCGGCGCGCTTCGCGCCCGTGCTGATCCTCGGCTTCGCCCCCGCGCTCGCATGCGCGCAGGCGGCCGGCCTGCCCGCGTTCAACACGAGCCCGGGCCCGAACGGCGGCACCACCTATTCGCTGAGCGTGCAGACGATGCTGCTGCTCACGATGCTGTCGTTCCTGCCGGCGATGCTGCTGATGATGACGAGCTTCACGCGCATCATCATCGTGCTGTCGCTGCTGCGCCAGGCGCTCGGCACCGCGACGACGCCGCCGAACCAGGTGCTGGTCGGCCTCGCGATGTTCCTCACCTTCTTCGTGATGTCGCCGGTGCTCGACCGCGCGTACGCCGACGGCTACAAGCCGTTCTCCGACGGCGCGATGCCGATGGAGCAGGCCGTGCAGCGTGGCGTCGCGCCGTTCAAGGGCTTCATGCTGAAGCAGACCCGCGAGACCGATCTCGCGCTGTTCGCGAAGATTTCGAAGGCCGCGCCGATGCAGGGCCCGGAAGACGTGCCGCTGTCGCTGCTGGTCCCCGCGTTCGTCACGAGCGAGCTGAAGACCGGCTTCCAGATCGGCTTCACGATCTTCATCCCGTTCCTGATCATCGACATGGTCGTCGCGAGCGTGCTGATGTCGATGGGGATGATGATGGTGTCGCCGTCCACCGTGTCGCTGCCGTTCAAGCTGATGCTGTTCGTGCTCGTCGACGGCTGGCAGCTCCTGATCGGCTCGCTCGCGCAGAGCTTCACGTAAGCGGAGGAAGCGCGCGATGACGCCCGAACAAGTGATGACGCTGGCGCACCAGGCGATGATGGTCGGCCTGCTGCTGGCTGCCCCGCTGCTGCTGGTCGCGCTCGCGGTCGGCCTCGTCGTGAGCCTGTTCCAGGCCGCGACGCAGATCAACGAATCGACGCTGTCGTTCATCCCGAAGCTGCTCGCGGTGGCCGCGACGCTCGTGATCGCCGGCCCGTGGATGCTGACGACGATGCTCGACTACCTGCGGCAGACGCTGCTGCACGTCGCGACGCTCGGCGCCGGCTGAGCCGCGCGCCCGGCTCCTTTACCCCGCGATGTTCTCGGTCACCTACGCGCAGCTCAACGGATGGCTGACGGCTTTCCTGTGGCCGTTCGTGCGGATGCTCGCGCTCGTCGCGACGGCGCCCATGATCGGCCACGCGGCGGTGCCCGTGCGCGTGAAGATCGGCCTCGCCGCGTTCATGGCGCTGGTCGTCGCGCCGACCCTCGGCGCGATGCCGGCCGTCACCGTGTTCTCCGCGCAGGGCATCTGGATCGTCGTCACGCAGTTCCTGATCGGCGTGGCGATGGGCTTCACGATGCAGATCGTGTTCGCGGCCGTCGAGGCGGCCGGCGACTTCATCGGCCTGTCGATGGGACTCGGTTTCGCGACCTTCTTCGACCCGCATTCGAACGGCGCGACGCCGGCGATGGGCCGTTTCCTGAACGCGATCGCGATGCTCGCGTTCCTCGCGGTGGACGGCCACCTGCAGGTGTTCGCGGCGCTGGCCGCGTCGTTCCAGTCGCTGCCGGTGTCGGCCGACCTGCTGCACGCGCCCGGCTGGCGCACGGTCGCAGCATTCGGCGCGACCGTGTTCGAGATGGGGCTGCTGCTTGCGCTGCCGGTGGTCGCGGCGCTCCTGATCGCGAACCTCGCGCTCGGGATCCTGAACCGCGCGGCGCCGCAGATCGGCATCTTCCAGATCGGCTTTCCGGTCACGATGCTGGTCGGGCTGTTGCTCGTGCAACTGATGATTCCGAACCTCGTGCCGTTCGTGTCGCACCTGTTCGACATGGGGCTCGATGCGATGGGGCGGGTATTGCTCGGCTGGCGCTGAGCGCGTCCCGCCCCGTTTCCCGCCTGTTCCGGCCCTTCGTTGCTGGAAAACCCCTAAAGGAATCGCCAGCTCACGAAAGGTTGCGGAAGGTTTCGCCTCCCTATACTCGTCATGACGATGCAGCAAGCATCGCGCCATACGAATACAACGAAGGAGACGACCCCGATGCGACCCATCCTGCGCACCCTCGCCGTTGCAGCCAGCCTGAGCTGCGCGCTTGCCGCTCATCCCGCTTTCGCCGACGACGGCGGCAAGATCACGATCATGGTCGGCGGGATCGCGAAGCTGATCTACCTGCCCGCGCGGCTCACGCAGGAGCTCGGCAACTTCAAGGCCGAAGGGCTCGACGTCGAGCTGCTGTCGCAGCCGGCCGGCGTCGATGCCGAGAACGAGCTGCTGGCGGGCGCCGTGCAGGGCGTCGTCGGCTTCTACGACCATACGATCGACCTGCAGAGCAAAGGCAAGGAAGTGAAGGCGATCGCCGTGTTCGGCCAGGTGCCGGGCGAGGTCGAGATGGTGTCGACCAAGGCCGCCCCCACCTTCAAGTCGATGGCCGACGCGAAAGGCAAGACGCTCGGCGTAACCGGCCTCGGCTCGTCGACGAGCTTCCTCACGCAATACCTCGCGCTCGCGCACGGCGTGCCGTCGACGCAGTACACGATGCTGCCGGTCGGCGCCGATGCGAGCTTCATCGCCGCGATCAAGCAGGGCCGCATCGACGCCGGGATGACGACCGAGCCGACGGTGTCCGCGCTCGAGAAGATGGGCGACGCGAAGGTGCTCGTCGACATGCGCACCGTCGACGGCACGCGCGCCGCGCTCGGCGGCACCTATCCGGCCGCGAGCCTGTACGTGCAGTCGGCGTGGGCCGATTCGCACAAGGCCGAGGCCACCAAGCTCGCGCACGCATTCGCGAAGACGATGCAGTTCATCCACACGCACAGCGCGGAGGAGATCGCCGCAAAGATGCCGGCCGACTACCAGAAGGACAAGGCGCTGTACGTGTCCGCGCTGAAAGCGTCGCTGCCGATGTACACGGCCGACGCGAAGATGCCGGCCGACGGCCCGGCGACCGTGCTGAAGGTGCTCTCGGCATTCAACCCATCGGTGAAGGGCAAGCACATCGACCTGGCGCGCACCTACACCAACGATTTCGTGAACGCGAAGTAATCGATATCGGCACAGGCGCCGGCGGCGGCGATCCCGCCGTCGCGCGTTCCCCGTTCCGGCCCGGCTGACCGGCCCGGCGTCGCCACGATGCGGCGCCCTCCTCACCCGCAGGACGAATGCGATGAATCAGGCAGTTTCCCCGAGCACACCGGCGATCGAGTTTCGCAATGTGTCGTGCCGCTTCATTTCGCCGGAAGGCAAGGCCACCGTCGCGTTGCGCGACTTCAGCATGAGCGTCGCACGCGGCGAGTTCATCGCGATCGTCGGGCCGACCGGCTGCGGCAAGTCGACCACGCTGAACCTGATCACCGGCCTGCTCAAGCCGGCGTCGGGCGAGGTGCGCGTGATGGGCCGCCCGGTCGACGGGATCGACCCGCGCATCGGCTTCGTGTTCCAGGCCGACGCCGTGTTCCCGTGGCGCAACGTGATCGACAACGTCGCGGCGGGCCCGCTGTTTCGCGGGCGCTCGAAGGACGTCGCGTACGCGCAGGCCGAGGAATGGATCCGCAAGGTCGGCCTCGACAAGTTCACGAAACACTATCCGCATCAGCTCTCCGGCGGGATGCGCAAGCGCGTCGCGCTCGCGCAGACCTTCATCAACCAGCCGGAAATCCTGCTGATGGACGAGCCGTTCTCCGCGCTCGACATGCAGACGCGCACGCTGATGCAGGACGAACTTCTGCAGTTGTGGTCCGCGAACAAGGGCTCGGTCGTGTTCGTCACGCACGACCTCGAGGAGGCGATCGCGCTCGCCGACCGCGTGTTCGTGCTGACCGCGCGCCCCGCGACGCTCAAGCGCGTGTATGAGATCGACCTGCCGCGCCCGCGCGTCACGTCGGAGATTCGCTACGACACGCGCTTCATCGAAATTTCCAAGGACATCTGGCACGACCTGCGCGAAGAAGTGCAGATCGGCTGACAGCAGCAAGGACAGGACAGGAGCATGACCGACATGACGCTTCCCCCCACCGCCATTCCGGCAACGTCGCTCGAGGACGAGTCGCGCGCCGCTCAAACCCGGCTGCGTCGCCGCCGGCAACTGATCATCGGCCTGCGGATCGCCGTGCTCGTGCTCGTGCTGGGCGGCTGGGAACTCGCCGCGCGGCTCAAGTGGATCGATCCGTTCTTCTTCTCGCAGCCGACGCTGATCTTCGCGCAGCTCCAGGACTGGTTCGCGAACGGCACGTCGCAGGGGCCGCTGCTCACGCAGGTATGGGTCACGCTCGAGGAAACCGGCATCGGCTTCGTGATCGGTTCGGTCGCCGGTGTGATCTGCGGGATCGTGCTCGGCCGCAACAAGCTGATGGCCGACGTGTTCGGCCTCTACATCCAGATCGCAAACTCGATTCCCCGCGTCGTGCTCGGCTCGATCTTCGTGATCGCGCTCGGCCTCGGGATGGCGTCGAAGATCGCGCTGGCCGTCGTGATGGTGTTCTTCGTCGTGTTCGGCAACGCGTTCCAGGGCGTGCGCGAAGCCGACCGCTACCTGATCGCGAACGCGCAGATCCTCGGCGCGTCGCGCCGGCAGATCACCACGTCGGTCGTGATCCCGTCCGCGCTCTCGTGGATTCTCGCAAGCCTGCACGTGAGCTTCGGCTTCGCGCTGGTCGGTGCGGTCGTCGGCGAATTCCTGGGTTCCAAGCAGGGCATCGGCCTGCTAATCTCCACCGCCCAGGGCGCGTTCAACGCGAGCGGCGTGTTCGCGGCGATGATCGTGCTGGCCGTGGTCGCGCTGGCCGCCGACTACCTGCTGACCTGGCTCGAGAAACGCTTGCTCAAGTGGCGCCCCGCCGCGTTCTGAGCAGCGCACGCATCGGATGACACGCCAGAGCCGCGCCGGTTGCCCCGGCGCGGTTCGGCATTGAGGAGAAGGAATGGCGCACAGCCTGCGCGGGCGGCTCTTGTGGTGGCTGCTGCTGCCGCTCGCGGTGTTCGTGCTGATCGCGGGCGCGATGTCGTACGACACCGCGCGGACCACGGCCGGGCTCGTGCAGGACAGCGCGCTCGTCGCGTCCGCGCGCACGATCGGCGAGGACGTCGAATGGCGCGACGGCTATCTGGCGGCCGACGTGCCGCCCGCCGCGCTGGAGATCTTCGAGTCGCCGTCGGCCGATTCGGTCTACTACAAGGTGGTCGACAGCCGCGAGCGCCTGCTCACCGGCAATCCGGCGCTCGCCCTGCCCGAACGGCACGGCATCGAGCCGACGCTGTACGACACGGCGCTCGACGGCGTGCCGCTGCGCGCAGTGGTCTACGACCGCCAGCTGTACAACGAGGGCAAGATCGAGACGGTCACGGTGGTCGTCGCGAAGACGACGCGCTCGTACGACGCGATGATCGCGACGATCTGGCGGCCGCAACTCGTGCGCCTGTCGCTGATGCTGGTGCTCGCGGTCGTGCTCGTCTATCTGGGCCTCACGCTCGAGCTGCGCCCGCTGATGAAGCTGAAGGACGACGTCGCCGACCGCGGGCCGATGGAACTGGAGCCGATTCGCCCGGAGCGGCTGCAGCACGAGCTGCGGCCGATCGTCGACGCGATCAACCAGTGCATCGCGCGGCTCAATACGCACACGGCCACGCAGCGCCGCTTCATCGCCGACGCCGCGCACCAGCTGCGTACGCCGATCGCCGTGCTCGACACGCAGATCCAGTACGCGCAGCAGCGCGAGCACAATGATGTGGAGCTCGCGTCGGTGCTCGACAGCATGCAGCGCAGCAGCCGCAAGATGGCCGATGTGACCGACAAGCTGCTGCTGCTCGCGCACGCGGAAGCGACGCCGTCGACGCTGCTCACGCATCGCGTCGATCTCGCCGCCGTCGTGTCGAGCGTGCTGGAGGAAACGATCGTGCTCGCGCAGCGGCGCGACATCGATCTCGGCGCCGATCTCGGCGAACGGCTCGACGTCGCGGGCAGCGACAGCCTACTGACCGCGCTGGTGATGAACCTTGTCGACAACGCGGTGCGCTATACGCAACCGGGCGGCTGCGTGACGGTCGCCGCGCGGCGCGACGGCGACGCCGTCGTGCTCGACGTGGTCGACAACGGCCCCGGCATTCCGGCCGAAGCGCGACCGCACGTGTTCAAGCGGTTCTACCGCGTGTCGGCCGACACCGAAGGCTCGGGCCTGGGCCTCGCGATCGTCCGCGAGATCGCGCAGGCGCATGGCGGCAGCGCGTCGCTCGCGCCGGGGCCCGGCAATCGCGGTATCGTCGTGACCGTGCGGCTGCCCGCATACGCCTGAAGAGAAGTCGCCATGAAACTCCTGCTGGTCGAAGACAACGCCGAACTCGCGCACTGGATCGTGAACCTGCTGCGCGGCGAGGATTTCGCGGTCGACTGCGTCGGCGACGGCGAGCGCGCGGACACGGTATTGAAGACCGAACGCTACGACGCGGTGCTGCTCGACATGCGGCTGCCGGGCATCAGCGGCAAGGAAGTGCTCGCGCGATTGCGGCGCCGCAACGACAACGTGCCGGTGCTGATGCTGACCGCGCACGGCTCGGTCGACGACAAGGTCGACTGCTTCGGCGCGGGCGCCGACGACTACGTGGTCAAGCCGTTCGAGTCGCGCGAGCTGGTCGCGCGGATCCGCGCGCTGATCCGCCGGCAGGCGGGCGTCGGCACGACGCAGCTTGTGTGCGGCGATCTCGTCTACGCGTTCGGCACGCGCGAATTCCGTTGCGGGGGCGCGGTGCTCGCGCTGCGTCGCCGCGAGCATGCGATTCTCGAGACGCTGATGCTGCAGCAGAACAAGACGGTGTCGAAGGTGCGGCTGATGGACAGCGTGTTCGCGCTCGACGACGAACCGAGCGCGGATGCGATCGACATCTACATCCACCGGCTGCGCAAGCATCTCGCGGGCAGCACGGCCGAGATCATCACGCTGCGCGGGCTCGGCTACATCCTGCGCGAGAAGAACGCGCAGGACTGACGGGCCTGCCTCCAGGTTCGATTCGTAGCACGTAACGTGTCGGCAGCCGCTGGCTGCCGGCCAGGCTCGCGTTCGCCCGCCTGCCCGATTCACGATTATTGCGCGTTCGGTGTTTTCACCGATCCGATTCTTTCCTCCGGGAAAGCGGCGTGAAGGATTGCACCCTCTACGATGCTACACGCCGGCCCCCTCGCTGTGGCCGGCAACAACCGGCATACATTACGTACTGCCAACGAACAGATTTCAATGCGGCAGCTCGGAGGAGACGATCTTGAAACGAAAAACCCTTGCCCTTTCCATCGCGGCGGCAGGCCTGTGCGCCGGCACCCAGGCGCACGCGCAGTCGAGCGTGCAGCTCTACGGCCTGATGGACCTGAGCTTTCCGACCTATCGTACCCACGCCGACGCGAACGGCAATCACGTAATCGGCATGGGCAACGAAGGCGAACCGTGGTTCAGCGGCAGCCGCTGGGGCCTGCGAGGCGCCGAGGACATCGGCGGCGGCACGAAGATCATCTTCCGCCTCGAAAGCGAATTCGTGGTCGCGAACGGCCAGATGGAAGACGAAGGCCAGATCTTCGACCGCGACGCGTGGGTTGGCGTCGAGGACGAGCGCTTGGGCAAGCTGACGGCCGGCTTCCAGAACACGATCGCACGCGACGCATCGGCGATCTACGGCGACGCGTACGGTTCCGCGAAGCTCACGACCGAGGAAGGCGGCTGGACCAACTCGAACAACTTCAAGCAGATGATCTTCTACGCGGCCGGCCCGACCGGCACGCGCTACAACAACGGCCTCGCGTGGAAGAAGCTGTTCAGCAACGGCATCTTCGCGAGCGCCGGCTACCAGTTCAGCAACTCGACCGCGTTCGCGACCGGCTCCGCGTACCAGGTCGCGCTCGGCTACAACGGTGGGCCGTTCGCCGTGTCGGGCTTCTACAACCACGTGAATCACGGCGGCTTCACGAACCAGACGTTCTCCGTCGGCGGCAACTACGCGTTCAGCATCGTGCGCCTGAATGCCGGCTACTTCCGCTACAACGGCGACCAAGGCTCGCTCGGCCAGCGGCACGACGATTCGTGGACCGTGTCGATGAAGATCGCGCCGAAGGGCCCGCTCGATTACGAGCTCGGCTACCAGCAGATGCGCGTCAAGAACGCCGCGTACAACTCGGACGGCTTCGTGCCGAACGCGAACCTCGGTGCGTTCAGCCTGACGAACGGCGTCGGCAACGGCTTCAAGGAGACGATCTACGGGTCGGTGTTCTATCACCTGAGCAAGCGCACCGAGCTGTACCTGGCCGGCGACTACATGAAGCTGCATGGCGGCTACACGGTGTCGTCGACGTTCGGCGCGAAGAACCAGCTCGAACTGACCTCGGGCATCCGCACGCGTTTCTGACCCCGCGGCCGGGGCGCGCCCCGGCCGTGCCCTTCGTTCGGGATTCTCCATGCGGGCACGCCGGCGCATTGCGCTGAACGTGCCCTTTTTTCGTCGTTTTCGGCCGGTGCGGGGTATCCCGGAAGCCCCATGTGCGCGGCGCTGCGACAACCCGGCCCGAAGCCGCTTGCGGCCCGTCGGACGGGCGATCGCGGCCGATGCCCGCACGATCGCCTCACATCGGTGCTTGACCTGCGCCGACCGACTCGCTAGCGTTTCGGGTTTGCCCGGGTGGCCATTGCCGCCGGTGCCGTGAGTGCGCCCGACGTCCTGGCGCACACGGCCGGGCTCCGATGGAAAAAACGATGCAGAAACTCGATGCGGCGAGCCCGCAGGCGATGTCGACGGATTTCACCGCCGACAACGTCGCGCGCCTGAAGGCGCTGTTCCCCGAACTCGTGACCGAAGGCCCGGACGGCGCGTCGGTCGACGTCGACGTGCTGAAGGCGCTGGTCGGCGAGCGCACCGTCGGCGACGCCGACGAGCGCTACGGCTTCCACTGGCACGGCAAGCGCAGCGCGCGCCAGGCCGCGCTCACGCCGTCCACGGGCACGCTGCGTCCGTGCCCCGGCGACAGCGTCGCGTGGGACGACACGCGCCATCTCGTGATCGAGGGCGACAACCTCGACGTGATGAAGCTGCTGCACAAGAGCTACGCGGGCAAGGTGAAGCTCGTCTACATCGACCCGCCGTACAACACCGGCAGCGATTTCGTCTATCCGGACGACTTCAGCGACAGCATCCGCCACTACCTGGCGATGACGGGCCAGACCGAAGGCGGCGTGAAGCGCAGCACCAACACCGAGGCGAACGGCCGGTTCCATACCGACTGGCTGAACATGATGTATCCGCGCCTGAAGCTCGCGCACGCGCTGCTGTCCGACGAAGGGCTGATCGCCGTGCACATCGACGAGCATGAAGTGCATGCGCTCGTGCTGATGCTGCGCGAGATCTTCGGCGAGGAGAACGAGCTCGGGGTGGCCGTGTGGGACAAGCGCAACCCGAAGGGCGATGCGCGCGGCGTGGCGTACCAGCACGAATCGCTGGTGCTGTTCGCGCGCAACGCCGAGACGCTGCTCGAGCAGGCGCCGCTGAGGCGCCCGAAGCGCAACGCGCAGCGCATGCTGGATGCCGCGCACGACGCGGTGTACCGCAGCGGCAACGTGAAGGATGCGCAAAAGGCCTACCGCGCATGGATGAAGGCGCAGACCAACCTGTCGGGCGGCGAGGTGATGTACGACCGGCTGTCGGCCGACGGGCGCGTGTACCGCCTCGTGTCGATGGCATGGCCGAACAAGAAGAAGGCCCCGGAAGAATATTTCACGCCGCTGATCCACCCGGTCACCGGCAAGCCGTGCGCGATGCCGGCGCGCGGCTGGCGCAACCCGCCCGCGACGATGCAGGCGCTGATCGAGCGCGGCCAGATCGAATTCGGTCCGGATGAAACCACGCAGCCGCAGCGGATCTACTACCTCGACGAGAACATGTACGAGAACGTGCCGTCGGTGCTGCCGTTCGCCGGCTCCGACGACGCGCTGCTGAAGACACTCGGCATCCCGTTCGACCAGCCGAAGCCGGTCGATTTCGCGGCGGCCGTGATCGGCTGGTGCACGCGCGGCGACGACATCGTGCTCGACTGCTTCGCCGGCTCCGGCTCGACCGGCCACGCGGTGATGCAGGTGAACGCGACCGACGGCGGCGCACGCCGCTACATCCTCGTGCAACTGCCCGAGGCACTCGACCGCCGCGACAAGACGCAGCTGGCCGCCGCCGATTTCTGCGCGAAGCTGAAGAAGCCGCCGACGCTCGCCGAAATCACGAAGGAGCGCCTGCGCCGCGCGGCCCAGCAAGTGGCGCGCGACTATCCGGAAAGCTATGGCGACCTGGGCTTTCGCGTGTACCGGCTCGACACCACCAACGTGATCGAGTGGGATCCGCGCCGCGACGACTTCGACCATGCGCTCTTCGCGTCCGTCGAGCACGTGAAGACCGGCCGCAGCGAGGACGACCTGCTCGCCGAGCTGACGTTGAAGCTCGGCCTCGACCTGTGCACGCCGGTCGAGCATCACGCGATCGCAGGCAAGACCGTGCACCTGATCGGCCGCTCGATCGTCGCGTGCTTCGATGCGCGCATTTCGCGCGACGACGCGGGCCCGCTCGCCGACGGCATCGTCGAACTGCTCGACGCGACGGGCGCGACGCGCGATGTCACGTGCCTGTTCCGCGACAGCGGCTTCGTCGACGACGTCGCGAAGCTCAATCTCGCCGCGCTGCTCGAACAGCATGGCGTGAAGCGCGTGCGGAGCCTGTGATGCGGCTGCATTTCGAAGCGGATCTCGACTACCAGCGCGAGGCGATCGACGCCGTCTGCGACCTGTTTCGCGGCCAGGAATCGTATCGCGGCGACTTCAGCGTGCTCGCGAACGCCGCGCCCGGCACCACGGCTGCGGCTCAAGGCTCGCTCGGCTTCGCGGTGTCGGAGCAAGGCGTCGGCAACCGGCTGTCGCTGACCGACGACGCGCTCGCACGCAATCTCGCCGACGTGCAGCTGCGCGGCGGGCTGCCGCCGTCCGGCTTGCCCGGCTCACGCGACTTCACCGTCGAGATGGAGACCGGCACCGGCAAGACCTACGTGTACCTGCGCACGATCTTCGAGCTGAACCGCCGCTACGGCTTCACGAAGTTCGTGATCGTCGTGCCGTCGATCGCGATCAAGGAAGGCGTGCACAAGACGCTTTCGATCACCGAGGACCATTTCCGCGCGCTGTACGCGGGCGTGCCGTACGACTACTTCCTGTACGACTCCGCGAAGCTCGGCCAGGTGCGCCACTTCGCGGCGAGCGCGGCGATCCAGATCATGGTGATGACGGTCGCCGCGATCAACAAGAAAGAGATCAACAACCTCTACAAGGACAGCGAGAAGACCGGCGGCGAGAAGCCGATCGACCTGATCCGCGCGACGCGGCCGATCGTGATCGTCGACGAGCCGCAAAGCGTCGACGGTGGGCTCGAGGGGCGCGGGCGCGAAGCGCTCGCCGCGATGGCGCCGCTCTGCACGCTGCGATATTCGGCGACGCACGTCGACCGCCACCACATGGTGTACCGGCTCGACGCGGTCGACGCGTACGAGCGCAAGCTCGTCAAGCAGATCGAGATCGCGTCGGCGATCGTCGAGGACGCGCACAACAAGCCGTACGTGCGGCTTGTCAGCGTGTCGAACCGGCGCGGCGCGATCAGCGCGCGCATCGAGCTCGACGTCGCGACCGCGGCCGGCGTGAAGCGCCAGATCGTGTCGGCGACCGACGGCGACGATCTCGAACGCCTGACCAAGCGCGCGCTGTACGCGGGGCTGCGGATCGGCGAAGTGCATGCGGTGAAGGGTGCCGAATACGTCGAGCTGCGCCATCCGGAAGGCGAGGCGTTCCTGTCGCTCGGCGAGGCGTTCGGCGACATCGACACGCTCGCCGTGCAGCGCGAGATGATCCGCCGCACGATCCGCGAGCACCTCGACAAGGAATTGCGTCTGGCCGAGCGTGGTGTGAAGGTGCTGTCGCTGTTCTTCGTCGATTCGGTCGAGCGCTATCGCCGCTACGACGAGAACGGGATGCCCGTGAAGGGCGACTACGCGCTGATCTTCGAAGAGGAATATGCGCGCGCGGCGCGCGTGCCGGCCTACCGTGCGCTGTTCGACGGCGTCGACGTCGCGCTCGAAGTCGAGCGCGCGCACAACGGCTACTTCTCGATCGACCGCAAGGGCGGCTGGACCGACACGAGCGAAAGCAGCGCCGCGGCGCGCGAGAACGCGGAGCGCGCATACGGCCTCATCATGCGCGAGAAGGAAGCCCTGCTGTCGTTCGACACGCCGCTGAAGTTCATCTTCTCGCACTCGGCGCTGAAGGAAGGCTGGGACAACCCGAACGTGTTCCAGATCTGCACGCTGCGCGACATCCAGACCGAACGCGAGCGGCGCCAGACGCTCGGCCGCGGGCTGCGCCTCGCGGTCGACCAGGACGGCGAACGCGTGCGCGACCCGGGCGTGAACACGCTCACCGTGATCGCGACCGAGCGCTACGAGTCGTTCGCGGAGAACCTGCAGAAGGAAATCGAGGCCGATACGGGCATCCGTTTCGGCATCGTCGAGGAACACCAGTTCGCGGCACTGCCGGTGCAGGAAGGCGACGGGCCCGCGCACGCGCTCGGCATCGAGCTGTCGCGCGCGCTGTGGACGCATCTGCATGAGCAGGGCTACGTCGACGCGCAGGGCAAGGTGCTCGACCGGCTGAAGGATGCGCTGCGCCAGAGCGCGCTCGTGCTGCCCGACGCGTTCGAGTCGCTGCGCGCGCCCATCGTCGCGACGCTGCGCAAGCTGTCGGGCCGCTTCGCGGTGCGCAATGCGGACGAGCGTCGCGCGATCGCGTTGCGGCGCGATGCGTCGGGCAAGGCAGTCGTGTTCGGCGACGACTTCCGGGCGTTGTGGGACCGCATCCGCCATCGCACCGTGTACAGCGTCGAGTTCGACAACGCGAAGCTGGTGCGCGATTGCACGGCCGCGCTGCGCGACGCGCCGGACATCGCGCGCGCACGGCTGCAGTGGCGCAAGGCCGAGATCGATATCGGCAAGGCCGGCATCGAGGCGATCGAGGTGGCGGGCGCCGGCACGGTGCTGATCGACGAAGGCGAGTTGCCGCTTCCCGACCTGCTCACCGAACTGCAGGACCGCACGCAGCTCACGCGCCGCTCTCTCGCGACGATTCTGGCCGACAGCGGCCGGCTCGACGACTTCCGCGTGAATCCGCAGCAGTTCATCGCGCTGGCCGCCGATGCGATCAACCGCTGCAAGCGGCTCGCGCTGGTTGCGGGCATCGCGTACCGCAAGCTTGGCGAGCGCCACGTGCATACGCTCGAGTCGTTCGAGAGCGAGGCGCTGACCGGCTACCTGCGCAACCTGCGGCCCGATGCGCGGAAGTCGATCCACGAAGCGGTCGTGTGCGAGACCGACGCGGAGCGTGCGTTCGCCGATGCGCTCGAAGCGCACGACGGCGTGAAGCTGTACGCGAAACTGCCCGCGTGGTTCCGCGTGCCGACGCCGCTCGGCAGCTATCACCCGGACTGGGCGGTGCTCGCGGAGCAGGACGGCGGCGAGCGGCTGTATTTCGTCGTCGATACGCCGAATGCCGACGGCGACGTGACGAGCGAGCACGAGCGCGCGAAGCTCGTGTGCGGCGAGGCGCATTTCCGTGCGCTGGTGGACGGCGGAGAGGCCGCGCGGTTCGTGCGCGTCAGGCAGGCCGATGCGTTGTTCGAGCCGGTTGCAGCCGTCGCGCCCCTGGCGGGCGCGGGACGCTGAAACGAAGGGCGGCGACGAGCCGCCCTTTTTTCATTTCATCGATCCGGTTACGGCGAATCCGTTTGTCATCCGAATGAAAGCGATTCGTATCCTCGCCGGTTCGCGCGCGTCGTTACCGCTGGTTGCAAATCGGGGTCGATGCGACGCCGGCGCGCGACACCTCCGTTTCGCCACCGCCATGAAAAAAAGGGCGCCGAAGCGCCCTTCCTCCCCATGCGTGCGCCGCAGTTACAGCGTGCGGCCGAACGCGTTGCGATGTGCGTGATGCGTGGACGTCGACGCATGCGCGGTATGGCCGTGCGTGTGCCCATGACCGTGGCCCGGCTGCGTGCCTGCACGATCGGCGATCGTGTCGGAGCGGTCGGCTGCACGCGCGAGGCCCTTGTCGCGGTCGCCCGAGCGGAAGCCGTTCGAGTTGCTCAGCGCTTCGCCGCTCATGTGGCCGCCGGACATGCCGCCGGCGTTGCCGCCCATGCCGCCAGCGCCATGACCACCGCCGTTGCCCCCACCGTTGCCACCGGCCGCGGCATTCGCGGAAACGGCACCGAGTGCGAGGAGCGCGGCGGCCAGTACGGACAGATATCGTTGCGTTTTCATTGTTTGCTCCCTGGAGCGTGTTCGGATGATTGCATTCTAGGAACACGCGATTTCCGCGCGACTCGACGTTGTAAATGATCGTAACGGTGCGCGTGATGCGCATTCGTCGGATCAATGTGCGACATGCCGGATGCGTGCGCGGAATGCGCGGCCGGCCGTCGTCGGACGAAGCAAGATGAAAGGCGGGAACGGCGCTGTCGCGCCGTTTCCGCCGGTGAGCGCGCTTATTGCGCCGGCTGCACGCCCTGCGCGGCGGCCTTGCGCTGCGCCGCCATCTCCTGCTCGTGCTTCTTCGCCATGTGGTGGCCGACGATACAGCCGCCGACCGCACCGACCACGGCGTGATGTCCCGCGTAGTGGCCGGCGACGCCGCCCACCACCGCGCCCTTCATGCAGCCTGCCGCGTGCGCGCTGCCGATCGTTGCGAGCGCAACGACGGCGGCCGCTGCGCACGACCTGATGTGTCGAATGGGCATCATGCGATCACTCTCCTCTTGTCGTCGTGATCAGTATTCTCGTGAGCCGGCCGCCCGGTTCAGTTCCAGCGGCCGCGCCAGCCGTCGCCGTCACGCCAGGCGCGCTCGCGCCACTCGTGCTCGCGCCATTCACGGCGACGCCACTCGTGTTCACGCCATTGACGCGCACGCCAGTCGTCGTCGCGATAGCCCACCGGCGCGTACATCACCGGCGGCGGCGGCGCGACGTAGACCGGCTCGGGCGCCGCATAGACGCCTGGCACACCGATCCCGACCGACAGGTCGACGTGGGCCGATGCGACGCCCGAAGCTGCCAGCGCCGCTACACCGAGAACTGCACCGAGGATAAGTTTCTTGCTCATTTCGCGACTCCCTGCACGTGTCGTGCGTCATGTGACTACGGTTCGGAGTCTAGGCATCGGGCGCCGACACAGGTGAAACCGGTCTGCGAGACCGGTAACGGACGTTTACGGCGGGGTGCGAAGCGTTGCAGGACAAGGGTGGCGGGCGATTCGACACGCCGTTGCAACGGCGCATCGAATCGGTAAAGGTGGGAATTTTTGCCGGAAAACGCGCCGGCGCCGCTCGCCGCACGCGAATCGAACGAAGTTACGCGCGGATATCGTCGACGCTGCGGAGCCAGTGCACGCTGAACAGGCTGTCCGCGTCGGTCCACACGGTGTCGGGCTCGAAGCCCGCACGGCGCGCGATCGCATGGAAGCCGTCGATCGTGAACTTGTGCGAGTTCTCCGTGTGGATGTGCTCGCCCGCCTCGAAGCGGAACGCGTGGCCGCGCACGTGCACCGTTTGCGCGATATCGCTGACGAGATGCATCTCGATGCGCTGCCGTTCGCGGTCGTAGAACGCGCAATGCGAAAACGCGTCGAGATCGAAGTCCGCGCCGAGTTCCGCGTTCGCGCGGGCGAGCAGGTTCAGGTTGAACCGCGCGGTCACGCCCTGCGCGTCGTTGTACGCGCGATGCAGCGTGCGCTCGTCCTTCACGAGATCCACGCCGACCAGCAGGCCGCCGCCGCGCAACAGCCGCGCGGCGTCGCGCAGGAACGCGTCGGCTTCCTCCGGCGAGAAGTTGCCGATCGTCGAGCCGGGGAAGAAGCCGATGCGCCGGCGCGGCGTCTCCGTCAGTTCGGCCAGTTGCTCGGCCTTCGTGTAGTCGGCCGCGATCGGCGCGACGTCGAGCCACGGATACGCGTCACGCAGCCGCGCCGCGGCGCCGTGCAGGTAGTCGGCCGAGATGTCGATCGGCACATAGCGCGCCGGCGCGTTCGCGTAGTTGTCCGCACACGCGTCGAGCAGCACGCGGATCTTCTCGAGCGAGCCCGCGCCGAATTCGACGATGTCCGCATGCGGGCCGACGCGCCGCACGATCTCGGCCGCGCGATCGCGCAGGATGCCGAGTTCCGTACGCGTCGGGTAGTACTCGGGCAGCTCGCAGATGCTGTCGAACAACGCCGACCCGGCCGCATCGTAGAAGTATTTCGGCGAAATGCTGCGCGGCGTGCGCGACAGTCCGTCGATCAGGTCGCGCTCGAACGCGCTCGGCCGCGAATCGCGGGCGGGTTGCAGGCCACCGCTCGTGGCCGTCAGATCAGACGTCTCGCGCAAGTCGCACTCCCGTGAATTGCCAGCGCGCGGCCGGCGGAAAGAAATTGCGGTACGTCGGCCGTTCGTGCCCCGGCGGCGTCGCGACGCTGCTGCCGCGCAGGACCTGCTGGCCAACCATGAACTTGCCGTTGTATTCGGCGGCGACTCCCGCGAGCGGCCGAAAGCCCGGATACGGCTCGTAGGACGAACGGGTCCACTGCCACACGTGCCCGAGCATCTGCTGAATACCATCCGCGCCGAATGCGGCTTCCCATTCGAATTCGGTCGGCAGGCGTGCGCCGGCCCACTCCGCGTACGCGGCCGCTTCGTAGAAGCTCACGTGACACACGGGCGCATCGGGCGCGAGCGGCTCCACGCCGTGCAGACCGAACGCACGCCATGCGTGTACGGCTTCCGGCCCACCGTCGTCGTCCGGAATCCAGTACGCGGGCCCTCGCCAGCCTTCCCGCTGCACCGTCGCCCAGCCGTCCGACAGCCAGTATTCAGGGCGGGCGTAGCCGCCGTCCGCGATGAAGGCCGCGAATTCCGCATTCGTCACGAGACGGTTCGCGATCTCGTACGGACGCACGAGCGCCGTATGGCGCGGCCGTTCGTTGTCGAACGAGAACGCGTCGCCGTCGTGGCCGATCTCGACGAGCCCGCCCGGCTGATGCAGCCAGCGCAACGGGCCGGCATCGCCCGCGGCCAGGGCCGCGTGCCCATCGGCGCGATTGAGCGGCCGGAACGCAGGCTTGAGCGGGTTGCACGAGAACGCATGCAGCATGTCCGTGACGATCAGCTCCTGATGCTGCTGTTCGTGATGCAGGCCGAGTTCGATCTCGGGCGCGATCGTGGCGAGCATCGTCGGATCGGCGCCGTCGAGCGCGCGCAGCATCGCGTCGTCGACGTACTGACGGTACGCACTCACCTCGTCGAGCGACGGACGCGTGAGCAGCCCGCGCTGCGGCCGCGGATGGCGCGGGCCGAGCGCTTCGTAATAGGAATTGAAGAGGAACTGGAATGCGTCGTCGAACGGCGCGTAGCCATCCACACGGCGCATCAGTACGACGGTTTCGAAGAACCAGGTCGTATGCGCGAGATGCCATTTCACCGGACTCGCGTCGGGCATCGACTGCACGGCCTGGTCTTCGGCGGATAGCGTCGCCGTCAACGCGACACTATGGGCGCGCACGTCCTGAAAACGGCGCTGAAGCTGGGATGCAAGGAGGCTCATCGGTTTACCGTCCACGTCGCGATTCGCTGCGTTGCGTTGCCGGAAAAAGGAAAGCCTTGCGCTCGGATGCGCGCGGCTGGCGTGCGACCTTCATTGCTGCGATGTCGGGCAGCCGGCGCGCGCGCCGGGCCGCTGGTGCGGCGTCACATCATCTGCCCGTGCAGAACAGTATGGGCCAGAAATGTGAACGTCGCGAATCGGATTTCGGGCGAAACAAGTGCGAAAGACAAATGAAAGCACTCGCGCGTCGAGCGGCGACGTTGGCGAACCGTCGATGCCCGTGATGGCGGGGCCCGGCAGGGGATCGCAATGGGCATGCCTGCGCGTCGGCATTACCGCCGCCTCATGACAGTCGCGCGGCACGCATGAAAGGTCGACGACCCGCGTTCACCGGCGCAACGGCGTCGTGCGGTCGATATCGGCCCCGATCCGCACGCCGGCATCACGGCCGTCGGTGCGATGTTCAACTGCCCTGCCCTCCGTGCGCTTCCCGGCTTTTGAAAAATTTTTCGCGCCGATGTCACGCGCGCGGGGGCCTCGCTCGTCATATCACCGGAACCCACACGAAAGGAGAAGGAACCATGACTGCGAAACTCAATCCGTTCGCCGCCGCCCCCGCGCTGATGAAGAACTGGATGGCCGTATCGGTCGCCGCTGCCGGGAGCCTCGAGCCGACGCTGATCGAGCTGGTCAAGATCCGCGCGTCGCAGATCAACGCGTGTGCGAACTGCCTTAACATGCACACCGTCGAGGCCTGCGAGCAAGGCGAGACCGAGCAGCGCATCAATCTGCTGGCCGCGTGGCGCGAAGCGCCCTGCTACACCGACCGCGAACGCGCGGCGCTCGGCTGGACCGACGCGCTCACGCGGCTGTCGGAGGGCCATGGCGCGCACGAAGCCGCGTATGCGGCGCTGAACGACCACTTCAGCCAGGAGGAGCAGGTGAAACTCACGGTGATGATCAACGTGATCAACGGCTGGAACCGGCTGGCCGTCGGCTTCGGGCTGTGGATCGATCCGGCTGAAGCGAAAGCCGCTGCCGCGCAGATGGTGGCCTGATGACCAGCCTCGATCCGGCCGCGGGCAGCGCCGAAGACCGGGCCGACGCAGCGGCGAGCTTCGATCCGCTGCGTCGCACGTTGATCCGCGTCGCGTACCGGATGCTCGGTTCCGTCGCGGACGCCGAGGACATGGTGCAGGAGGCGTTCATCCGCTGGATGGGCGTCGATCGCACGGAGGTGCGCGTGCCCGAGGCGTTCCTGCGCCGCATGGTGATGCGCATGTGCCTCGATCAGCTGAAGTCCGCACGGCACCAGCGCGAGACCTATATCGGCCCGTGGCTGCCGGAGCCAGTCGTCGAGGAGGATGAACAGGAGGACGTCACGCTGCCGCTGATGCTCGCGCTCGAACGGCTGTCGCCGCTCGAACGTGCGGCGTTTTTGCTGCACGACGTGTTCGGCCTCGAGTTCGACGAGATCGCGACGACGATCCAGCGTGACCCGGCCGCATGCCGGCAGCTCGCCGCGCGGGCGCGCACGCATGTGCGTGAGGCGCGGCCGCGGTTTCATGTCGAGAAGCAGCGCGGGATCGCGCTGGCCGAGGCGTTCTTCGCGGCGTCACGCAGCGGCGACATGCGCGCGCTCGGCGCGATGCTCGCCGAGGACGTGAGCCTGCATTCGGACGGCGGCGGCAAGCGCGCGGCCGCGGGCAAGCCGGTGTTCGGCTTCGAGCGCGTGATGAAGGTCCACGCATACCTGGCCGAACTGTTCGCCACGCATGCGTCGAAGCTCGTGCGGGCCGGGTTCATCAACGGGTTGCCGGGTTTCGTCACGCTGGAGGCCGACGGCGAGTTGCAGACCACGGCGCTCGAGATCGAAGACGGGAAAATCGTCGCGATCTATGTCGTGCGGAATCCTGACAAGTTGAAGCATCTGCATTGATGCTTGACGAGCGGGGGCTCTACGCCCTGCCTTGCCGATTACCCGCTGCTTGCCGCACGACGCATCGCCCAGGCATGCACGATTTCGGCCGCAAAAAGAAAAACGCCACGCGATGTTGCCGCGTGGCGTTTGTATGTTGGCGAGCCGGATTGCCTGTAGGCAATGCGTGCTGCCAGACCCCTTCTTTTGTTCGTTGGTAGGCTCGATTGGATTCGAACCAACGACCCCCACCATGTCAAGGTGGTGCTCTAACCAACTGAGCTACGAGCCTAAGAAGCCGCGAATTATAGAGAGGGTTTTGGAGGTGCGCAAGTCCCTTTTGTGAAATTTATTCGATCGAGCATGGCGCGCATGGGCGGCGCACCGTGCGCGAAGCGAATTGCGATCGCATCCGGGTTGATCCCCACTGCGGTATCCCACCGTGGCGCGGCGCGTTCCGTCATAATGGATTCGTCGCGAATCCAGGTCAGGATTCACGCACGATAATCGAACGCAGAATTGGCCCGATCCGGCCCGCGGGGAACAGGCGCGCAAACGCACCGCCCGCCGCGCTGCACGGACCGGCGGCTTCTGGCGACGGCGGCAGATCGCACGCGTGCACAACGATATCGGGGTGGGCATGATCGCGCTCAATTTGGTGATTCCGTGCTTCAACGAAGAGGCCGTATTGCCGGAGACCGTACGCCGGCTGACGATCCTCCTCGACCAGCTTGTCGGCGACGGCATCGTCGACGACACGAGCTGCGTCACGTTCGTCGACGACGGTTCGCGCGACGGCACTTGGTCGCTGATCGAAGCCTTCCATGCCGCTGATTCGCGGATCCGCGGCCTCAAGCTGTCGCGCAACCACGGGCACCAGAATGCGCTGCTCGCCGGCCTGATGAGGGTGACCGGCGACGTGCTGATCAGCCTCGACGCCGATCTCCAGGACGACCTCGACGCAATCCCGCGCATGCTGGGTGAATATCGCGCCGGCGCCGAAATCGTGTTCGGCGTGCGCCAGCGTCGCGACAGCGACGGCTTCTTCAAGCGCGTGAGCGCGCGCGGCTACTACCGGCTGCTGCGACGTTTCGGCGTCGATATCCTGCCGGACCACGCAGACTTCCGCCTGATGAGCCGCCGCGCGGTCGAGGAGTTGCGCGGCTTCCGCGAAGTCAACCTGTTCCTGCGCGGCATCGTGCCGCTGCTGGGCTTTCGCACCGCGATCGTCCGCTACGACCGGCAACCGCGCTTCGCCGGCGAAAGCAAATACCCGTTGGCGCGGATGATCCTGCTCGCGTCGGACGGCGTGGCGTCGTTTTCGACGAAGCCGCTGCAGTGGAGTGCATACGTTGGCGCGCTGCTTGCGCTGGCGTCGACCGCATGCGGCATCTGGGCACTGTCGATCCGGCTGTTCACCGATCGCTCGGTTCCCGGCTGGGCGTCCACCGTGATCCCGATGTATTTTCTCGGCGGCCTGCAATTGCTGTTCCTCGGCGTGATCGGGGGCTACATCGCGAAGATCTATGCCGAGACGAAGCAGCGCCCTCGCTTCATTGTCGAAAAAACGCTATGACGCTCGGTCTATCCTGTTCGGCAACGCTCCGGCGCCAGGCCGGCGGCGCGCGGTTATCATCCGCAGGGCGTACGCCATGGACGACAGCACGGTAAGCTGCGGCCTGCCGCGCGCGTTACCGTATCGCACGGCAAATCGCGTGTTGCGGGTGTTGTTCGTTGCGACAGTCGCGGCAGCCGGTCTGCTGTTCTGGCTCGTGCCGCATCCGCCGATGATCGATCTTCCGCAGCACGCCGGGCAAGTCGCCACCCTGCACGACCTGCTGCTTGGCCAGTCGCCCTGGGCGCCGCTGCTGAGGATCAACCTGTTTACGCCTTACCTGCTCGGCTACGGTGCTGCGGCCGTGCTGTCGTTAGTGATGCCGGTCGCGGCGGCGCTCAAGGTCATGCTGACGCTGTCCTTCTACGGTTTCGTCGCCGCGTACATCGCGCTGCGCCGGCGCCTCGGCACGGACCCGCGTCTCGACTGGCTATGCGTGCCCGTGTTCTTCGGCTTCGCGTACGAGTTCGGTTTCTACTCGTACCTCGTCGCGGTACCGGTTGCGATGATCTTCATTGCGCTCGCGCTCGACTATGCCGAGCAGCAGACGGCCCGCCGCGGCGCAGTGCTTGCGCTCGTGAATCTCGCGCTGTTTTTCTCGCACGGACTGCTCTTCGTGTTCGCAAACGCGATCGGCGGGCTATTCCTGCTCGTGCACCTGCGACGCACCAACACGCTGCCGCGCGTGCTGCGCGCCTTGTGGCCGTATGCGACCCTCGCCTTCGTCGCCGTGCTCTACGCGGCGCTGCATCGTGACGTCGATCTGACGCCGATGTATCCGTTCACCGTGATGTGGGGCATCAGTCCGCTCGTACGGGTGTTCGCGGCCGTACTCTATCCATGGGGTGTCGCCGGCGACAGCCGTTCGCTGCTGGCATTCGTTCTGATCGCTGCCGCGCCGTTCCTGATGGCATCGAAGCCGAACCGGCATGTCACCGCCTATGTACCGGCGATCGTCGTGACCATCGTCTGGTTCGCCGTGCCGCTGTTCGCGATCAACACGTTTTTCCTGTATCCGCGCTTCGCGCTGTTCCTGTTTCCGTTTTACGCGCTGATGTTCCGTGCGCCCGAACCGGCGGAACCCGGCCGACGGATGCCGCGGCTCGCGCTGATGACACAGCTGCTCCTTGCCGTGACCTGCGCCGGTTTCGTCGTTCAGCAAGGTGTCCGCGCGCTGCGCTTCGCCGACGAAAGCGCTGATTTCGACGTGGTCGCCAACGCGATCGAACCCGCGCAGCGCGGCCTTGCGATCATCGTCGACAGGATGAGCCCGGCCGCCGGCAACCCGTATGCCTACGAGAACTTCGCGCTCTGGTATCAGGCCGAGCACCGCGGATTCGTCGATTTCAATGCCGCGTGGTTTCCGCCGCAGATCGTCCGCTTTCGGCTCGACCGGCTGCCCGGTGTCGGGCCGTCCGACGTCTCGCCGCTGCCGCTGTACCGGCACTTCGACTGGCAGCGGCACCAGGGGCGCTTGTACCGGTATTTTTTCGTCCGCGCCGCAACGCCGCTGCCGGACACGTTTTTCGCCAATCCGGCATGCCGCGTCGTGCGCGTGAAGACTGCGGGCGAATGGTCGGTATACGAGAAGCAGGTTTGTCGGGGCGATTGATTGCACTACCGTCGCCTGACGGTGCGATGTGTCGCACCACGTCATGCGCCGATCGCGCCATCGGGAGATTGCGATGCCACACGGAATCATCGCGGACGATACGCCGCGCTCGTATGACGAGATCTTCTACCGGTACCAGCGCGAAGGATCGGCGCGGTCGGCGCGCGGCGTGCTGCCGGGTGTCGATGCGCTGTTGAAGCCTTCGAGCATCCTCGACGTCGGTTGCGGTGCCGGAGCGTGGCTCAGCGTGCATCGCCAGCTCGGCGTGCAGGACATCACGGGCATCGACGGCGATTATGTGGATCGTTCGGTGCTGATGATCGACCCCTCCCATTTCGTGCCGGCCGATATTTCGAAGCGCTTCGATCTGGGGCGATCGTTCGACCTCGTCCAGTGCCTCGAGGTCGGCGAGCACGTGCCAACGGCATCCAGCGAGGCCCTCGTCGACAATCTCGTCCGGCACGGCAAGCGCGTGCTGTTTTCTGCCGCCGTGCCAGGCCAGGGTGGCGAGAACCACATCAACGAACAGCGATACGAATTCTGGCGCGATCTGTTCGCGCGCCGCGGCTACCAGCTGTTCGATTTCGTCCGGCCGCTCATCGTCGCGGACATGCGCATCGAGCCGTGGTATCGCTACAACCTGCTCTTTTTCGTTGCCGCTGACGAAGCGGAACGACTGCCGGACGCCATCAGACAACACCGCGTCGACAGCCGTTCAGGCATACCAGACGTGTCGCCGCCCGGCTACAAGGTGCGCAAGTTGCTGCTGCGGTGGCTGCCGGTGCGCGTGAAGACGGGCATCGCCATGCTGAAGAGCCGCATGGTCGCCAGCCGACTGAAGCGCCACGAGGAAGACCGGTGAAACTGTCCGTCTACGTTCTCATTCTGGCCGGCGTGTTCCTCGCGGCAACCGGCCAGGTCGCATTCAAGATCGGCGCCGACGGCCGCCACGCATTGACTGAATTCATCAATGCCTGGGTTGCGCTGGGGCTGCTTTGCTACGGCGCGGGCACGGTGCTCTGGATCTTCGCGTTGAGCAAGGCCGGGCTCACCGTCGTATATCCGTTTACCGCGCTCACGTTCGTGCTCGTCTTTTTGGCTGGAATCGTGTTCTTCGGCGAGCGTGTGTCGTACGCGCAATGGGGAGGCGTCGCCATGATCCTCGGCGGGCTGTATCTGATTGCCATGGTTCGATAGCGGGCGGACCGGCGCCGCAACTTATCCACAGCGCGCTATGGATAACCGTCCGGCAAGCCTCTGGATTCACAGTGGAACGATTGAGGATATGTCGTCGCGGCTGTGAATCGGAGGAAAGTTGTTCTGTGATGCACAGCGATTTTCCTGTGCATCACCTGTGGTTATGCATTCTGTTTCATGTTGAAAATTCATGGTGTTACGGAAGTTATCCACTGTGGAGCGGTGGGCTTGTTAACTATCACTACGTATATATACGAACCCTGTTAACACCTTTGGATAAGCACAGTCCGTCGACTGTGATCCGGGAAGAATATGCACTGCGCGCGATGGATGAATCACGCGAAGTCGAAGCCAGTGACCAGCCCGAATGCTCGCATCTGTAAAGTCGCCAGGTTCTCGGCAGGCCTCGTCAATGAGCCGCTGGTGGTGGATATTGCTGGCCGCGTAGCGGGGCTCATGGCCGATGTGGCCGCGGTTGTACGAGGATCCGTTATGACAATCACGTCATCGTCGTGCGACATGACGGCCGTCACGACGCGGCGCAGGGTCTTCCGGATCCCGCAACGCCTGATTAGCTGGTCAGAGAAACGCGAGCGCTGAAGGCCGGTCTCGGAGGTGGACGCTCACCTGTACTACTATCGTTGCGATCAAGTCGGCACGCCATGTTCCGCAGGGAACCTTGGGTCAGATGAGGTATCTCGGAAAGCTGGGTTTCAAGGCAAAGGCGAAATGATGCCGCTAGTAAATTGTTCATACCACGGACATGTCGGAGGTGAGCTCGTGACTCGGGCCGTGTCCGATCTCGTCAACGATCGTAGCAACGGCAAGAGTGGGCACCGGGTCGTGCCATCGACGCTGGTGCGTGATGAAATCGAATTTCCGGGCTACATGCTCGAATCCGAAGAGACGAAAAGAGACGAAAATTCTGGCGTTGGGTGGGAAGCATGAAGGGGGCGGCGTCTATCGGTTCAACGATGACGAGTCGATGGAATCGGCTATCGGGTTATCGACGGCAACTTGTGCTGAATGCCTGAGGGAATTGATTTCAGGGTAGGAAGAAGAGTAGGAGGACGAGTGCCCCGGAGAGAGGGATGACCAGATTGAATTTCGACAAGGTCAATCGGTGTTCCGTCCAGTTCGATATCGCGACGCTCCTCAGCCTGAAGACTGCCAACATCACCCCGAATGTCTTGTCTGGCAGGGCTTTGCCGAAATACAGGAGACGATGCGGACAGTGCTGGTGCGGTCCGTCGTCGTGGATGCCTTGTGGATATCGAGAAGTCAAATCACTCGAAGGCCTGTGGGCTCAACGGATACGGCAATCGAATTCGGTGCAGATGTCCGCGGTACCTTGCGGGTTGTGGAGATCTCACGCCAAAAACAACCCGAAACACTGTGCAGGCCGAAGATGAGCGAGTCGACCGATGACACGCGCGCGGTGCCGACATGATTGATGTGGATATCCCGCCCCGCAGCGACTCGAAACCCTGTGATTCCAAAAGGGCGAGGGTGCCGGTGTTGTCTCGATGTGGACAACAAACCGCGAAAGTCAGTCGAAACGCTGTGCAAGCGAGTGGTGACAGTAAGCACGCTCAAGTCAGAAGCCGCATCATTCTGGGCGTCGACGGCCGCCCACCGATCACCAGCCGCGCGCGCGTCGTACCACTCAAGTCTGCTGATCGAGCGCCTGCGCGATCGCTTTCTCCGCGAGGCTTCCGGCCGGCCCGACCACCGCGAAATTGAGCCCGTTCACCGACCCGTACCGCGTGAGCAACGGCCCATCCACGCGTTGTCCGGCCGGCAGCAGCCGGTGTTTCGATTCCGCCGGCCGGAGATAGAAGCTCAGTGTTCGCCCGGCATCGTCCTCATAGAGCACCATCGCGGCAGTGGCTCCGCTGTCCGTCGTAAACAGCCGCCCGCCAACCGGCCTGAACCCGGCCGCACTCAAATCCGGCAGCCGCGCCGATGCGCCGACGCGTCTGGTGAGCCACCCTTGCAAATCTCCCGCACGGGTTGGCCGAAAATCCACCTTCGCGGCTTGATCGACGACCATCATCCGGTAAGCCTCGACCGCATCGCTCATCGGCGCGATCGGAGGCGGCGCGTTCCATCCATGCGCCTGCCACCCGCCAAACGTCCCCAGCCCGATACAGAACACGAACGAAGCCGCCATCGCGAATCGCATCCGCGAGCGCTCCACACGCTTCGCCCGAATCGCAGCTGGATCGAGCTCAGGATTGTGACCGGGCATCCGCACGCTCTCGAGCGCGGCCCGCAATCGTTGCGCATCCTGCTGCCATTGCCTTACCTGTTCCGCACGCTCCGGATGCAGCGCGAGATATCGCTCGACCGCGGCGCGCGCGTCGTCGTCGAGCTGGCCGTCGACATAGGCCTGGAGATCGTGTTCGTCGGGACGGAGGTGGTTCATTTCATCACGCGGAGAGAAGGAGCGGGAAGTTCGCCGTCGCTGAGCTGGCGCAGCGCCTGGCGCGCGCGGGAGAGTCGCGACATCACGGTGCCGATCGGCACGCCGAGCAGGTCGGCGACTTCCTGATACGTGAAGCCCTCGACCGCGACGAGCAGCAGCAGGCTGCGCTGCTCGTCGGAGAGCCGGCCGAACGCTTCGAGCGTCGCGCGTGCGGCTACCTCACGTTCGGCGGACGGCCAGTGCGCTTCGTCGTCGTCGCGAATGCGGCCGAGCAGCCATGCGTAGCGCTTCGCGCTGCGTTTGCCGTCGAGAAACTGCCGGTAAAGGATCGTGAAGAGCCAGCTGCGCAACGACGCGTCGTCGCGGCGGCTTGCCCAGCGCGACAGCGCGCGCTCGAGCGTCGACTGGACGAGATCGTCGGCGGCGTGGACGTCGCGCGCCAGCCAGAGCGCGAAGCGTCGCAGCCTGGGGATGAGTTCGCGCAATGCGTCGTCGTCGGGGGCGTTTGAGGGCATGGCCGGGGCGCGAGCCGATAAGCGTGGAGATGCCGCGTAGGACGCCGGTCGGCGTCGCTTATTCCGTCAGCATACGAAAAATTTCTCCATGGAATAAAGCGGCGCGGGTGGCGTCCTACACGCGTTCGACAATGATCAGACGATCGGGAGTGCATCCATGAAGCAATCTTCCTCTTCTTCGCCGCCGAGCGAACCCGGGCGCGGGTGGTGGCGCTGGGCCGTGATCGGCGGCGCGGTGGCCGGCGTGGCCGTGGCGTTCGGGTATGTCGGCGGCTGGCTTGCGCCGGCGCGTCTGACCCCGCACCGGCTCGTCGACGCGCTGCAGACGGCCGGCGGCGAGCATCCGGGCTTCCGGCGCAATCACGCGAAGGGCGTGTGCGTGACCGGTTACTTCGAAGGCAATGGCGCCGCGAGCGCGTATTCGGTCGCGCCGTTCTTCAAGGCGGTGCGCACGCCGGTGGTCGGGCGCTTCGCGCTGCCGGGCGGGAATCCTTATGCGCCCGACAGCAGCGTGCCGATCCGCAGCCTCGCGCTGAAGCTCACCGCACCGGACGGCCAGCAATGGCGGACCGGGATGAACGCGATGCCCGTGTTTCCGGTGGCGACGCCGAAGGCGTTCTACGCGCAGTTGCTGGCGACCCGGCCGGATCCGGCGACGGGCAAGCCCGATCCGGCGAAGGTGAAGGCGTTTTTCGGCGCGCATCCGGAGACGGCAGCGTTCCGCGCATGGGTGAAGGGTGCGAAGCCGAGCGCGAGCTACGTCACCGAAAGCTATTACGGATTGAACGCGTTCTACTTCGTCGATGCTGCCGGCAAGCGCCAGGCGGTGCGGTGGCGCGTCGTGCCGGAGCAGATGACGGGCGCCGGCGACGTCGCGACGGCCGCGGATCCGAACGTGTTGCAGCAGGACCTGACGCGGCGCATCGCGGACGGTGCGCAGAAGTGGAAGCTGCTGGTCACGCTGGCCGAGCCCGGCGACCCGGTGGACGACGCGACGAAGACCTGGCCCGCGCAGCGGACGACGATCGACGCGGGGACGCTCGTGCTCGATCGCGTGGAGCCGCAGGACAGCGGGCCGTGCCGGGACGTGAATTACGACCCGACGGTGCTGCCGCAGGGGATTCAGGTGTCGGGGGATCCGTTGCTGGCGGCGCGGTCCGCGGCGTATGCGGATTCGTATCTGCGCCGGACGAGTGAAGAGGCCGGCGTGGCCGGCGCGGCGCGACTGAGTGCGGAGGGACGATGATGAAGGCTACGACGACGTTTAGCTTGCCGGCGAGGCTGCTGCATTGGGTGATGGCCGCGATGATCGTCGCGATGCTGTTCATCGGGGTGGGGATGGTGGCGTCGGTTTCCGGGCGGCACGATTTCCTGGTGGCGTTGCACAAGCCGCTGGGGATTGCCGTGCTTGTGCTGGTTTGCGTACGGATCGTGGTGCGGTTCGTGTCGAAACCGCCCGCGTTGCCCGATGATCTGCCCTGGTGGCAGAAGCTTGCCGCGCATGGGTCGCATCTCGTGCTGTACGCGCTGATGCTCGCGATGCCGCTGATCGGATGGGCGATGCTGTCGGCGGGCGGGTATCCGGTGACGCTGGGTGGCGGCGTGCAGTTGCCGGCGCTGGTCTCGGCCGACCCGGTGACGTTTGCCTGGCTCAGGGTTGCGCACCGGGTGTTGGCTTACCTGTTCTTCGTGACGTTCCTCGCACACTTTGCGGCGGCGCTGTATCACGGGTTGATTCGGCGGGATGGGGTGGTGAGGGCGATGGTGGGGAGGTGAGCGACGCAGCGTTACGCTCGATGCGGGCGAGGTCGCTCAAACGCTATCTCGCCCGGATCGAGTCGAGCGGCTTCCGTGGCCACCCGTGGGGGGCGGCTCGACGGTCCCGGGCCCGCTTGTAAAAATATTTTCACAAAGTGCTTGCGGAGACCGGGGCAGGTGCATAGAATCACGCCTCTTTCGCGCTAACGGAAACGCAGCGCGGAGGAAGAAGGGAAGCGGTGCGGTTGGGATCGGTTGTAGCGACTCCAGTGCACACGAAATTAAACCGCAGTCGTCGCAACGAAGTAGTTAAAAAAGTTGTTGACGAGTTTTAAAAAACGGTTAATAATCTCGCTTCTCTGCTGCTGAAAACGCAGCGCTGCTGGGAAACTTCAGGTTTCTCGCAGAAATGCTCTTTAAAAATTAACAGCCGATAAGTGTGGGCGCTTGATGGAAGCGAGCTGATCTTCGGATCAGATAGCGAAAGTATCAAGAGTCTCACACTAAAGTAAGTCAGGTTTATGAAGTGATTCATATTCCTGTCAGCTTTGAGTGAGCGACCGGTTCGAAAGAACCGAAAACAGTAACAGGTTTAAACTGAAGAGTTTGATCCTGGCTCAGATTGAACGCTGGCGGCATGCCTTACAC
>NZ_QTQA01000019.1:0-168285 GCF_003853825.1 Burkholderia sp. Bp9012 | reverse complement strand
GCGCCCGCCTTCGCGAGCTCCAGTGCGATTTCCTTGCCGATGCCGCTTGCGGCGCCCGTGACGACTGCGGTCTTGCCATTCAGGTTGCTCATTTCGAATTTCCCGTGGTGAAAGGATTGACAGGGAGAAAGGACTACGGACGTGTTACCGAGGTTACTGAGCGAGGTAATCGTAGACGACTTCGCCGAGGCCGAGTGTCAAATCCGCGACGAGGTGGCGCGCCTCGACGATCTCGAGTACCGGCAGGTCGGCCACCGGCGCGAGTGCGTGCGGTGCCAGTTCGAGCGAGGCGGGGCCCGTCCACGCACCCTTCATCTTGATGTCCTGCATGTAGTAGCGCACCAGTTCGCATACGCGTGCGGTGCCGTCGACGTGCGGGATGATCTTGAGCAGGAAGTTCGGGCCGGCGAGACGCTTCGTTTGCTCGTCGATGTCGAGTTCCTTGTGCTTGTAGCCCATCGTGCCGGTTGCGACGCGCACCTTGCCGTAGTCGAGCGTGCCCAGGATGTGATCGGTGTTCACGTGCAGCGTGGGCGACGCGAGTTTCTTCGGGAAACCCCACAGCTCGCGGCCGCCGGCGATCGGCGGGTGATCGTCGAGATACATCGCGAGCGTGTAGCCGCCGGCCTGGCCGTTGTACTCGACGGGGATCACCTGGCCGCTTTCCGTGTAGTCGCCGAAGCCGGTCGAATCGGCCATGCGAATGAATTCGTAATGGACGAGCGGCTCGATGACCTGCAGTGGCTCGGGCACGATTTCACGCAGACGGTCCGGATCGGTGCGATACGTGATGATCAGAAACTCACGATCGACGAAACGGTACGGGCCCATCGGAAAGGCGGGGCTGGTCAACGGCATCGCAAACGCTTTCGATCGGACATCGCTGGGTTTCATGCGGACTCCTTGTTGTTGATCGCTTCGTGGATGAGTGCTCGTAAGCTCGTAATCCTATGCCTGTGCGTTGCCGTTGTGCGATGCCGCATCTGGAATTAATTGTTGCCGATTTCGAATGATTTGCAACGCAAATATTGAGGCGAACGGTGCGAACGGTATGGAGCGCATGGGGCGCTCCGATATTCTCAGGCGTCGATGACGCCACGATGTGAAAAAGGTGAGCCTTTACGGGATGGTGGGTGAGCTTTTGCGGGAGACGGTCGCGCGGAAATGTGACAATTATGTGAACTTGTGTTGCAGTGCGGGCTCTAAGCGCGTCCGCGCGCGACGTGCAGGCCCGGTCCTGATCATCGGCCGTCCGACGCATTAAGCGTTACTTAAGCGAGTGAGCACTAGCATCGTTCCACCCGGCCGGCACGCCCGGTCCAATCGTTACGCCCCAGGCAACCGCATTCATGCAGAACCTCAATCTCACCCTGTTTTCCGCCGTCAATGCCGGCGCCGTGCCGCCCCCCGGTGTTGCTCGCGTCGCGATCTTCGCCGCCGACTGGCTGGTCTATGCGCTGCCCGCGATGCTGCTGCTGACCTGGATCTTCGGCGAGCGCCCGACGCGCCGCCAGGCGATCGAAGCCGGCGTCGGCACGTGCGTGGCGCTGGCGCTCGCGCAGGTGATCGGGCATTTCTGGTTTTCGCCGCGGCCGTTCATGGCCGGTGTCGGCACGCAACTGATTCCGCATGCGCCGGACAGCTCGTTTCCGAGCGATCACATGACGTTCGCGTGGAGTCTCGCGGTCGGCATGATGCTCGCCGGCAGCACGCGGCTGAGCGGGTTCGTGATGGCCGCGATGGCCGTGGTGATTGCTTGGGGGCGCGTGTATGCGGGCGTGCACTGGCCGTTCGACATGGCCGGCGGCGTGCTGGTCGGCACCGCCGGCGCGCTGGCCGCGCATCTCTACGGACAACGCATCGTCGAGCTGCTCGAACGGATCGGCGACGTCGTGCATGCGGTGATGATGGGGCGCGAGCGAGCGCCCTGAGCGGGAGAACTACGCGGGAGAAGTACGGGCCGGACGCCGTCAACCGGGCGTCTTGGCCGCTTCAGCCGAAGCGGACGGGCCGCCGCCTGCTTCGTGCAGTTCGGGCGTCTCGCCCGGGTGCTGTGCGGCGTCACGTTCGAGTGCGCTTTCCTTCAGGATCGCGCACATCGCAACGAACAGCGCGAGGACGACGACCGCCAGGCCGCAATAGCCGGCGATCTTCAGGTTATGACGGAAAGGCGAAGCGTGGCTTTCTTTTGTCATGAACGGGCGCTCCTGGGCGGGCTGCGGCGGCTGTCGCCCGACAGCGGCGTCGCAGACATAGATATATACCAGCCGCCCCGCCGATGCCAAGCCCGCCGATGTTCGGGCTCCCGTTCGCGTCAGTCTTCCAGCGTTTCGTGCACCGCCGCTGCGCCGCGTTTCCAGTATGCCGCCGCGCGGATGCGCGACTTGTCGACGCCACGCTCGCCAGTCAGGTGCTGCCGCACCGCACGCATCGACTGCGCTTCGCCGGCCGCCCACACGTAACCGTCACCGGAGGATGGCAGCGGCAATTCGCGCACCGCATTCAGCAGCACGTCGCCGTCCGCCGCGTCGGCTTCGGCGCGAAAGCGCCAGATCTCATGCACGTCGGCACGCGTATCGAAAGTGATCTGCGCGGTGCGATCCGCGACTTCCAGCACGACTGCCGCACGCGAGCCGGCGGGCAATTGCTCGAGGCGGCGCGCGATGGCCGGCAGCGCCGTATCGTCGCCGATCAGCAGATGCCAGTCGAAATCGATCGGGACCACGAACGAACCGCGCGGGCCGCCGATACCGAGCCATTGGCCGACGCGTGCCTGCGCCGCCCACTGCGATGCGGGGCCGGGATGGTTCAGCACGAATTCCAGATCGAGTTCGCACGCGGCGCGATCGAAGCGGCGCGGCGTGAAATCGCGTGCGACCGGCTTCGGTTGGCCTTCGGGAAACTCCGGGCCATTCGCACCGAGCGTCGGCATCGCGGGCCGGTCGGCGCCGGGCGGCGGGAAAAACACCTTCACGTGATCGTCGAACGAAGACGATTCGAAGTCCGCGAGGTCGGGGCCGCCGAGGGTGACACGCAGCAGGTGCGGCGTCACCGCATGCACGCGCACGACCTGCAGCAGGCGGAACTTCAGCGTATGGCGCACGCGGGTAACGGCGCGTTCGGATAGGTTCTGCATCGATCCGTTCTCCTTGGGTGTGGACGGGCGGCGCGGGTCACGCGCCGGTGCCGCTTTCGATTTCGGCCGTCGCGCGGCGCATGATCGCCGCGATACGCCGCTGTTCGTCGGCGTCGGCGGCGCTCTTGTGGAGCAGTGCGCGCTTCAGCGCGAGACGGGCCTCGACGAACTCCGGCAGCCAGCCGGGCTGCGTTTCGTCCTGCGTTTCGCCGCCTGCCGATTCACCGGCGAACGCGCGGCGCATGAATTCCATCTTGCGTGCGAGATGCGTGAGGCGCGCGAACAGGGTGTCGACGCGCTCGCGCTGCGCATCGAGGTGCGCGCGGCCGGCGTCGGTCAGCGCGTAGCGCTTGCGGTTGCCTTCCGCCTGCGACACGACGAAGCCGACTTCCTCGAGATACGTGAGCGCCGGATACACCATGCCGGGGCTCGGGCTGTAGAAACCGTTCGAGCGCGTGTCGAGCGCCTTGATCAGTTCGTAACCGTGGCTGGGTTGCTCGGCGACCAGCGCGAGCAGCAGCAGCTGGAGATCGTCGGAGCTGAACTGGCGGCCGCGCGGCATGCCGTCGTCGCCGAAATCGCCAAAGCCGCCGCGTCCGCCGCGGCCGCCAAACGGGCCGCCGCCGAATGGGTCGTGACCGCGCCGATGGCGGCCGATTGCTTGCCAGACGCTGGCGTACCAGTCAGGGCCGGCATGCGCACCATGACCGTCGCATCGGGCATGGCCGCGGGAGGGGTTGTGTCGCATGATCGTGTCCTATGTATCGTAAAACATATCGAAAGATATATATCGAAAGATAGGGTGTCAAGGAGGATTATTGGGGAAAGATGGTCGGCGGGGGCGCGGCGGGATGTCCGTATCAGTCAACGGATACGGCCGCGTCAGGCAAAACGCGGGCGCGCATTCAGGCAATATTGCTCGGTTCAGCGCGGACGTCGTATCGCTGAAGTTGTTTCGTATTACTGAATTCGAACCGTGTGTCGCCGGATCGTTTCTTCGACACCGTGCACTTCGCTCTCGCGCTACCGGCGCGGTGTAGACATGCGTGCTTACGTGTCGCACGCGATTCAGGCCGGCGGCGAGAACCGCAAAACGCGGCGATTCGAGCCGCCGGCCTGTTGCCCAAGACTTCAGACCGCGCTGGCTGCGTCGATCTTGCGGATATCTTCATCGTCGAGCCGCACGCGGATCGCTTCTCCGAGCAATGCGAGCTGCGCGAGCGACGTCGCGCTCGCAATCGGTGCGGTGATCGTCGGTCGCGCGATCTGCCACGCGAGCGCGATCGCGGCCGGTTGCGTGCCGTGCTTCGCCGACACGTCGTCGAGCGCCGCGAGAATGCGCAGGCCGCGCGCATCGAGATAACCGGCGACGCGATCGCCGCGCACGCTCTTCTTCAGGTCGGCCTCGCTGCGGTACTTGCCCGACAGGAAGCCGCTCGCGAGCGCGTAGTAGTTGACGACGCCGAGCCTCAGGTCGCGCACGACCGGCTCGAGATCGCGCTCGTACTCGGCGCGGTCGATCAGGTTGTATTCCGGCTGGATCACCTGATACGCGGGCAGCCCGTTGCGCTTGCTGACGTCGGCGGCCTCGCGCAGGCGTGCACCGCTGTAGTTCGACGCGCCGATGATGCGCACCTTGCCCGCGTCGATCAGCGTCTGGTAAGCGGAGAGCGTTTCTTCGAGCGAGGCCGTGTCGGCGAGATCGCGGTGCGAGAAATACAGGTCGATGTAGTCGGTCTGCAGGCGGCGCAGTGAATCGTCGGCGGCCTTCAGGATGTTGTCCTTCGTCAGGCCAGCGCGCGCCGCGAGCATGCCGACCTTGGTCGCGATCACGACCTGGTCGCGCTTGCCGGAACGCTTGAGCCACTTGCCGATGATCGTTTCCGATTCGCCGCCGCTGTTGCCGGGCGCCCAGGCCGAATAGACGTCGGCCGTGTCGATGAAGTTGATGCCGGTATCGGCGAGCGCGTCGAGCAGCTCGAACGATGCGTTTTCGTCGACGGTCCAGCCGAAGACGTTGCCGCCGAAGGCGAGCGGGGAAACCTGGATGTCCGACGTGCCGAGGGTACGTAGTGCCATTTTGCTCTCCGGAATCTGGGGGTGACGGGATGGGACGACAGGATTGGCCGGGATGAATGCGACGTGAAGGCGAACGGGCGAAGCGCTTGCGCCGTTGTCGCGGACGCCGGAACATTCTCGCCGATCGAGCGGAATCGCGCAGCGGGCGCGCGGTCATGAAGACGGAGGAATTGCAGCGGACAGCGGATGTGCCGTCCGCCAGATGGATGATCGGTGCGGCTGCGTTCGATCGGGAACTGAATCTTGCGGCGTCTGGGGGAGAGACCGGCGGAGACCGGCGTATCGCACCACTTCGACGGAGCGCAACGAAAAACGGGCGGCAACGTTGCCACCCGTGATCGATCGGCGCCCTAATCCGTTACCGCAACTGCACGGCCGCCAGAAACAGCACCATGCTGCCGATCGCGCCATCGAGTACACGCCACGCAACAGCCTTGCGGAACCACGGCGCAAGCAGCCGCGCGCCATATCCAAGCCCGAGGAACCACACGACGCTGACCGACATCGCGCCGATCGCGAACGCCAGCCGCGAGCCTTCCGGCTCGCGCGCGCCGGCGGTGCCGATCAGCAGGAACGTATCGAGATACACATGCGGGTTGAGCCACGTGAATGCGAGCGTCATCAGCACGATCGCGACCGCGCTCTGCGGCGGCGGCGCGACGGTGTCGCCGCGCACGTCGAGCGTTTCGTGTCCCGGCTTGAACGCGCGGCGCAGCGCGTTGATGCCGAACCACGCGAGGTACGCGAGGCCGATGTACAGCACGACGTGGACGAAGGTCGGATAGCGTTCGACGAGGACTGACGCACCGCCGACGCCCGCGCCGATCAGGACCATGTCGGACAGCGCGCACAGCAGCACGATTTTGCCGACATGCGAGCGCATGATGCCTTGCCGGAGCACGAACGCGTTCTGCGCGCCGATGGTGACGATGAGCGACCCGCACAGGGCGGCGCCGTGGGAAAAAGCGATCCAGTTCATGATGGGGAGCGGTGAAGCAGTAGACGGGTGAATCGGTTGGCGCTAGTCTGCGGTCAGCCAGAACATAAGAGAAGCTAATTCACCTAATGCCGATTAAGGAAATCTAATGCTCGACTACGCATTGCTCGACGCTCTCGCGGCGGTGATCCGGCACGGTTCGTTCGAACGGGCGGCCAGGGAGCTGAACGTCACGCCGTCGGCGGTATCGCAGCGCGTGAAACTATTGGAAGAGCGCGTCGGCAGCGTGCTCGTCAAGCGCGGGCAGCCGTGCGTCGCGACGACGTCGGGCGCGTTGCTCTGCCGGCATACGGAGCGCGTGCAGTTGCTCGAGGCCGAACTGGGTGGCCGAATGCCTGCACTGCCGGGCCAGATCGCGAGCGCATGGCCGATGCTGCGCGTGGCCGTCAACGACGACAGCGTCGCGACCTGGTTCATCGATGCGGTCGGGCCGTTCTGCACCGAGCGCGAGACCTTGCTCGACCTCGTGATAGACGACCAGGACTACACGGCCGCGCGCATTCGCGACGGCAGCGTGCAGGGCGCGGTGACCGCGCAGGCTGAACCGATCCAGGGATGCCGGTCGACGCGGCTGGGGCGCATCCGCTATCGCGCGGTGTGTTCGCCGGCGTTTTACGACCGCTATTTCGGCGCGGGCATCACGCGCGATGCGCTGCGCCGTGCGCCGTGCGTCATGTTCAATCCGAAGGACGGTTTGCAGGCGCGCTTCATCCGGCGCGTGACGCGCGCGGATCTCGATCCGCCGCAACACTGGATCCCGCACGTCGCGGGTTACCTGCGTGCATGCGAAACGGGGTTGGGATGGGGGATGTGCCCGGACCGGATGGTCGATCGCCAGCTGGCGGCGGGCGAACTGGTCGACATGTCGCGCGGGCGGACCGTCGATATCGACCTGTACTGGCAGAGCTGGCGCCTGTCGATCGGTTGGCTCGACGATTTCAGCGCGGCGCTGAAGGCGCGCGCCGCGCTGTTTCTCGACTGATCGAAGCGGGCGCGGCGGACGGTGGCGGGCGGCGGCGCGCAGGCTACGCGCCGCGCGGGGTCAGACGTGGTGCAGGCCGTCGAAGTCGACGATCTGTACGAGGCGGCCGTGCATTTCGATCAGGCCGCGCTTCTGGAACTTCGACAGCGTGCGGCTGACCGTTTCGAGCGTCATGCCGAGGTAGCTGCCGATGTCTTCGCGCGTCATCCGCAGGTTGAATTCCGACGGCGAGTAGCCGCGCTTCAGGTAGCGCGACGACACGTCGAGCAGGAACGCGGCGACGCGCTCTTCGGCGTTCAGCGAGCCGAGCAGCATGGTTTGTGACGTTTCGCGCACGATCTGCTCGCTCATCAGCTTGTGCATGCGCAACTGCATCGTGCCGGCTTCCGAGCACAGCGACTTGAGCGCGCTGTACGGAATCACGCAGACCGAGCTGTCTTCCAGCGCAACCGCGGTGCGCGGGTGCGTGTCGTCGCAGATGCCGTCGAGGCCGAGCGCTTCGCCCGCGAGGTGCAGACCGGTGACCTGCTCGCGGCCGTCGTGGCGCGTGGCGACGGTTTTCAGTGAACCCGAGCGCACGGCGTACAGGTTGTCGAAGGTGTCGCCTTCGCGGAACAGCGCTTCGCCGCGCTTGACCGGGCGCGCCGCGCAGATGACCGATTCGAGGCGGCTGAGCGCTTCGGGTGCGAGGCCCTGCGGCATGCACAGGTGCCGCATTGCGCACGACGAGCAGTGCGGGGCCTGACGGGGAGCCCAGTTGCCTGCATGGGACGAGGCGGCGGGACGTGTGGCGACGGGCGTCAACATGATCGTTTGCTCCAGCGTTGAATCGACCGAATCATTGTCCCACCGCAAGTTGCCGCTGTCGGGTGACAAAACGTCGCGACCGCGCGCAGATGTCGCGGGCATCGTAGCGGCATGCAAGCATGCCGTTGCGTGTGCGCGCCGCGACGCGCACGCTGATGCCGGTGCCGCTCAACCTTCCTGATCGTCCGCATGCGCGGCGGCCGGGATCAGCAGCACGGGCAGCGTCGCATGCCGCACGCACTGTTCGGCGATGCTGCCGAGCACGAGGCGACGGAACCCGCGGCGGCCGTGCGTGCCGAGCACGAGGAGGTCGGCGCCGAACGCTTTCGCACCGTCGAGGATCAGCGTCGACACGTCGGTGAGCGACGACGCCTCGCTCGTCAGCGTCTCGCCCTTCACGCCTGCCGCCTGCATCAGCTTCTTGAACTCCGCCGCGAGCGCATTGCCTTGCGCGATGAGCTGGTCGCGCAGCACGGATGGATCGTAGCCCGGCACGTTGTAGTAGATCGCGGCGTTCTCGACGACGTAGAGCGGTTGCAGCTCGGCACCGTGCTCCTTCGCGAGCGCGAGGGCGGCATCGAACGCGTGGCGGGCTGTGTCGCTGCCGTCGATGGCAACCAGAATGCGCTTGTACATGGTGTCTCCAAGTGGCGGGTTGAATGGAAGTCGGCCGAACGGCCGAGCAGGCCGTGCGTCGCTGCGAGGCAGGGTAAACCAACGGCCGGGACTTTGCAGCGACGTGCCGGTCGTCGCGAGTGTGCATTGAATATCATCCGTATCGCGACGACGTGACTTCGATCAACGCCGATGCATCGACGTCGCGAAACCCGACTGTCGACCCGAACCCGGCGCCGATATCGATTCCAGCACCGATTCGGAGGACCGCCGCGCGAACCCGCACGTCGCTCCGCCGCCATCGGCCGTCGGCCTCGCCTCGACCCGCCAAACGAACGATCGATTCAAACGCCGCGCGCGTCACCGCGGCACGGCCGTGATTTCGATCACCCGTTCCGGCCGGCGTCCATGACCGGGCCAGTACGCGCTGCCGTACATCCGGTGAACCGGGCCGTACAGCGCGTCGCCCGCGTGCGACGGCGCGTCGAACCCCTTCTCGATCACCATGTAGCCGTCACGCAGCGCGAACGCCGGATGGTTGCCGCCCGGCCGGCTGTCGAAGCCGGCGAAGCCGTCGCCGGCCTCGGGCATCGCGTTGACGAGCGACGCGTTGCTGCCCGTGATCTGGTCGGGCGAGAAGGCGCCGCCGCTCGCGAGACGCGCGGCCTCGCGATTCTTGCCGTCGGTGTCGACGGTGCTGTCGTGCGTGTCGTCGTTGTCGAGTTCGATGCTGCGCGGATGCGCGGTGTGCGCTTGAGCTGACGTTCCCATCACGGCTCTCCTGGCGGCGAAGCGCTCCGGATCGAAGCAAATCCCGTTCCGGGCAAGACGGGAAAAAGGCGCGCGAGCGATCGCCGCGGTGGTGTGGCGCGCGCTGATTTGTCATGATTTATTTCAGCTAGAACACCCGTTTTCTACAGAGTATGATTCATTTCCTGCGAAGCGGCGACAGGGGATGCGGTCTTGCCGCCTCTGCCCGCACCGGGGGCACCGCAGCACCCTTAAGACGGGTAGTGAACAACAAATCAAGGGACTAGAGGTGGCGGATTCATGCAAGCGACTACTGCTTTCACGCACCGCGGTTATCTGTTGAATTGCGCGCCCGCGCGCGCCAGCGACGGGTCGTTCAAACCCTACGTCGTGATCTCCAGATCGAGCGACGGGGAACTCGTCGCGAACCGTTTTTTCCCGACCGAGCTCCAGTTCAACGACGAAGGTGACGCGATCGCGCACGCGCGCGACTGGGCCGTGCGCTGGATCGACGCGAGCAGTATTACGATCTGACGCCGTCGCGCGGCGGTGGCATCGTCCGTCCGGCCGATCCCCCGACGTGCCGCTGCCGATCGAAAACGCGGTAATCTTCTGGAACCCGTCACTTTATTTGCGGCCGTGCGATCGAGCGCGGCCGCCTGCATTGGCATATGTCGACATCACCCGCCCGTCAGTGGGGCCTCGAAGAAATCGTTGCCGGCTTGCGCGAATCGCGCGAGGAACTTCATCGCACGCGTCATCCGCGCGGCATCCGCGAGCTGCCGTCGCGCGACGCGATCTGCAAGATCGTCACCGGCCTGCGCGCGTCGATGTTTCCGACGCACTACGGCGCGCCGGATCTGACCGATGAAAGCGTCGACTACTACGTCGGCCACACGCTCGAAAGCACGCTGCGGATCCTCTCGGAACAGATCCGCCGCGCGCTGCCGTTCCTGCCCGAGCATGCGGACACGCCGTTCGCCGAACTCGACGAGCGCGCGTTCGAGATCGCGCGCGAGTTCGGCCGGCAGTTGCCGGCGGTTCGCGCGCTGCTGGTCAGCGACATCCAGGCTGCCTACGCGGGCGATCCGGCCGCGCAGCACATCACCGAGATCCTGCTGTGCTACCCCGGCGTGCTCGCGATGATGCACCATCGGCTCGCGCACGCGCTGCACCAACTCGGTGTGCCGCTGCTCGCGCGCTTCATCAATGAAATCGCGCACTCGGCCACCGGCATCGACATTCACCCGGGCGCGCAGATCGGCCCGAGCTTCTTCATCGACCACGGCACCGGCGTCGTGATCGGCGAAACCGCGATCATCGGCGAGCGCGTGCGCGTGTACCAGGCCGTCACGCTCGGCGCGAAGAGCTTCCCGGCCGATGGTGACGGCGCGCTGGTGAAGGGCAACGCGCGGCATCCGATCGTCGAGGACGACGTGGTGATCTACGCGGGCGCGACGATTCTCGGCCGCGTGACGATCGGGCGCGGCTCGGTGATCGGCGGCAACGTGTGGCTTACGCACAGCGTGCCGCCCGGCACGAGCGTCGCGCAGGGCAAGGTCCGCGAAGGCGGTAGCGCCGAGAAGCCGTGACGCGGCGCGCGAACGGCGCAATGGTCGTTCGCGCAGCGCAGGTGCAGGCGTGCGCCGATGCCCGCACACCGGTGTGCGAAGGGCACACACGGCTACCGCCGAACATACCGTTCGTCAGTGTTTGCCGGCCGGCGAGCGATGCTTGTACAGCACGTCCTGGTCGACGCGGATCAGGTTCTGCCCCGCATCTACGACGAAATCCACACCGTTGTACGCGCTGCCCGTCAGCAGCAGGATCGCGCCCGCGACGTCGTCGGGGCCGGCGATGCGCGCGAGCGGCGTCGATGCGCGGCTCGCGTGTTCGAAGTCGGCCTGCGTCTGGTCGTCGCTCGGCAGCATCAGCCCGGGGAACACCGCGTTCACGCGCAGCACCGGCGACGACGACAGCGCGAGCATCTGCGTGAGGTTGCCGAGCGCGGCCTTCGCGACCGTGTAGCTGAAATGGTCGCGGTGGAAGTTTTCCTTGATCTTCTGGTCGACCACGTTGACGACGACGCCCTGCGTGCCGGCCGCGCGGGCCCGTTCGTAGAATGCACGCGTGAGCAGGATCGGCGCGCGGCAGTTGACGGCCCACGCCTGGTCGAATGCCGCGAGGTCGAAGCTCGGGAAATGATCCTGCCAGAACACTGACGCGTTGTTGACCAGCACGTCGAGGCGGCCGAAGCGCGCATACACCTGGTCGATCAGCGCGGTGATCTGCCCGGCATCCGACAGGTCGGCCTGCAGCGCGACCGAATCGTGCCCGCTCTCGGCGATCGCGCGGGCCGCCGCCTGCGCGGCATCGGCCGAACGGTCGTAGTGCACCGCGGTGCGATAGCCGTGCGCGGCGAAATACTCGGCGAACGCGCGCCCGGCCCGGCGCGCGGCGCCGGTCACGAGCACGACCGGCGCGTCTGCCGCTTGCTTCGTGGACTGCATTACGTATTCGTCAGGTTGACTGAAGAAGGATTCGCGACGATCGACAGGAATTCGCGCCGCGTGGACGGATCGGTGCGGAACGTGCCGAGCATGCGCGACGTGACCATCTCGACGCCCGGCTTGTGCACGCCGCGCGTCGAGATGCACTGATGCGCGGCTTCGAGGATCACGCCGACGCCCTTCGGCTGCAGCACGTCGAACAGCGTGTCGGCGATCTGCACGGTCATCTTTTCCTGGATCTGCAGGCGCTTCGCGAACGCGTCGACGAGGCGCGCGAGCTTGGAGATGCCGACGACGCGATGGTTCGGCAGATACGCGACGTGCGCGCGGCCGATGATCGGCACCATGTGGTGCTCGCAGTAGCTCTCGAAGCGGATGTCCTTCAGCACGATCATTTCGTCGTAGCCGTCGACTTCGCTGAACGTGCGCGCGAGGATGTCGCGCGGCTCCAGCGCATAGCCGGCGAAGAACTGTTCATATGCCCGCACGACGCGTGCCGGCGTGTCGAGCAGGCCTTCGCGGGCGGGATCGTCGCCGGCCCAGCGCAGCAGCACGCGAACGGCATCCTCGGCTTCTTCCCGACTCGGCCGGGATGCGGCCGGCTCGGGCCGCGCGGATTTTTTACCCATCTAGTCACTCCATCGAATGCGGCCGCCTGCGGCGGCGCGGATATCCGGGCATTGTTTCATGCTTTCGCGGGTCGTGCGTGCGGCCTGCCGCACACCCTGCATCACTTCGGCCATTCGTCCTGCTCGTCGTTGAACAACGACGCGACGACGCCGCGCAGCCACGCCGTGCGCGGATCGTTGTGGAACTTGCGGTGCCAGTGCTGCTTCAGGTCGAAGCGCGGCAGCGGCAACGGCGGCTCGACCGGCACGATGAACGCATGCTCGGCCGCATAGGCATAGCCGATCGCATGCGGCACCGTCGCGATCAGGTCAGTGCGGCTCAGGATGAACGGCAGGCTCATGAAGTGCGGCGTCTCGAGCACCGCGCGGCGGTGCATGCGCTGCTTCGCGAGGTATTTCTCGAGCACCTCCTGGCTGCGCCCCTCGGCGCGCACCACCGCATGGCCGCACGCGAGGAACTGCTCGGCCGTGAACGGGCGCGCCTGTTCGAGCGGATGGCCGCGCCGCATCAGGCAGACGAACCGGTGCGTGAACAGACGCTGCTGGAAGAAGTTGTTGCCGTCGAGATCGGGGAAGTAGCCCACCGCGAGATCGATCGAGCCGGCTTCGAGGCCGCGGCCGACTTCGTCGTGCGCGAGCGAGACCGAGCGCAGGTTCGCGTGCGGCGCGCGCGTCGCGAACGCCTGCAGCAGCTTCGGCAGGAACACGATCTCGCCGACGTCCGACAGCGCGATCGAGAACGTATGCGTGCTCGCCGCCGGATCGAAGTCATGCGGCGCGACGAGGCCGCGCTCGATCTGCGCGAGCGCATCGCGCGCGGCCGGCAGCAGCGCGAGCGCGCGCGGCGTCGGCTCCATGCCGCGCGACGTGCGCACGAACAACGGATCGCCGAAATACTCGCGCAGGCGGCCGAGCGCGGTGCTCACGCGCGGCTGGCTCACGCCGAGCAGGTCGCCGGCGCGGCTGACGTTGCGCGTGTCGTCGAGCGCGACGAGGTAGGGAATCAGGTTCAGATCGAGCGCATCCATCGTGAGGCCGGTATCCGGGAAACGTATACAACTTATCTCCAAAATCGCATTGCCGCATAGTCGGGAAAGCGCTCAAATGGGCTCCATTATTCGAACCAATGTTCAGGAGACGAACAATGCGCACCCAGGTCGCCATCATCGGCGCCGGTCCGTCCGGCCTTTTGCTTTCCCATCTGCTGCGCCTGCAAGGCGTCGATTCCATCCTCGTCGAAGCGCGTTCGCGCGAATACTGCGAGAACCGCATCCGCGCCGGCGTGCTGGAGCAGGGCACCGTCGACACGCTGAACGAAGCCGGCCTCGGCGAGCGGATGCGCCGCGAAGGGCTCGAACATCACGGTATCGAGCTGCTGTTCTCCGGTCAGCGCCATCGCATCGACCTGAGCGCGCTCACCGGCGGGCGCGCGATCACCGTCTATAGCCAGCATGAAGTCGTGCGCGACCTGATCGCGGCCGGCGACGCGCATGGGCACCAGATGCATTTCGAAGTCAGCGAAGTCGCGCTGCACGATATCGAAAGCGAGCACCCGTTCGTCACGTTCAAGCATGCGGACGGCCGCGCGGACCGCATCGACTGCGACTACATCGCCGGCTGCGACGGCTTCCACGGCATCGCACGGCAGACGATTCCCGCCGAGCGGCTGAACACGTTCGAGCGCGTCTATCCGTTCGCGTGGCTCGGCATCCTCGCCGACGCGGCGCCGTCGCTCGACGAGCTCGTCTACGCCCATCACGACAACGGCTTCGCACTGTTCTCGATGCGTTCGCCGACGGTCACGCGCCTCTACCTGCAGTGCAAGCCCGACGAGGACCTCGCGGAATGGTCCGACGCGCGGATCTGGGACGAACTGCACACGCGCTTTTCGAACGACACCGGCTGGACGCCGACCGAGGGCCGGATCACGCAGAAGAGCGTGACGCCGATGCGCAGTTTCGTGTCGGAGACGATGCAGCACGGCCGCCTGTTCCTCGCGGGCGATGCCGCGCACATCGTGCCGCCGACCGGCGCGAAGGGGATGAACCTCGCGGTGGCCGACGTCCGCGCGCTGTCCCGCGCGCTCGGCGCGCGCTATCGCAGCGGCGACGCGACGCCGCTCGAGCGCTATTCCGCGACCTGCCTCGAACGCGTGTGGCGCGCCGAGCATTTCTCGTACTTCATGACGAACATGCTGCACTCGTCGCCGGAGGACTCGCCGTTCGTCAATCGCCTGAAGTTTGCCGAGCTGAAGTACGTGACGCGCTCGCGGGCCGCCGCGCAATCGCTCGCCGAAAACTACGTCGGCCTGCCGTTCGACGACCAGACACCCCCCGAGGGATCCCGCCTTGACAACGCGCTGTGCGCGACTCTATGATCGGCCCATCGTTCGCTAATCGAATATGGGTTCGAATAGCGAACAAATGCCGAAGGTCGACGACGGCCTTCGACGCGGCACGCGACACGCGCGTGTCCCCTCGACAGGCCGCGCATCGTGCCGCGGGTTCGTATCAGGAAGAGACATGGTCAACAAGATTTTCGAATCGCTTCAATCGGCGGTCGCGGACGTCCACGACGGCGCGACCATCATGATCGGCGGTTTCGGTACGGCAGGCATGCCGTCCGAACTGATCGACGCGCTGATCGAGCAGGGCGCGCGCGGCCTGACGATCGTCAACAACAACGCGGGCAACGGCGAGACAGGTCTCGCGGCGCTGCTCAAGGCGAAGCGGGTGCGCAAGATCATCTGCTCGTTCCCGCGCCAGAGCGACTCGCAGGTGTTCGACGCGCTGTACCGTGCGGGCGAAATCGAGCTGGAGCTCGTGCCGCAGGGCAACCTCGCGGAGCGCATCCGCGCGGCGGGCGCCGGCATCGGCGGCTTCTTCACGCCGACGGGCTTCGGCACGAAGCTCGCGGAAGGCAAGGAAACGCGCGTGATCGACGGCAAGTCGTACGTGTTCGAGACGCCGATCCACGCCGATTTCGCGCTGGTGAAGGCGTACAAGGGCGATCGCTGGGGCAACCTCGTGTATCGCAAGACCGCGCGCAACTTCGGGCCGATCATGGCCAGCGCCGCGAAGGTTGCGATCGTGCAGGTGTCGGAAGTCGTGCCGCTCGGCGGGCTGAACCCGGAACACATCGTGACGCCGGGCATTTTCGTGCAGCGCGTCGTCGAAGTGCCGCAGGCCGCGCATGCGGCCGAGCTGGCCGCCGAACGTGCATCGCAAGCCGCCTGACAGCCTGAGGAGACCCGAAATGAAACGACTGACCCGCGATGAAATGGCCAAGCGCGTCGCCCAGGACATCCCCGAAGGCGCTTACGTGAACCTCGGCATCGGCGTGCCGACGCTGGTGGCGAACCACCTCGATCCGAGCAAGGAGATCTTCCTGCACAGCGAGAACGGCCTGCTCGGCATGGGCCCGGCGCCCGCGCCCGGCGAGGAAGACGACGAGCTGATCAACGCCGGCAAGCAGCACGTGACGCTGCTCACCGGCGGCGCCTATTTCCACCACTCGGATTCGTTCGCGATGATGCGCGGCGGCCACCTCGACTACTGCGTGCTCGGCGCGTTCCAGGTGTCGGCGAACGGCGACCTCGCGAACTGGCATACGGGTGCGCCCGATGCGATCCCGGCCGTCGGCGGCGCGATGGACCTCGCGATCGGCGCGAAGCAGGTGTTCGTGATGATGGAGCACCTGACGAAGCAGGGCGAGAGCAAGATCGTCGCGCAGTGCTCGTACCCGGTCACCGGCGTGCAATGCGTGAGCCGTATCTATACGGATCTCGCCGTGCTCGACGTGACGGCGGACGGCCTCGCGGTGAGCGAGATCTTCACCGACCTGTCGTTCGACGAACTGCAGAAGCTGACCGGCGTGCCGCTGATCGACGCGACGCGCAAGGCCGCGGCCTGAACGGCAAGCGTGCCGGCGCGCGCGATCGCGCGCACGCCGGCACGCTTGGGTAGACAATAGGCGCACGCCGTTTCCCCAATCTGATGCCATGCTCGAAGACAGCGCCCGCCTGACCTCTCTCATTTGCGGCACCGAGCCGCTCAACCGGATCTGGTCGCCGCGCGCGACGATCCAGCGGATGCTCGACGTCGAAGCCGCGCTCGCGCGTGCGCTCGCCGCGCGGCAGGTGATTCCCGCCGCCGCGGTCGCGCCGATCGAACGCGCGTGCGACGCCGGCCGGCTCGACGCCGACGCGCTCGCGCACGGTGCGGCGCTCGGCGGCAATCTCGCCATTCCGCTCGTCAAGCAGCTCACCGCCCAGGTGAAGGCCGACGACCCCGAGGCCGCGAAGTTCGTGCACTGGGGCGCGACGAGCCAGGACATCATCGATACCGCGACGGTGCTGCAGCTGCGCGACACGCTCGACGTGCTCGAGCCGCTGCTCGACGAAGCGTGCGCGTCGCTCGCGATGCTCGCGCGCGCCCATCGCGCGACGCCGATGATCGGCCGCACGTGGCTGCAGCAGGCGCTGCCGATCACGCTCGGCCTGAAATTCGCGCAATGGCTCGACGCGCTGCTGCGCCATCGCGCGCGCTTCGCCGAATTGCGCGAGCGCGCGCTGGTGCTGCAGTTCGGCGGCGCCGCCGGCACGCTGGCGAGCTTGCGTGAGCAGGCGGCCGGCGTGAGCGCCGCGCTCGCGGCCGACCTGAAGCTGGCACTGCCGGCCGTGCCGTGGCATACGCAGCGCGACCGCATCGCGGAAGCCGCGTCGTGCTTCGGGATGCTGACCGGCACGCTCGGCAAGATCGCGCGCGACGTGTCGCTGCAGATGCAGACCGAAGTCGGCGAGCTCGGCGAACCGGCAGCCGCCGGCAAGGGCGGCTCGTCGACGATGCCGCACAAACGCAACCCCGTCGGCTGTGCGGCCGTGCTGACCGCCGCGGTGCGCGCGCCGAACCTCGTCGCGACCGTGTTTGCCGGGATGGTCCAGGAGCACGAGCGCGCGCTCGGCGGCTGGCAGGCCGAATGGGATGCGCTGCCCGACCTCGCGCGCCTGACCGGCGGCGCGCTCGCGCAGATCGCGCAGATCGTCGCGGGCCTCGACGTGAACACCGAACGCCTCGCCGCGAACCTCGACCTGACGCACGGGCTGATCCTCGGCGAAGCCGTGATGCTCGCACTCGGCGACCGGATCGGGCGCCTCGATGCGCATCATGTCGTCGAGCATGCGTCGAAGGAAGCCGTGCGCACCGGCGCGACGCTGTTCGACGTGCTCGCCGCCGATCCGACCGTATCCGCCCATCTGTCGCGCGACGCGCTCGCGCGGCTGCTCGATCCCGCACATTATGTCGGCGAGGCGCAGGCCTACGTCGACGCTGTGCTCGCGCTGCACGCGGGCACGACACAACCAGGAGAACACTGATGCCTTTCGCCACAGTCAACGGCGTGAAACTGCATTACCGGATCGACCGTGCCGCGCGCGACGACGCGCCGTGGCTCGTCTTCTCGAACTCGCTCGGCGCCGACCTGCAGATGTGGGCACCGCAGATTCGCCCGCTCACGCAGCACTTCAACATCCTGCGCTACGACACGCGCGGCCACGGCCATTCCGAAGCACCGGCCGGCTCGTACACGATCGACCAGCTCGCGGGCGACGTGATCGGCCTGCTCGACCACGTCGGCATCGATCGCGCGTACTTCTGCGGGATTTCGATGGGCGGCCTGACCGGTGCCGCGCTCGCCGCGCGCTTCCCGTCGCGCATCGCGCGCGCCGTGCTGTCGAACACCGCCGCGAAGATCGGCTCGCCGGAAGTGTGGGCGCCGCGCGCGCAGAAGGCGCGTGCGGAAGGGATGGCCGCGCTGGCCGACGCCGTGCTGCCGCGCTGGTTCACCGACGCGTTCGTCGCTCACGAGCCGCGCCTGTTCGACGCGATCCGCGACACCTTCGTGCATACCGACAAGGACGGTTACGCGGCGAACTGCGACGCGCTGAACGCGGCCGACCTGCGCGAGGAAGTGAAGGGCATCGCGCTGCCGGTGCTCGTCGTGACCGGCGCGAAGGACATGTCGACGCCGCCCGACCAGGGCCGTGCGCTGGCCGCCGCGATTCCCGGCGCGCGTCACGTCGAATTCGACGCCGCGCACATTTCGAACATCGAGTGCACCGACGGCTTCAACCGCGCGCTGCTCGACTTCCTGACCGCGTGAGGCACCGACGATGGACGACCAGCAACGTTACGAAGCGGGGATGAAGGTGCGTCGCGCGGTGCTCGGCGACGCGCACGTCGACCGTTCGATCCAGAACCGCACCGAAGTGACCGACGAATTCCAGAACCTGATCACGCGCTATGCATGGGGCGAGATCTGGACGCGCGAGGGCCTGCCGCGCCATACGCGCAGCCTGCTGACCATCGCGATGATGGTCGCGCTGAACCGCGGCGAGGAACTCGCGCTGCACCTGCGTGCCGCGCGCAACAACGGCGTGACGCGCGACGAGATCAAGGAAGTGCTGCTGCAGACCGCGATCTACTGCGGCGTGCCGGCCGCGAATTCCGCGTTCCATCTCGCCGACAAGATCTTCAAGGAACAGGATGGGGCCGCCTAGGTGCGGCTGAATAACACGGCCGGCTCGCGCCGGACGTGACCCGATCGCGACACCTGCCGCTGCCGGCAGGTGTCGACGACGCATGACGCGCCGGCGGCGAATCGGCGCGCAAACAAGGAAAGACGCGGCCATCAGGTCGCGTTGTTTAAACAGGAGACTCGCGATGAATCGCGCACCCGTGGTCGATGTCCAGACCTTCATCAACGAGCAGCCGTTCGGCGGCTTCCAGTGGCTCGTATTCCTGATGTGTTTCGTGATCGTGCTGCTCGACGGCTTCGATACGGCCGCGATCGGCTTCATCGCGCCGTCGCTGCTCGGCGAATGGAACCTCACCAAACCCGATCTCGCACCCGTGCTGAGTGCCGCGTTGTTCGGCCTTGCGTGCGGCGCGCTCGTGTCGGGCCCGCTGTCCGACCGCGTCGGGCGCCGTTCGCTGCTGCTCGGCTCGGTGTTCCTGTTCGGCGTCGCATGTTTCGTGTCGGCGTTCTCCAACACCATCGGGCACCTGACGGTGCTGCGCTTCGTCACCGGTGTCGGCCTTGGTGCCGCGATGCCGAACGCGGTCACGATGATGGGCGAGTTCTGCCCCGACAAGCGCCGCGCGACCGTGATCAACCTGATGTTCTGCGGCTTCCCGCTCGGCGCCGCGTTCGGCGGCTTTCTCGCCGCGTGGATGATCCCGCATTTCGGCTGGCGCAGCGTGCTGATGCTTGGCGGCGTGACGCCGCTGCTGCTCGGCGTGCTGTTGCTGCTGAAGATGCCCGAATCGGTGCGTTTCATGGTCGCGCAAGGCCAGAGCATCGACCGGATCCGCGCGACGCTTTCGCGGATCTCGCGCGATGCGCTGAACGCCGGCTCGTTCGCGATGACCGAATCCGCGCCGCAGACGGGCGGCAAGGGGATAGGCGTCGTGCTGTCGCGCTCGTATGTCGTCGGCTCGGTGATGCTGTGGCTCGCGTACTTCATGGGCCTCGTGATCTTCTACGCGTCGATCAACTGGATGCCGATCCTGCTGAAGGATGCCGGTCTCACGCCGAAGAGCGCGACGCTGATTTCCGCGCTGTTCCCGCTCGGCGGTGTCGGCGCGGTGCTGTGCGGCGTGCTGATGGACCGCTTCAACGCGAATCGCGTGATCGCCGTGTGCTACGCGCTGACCGCGATCAGCGTGTATGCGATCGGGCAGGCGGCCGGAAACGTGGGGCTGCTCGTGCTGGTCGTGTTCATCGCCGGCGTGCTGATGAACACCGCACAATCGTCGATGCCGGCGCTTGCCGCCGCGTTCTATCCGACCGAAGGGCGCGGCACGGGCGTGGCGTGGATGCTCGGTGTCGGCCGCTTCGGCGGGATCGCCGGGTCGTTCCTCGTTGCCGAACTGACGCGCCGGCACTTCTCGTTCGCCGGCGTGTTCGCGACGATCGCGGTCGCGGGCTTGCTTGCGTGCCTTGCGTTGCTGATCAAGCAGATGGCCCAGCCGCACGGCGTCGCGCAGTCGAGCGGCAAGATCGAGTCGCTCGGGCATTGAGCGGAATCGGGGCCGGGGCGATGCGCCGGCCTTTTGCTGGTTGCGAAAGGTCGTGAGCCGGCCGACACGCAACGACAGACCGGGCCGCGTCGGCGGCCCGTCCACTTTACGGCCGTCGCGCCGCTACTCCTCCGCGTCGTGTTCCTTGACGAAGTTGCGCAGATACGCGCGCAGCGCGGCCTCCTGGCTGCGGTGATCGGCAAGGTTCGCGGCGCCCATCTCTTCCTCGTCGCCGAACAGCGTGGACGGCGCGCAGTACGTACCCACTTCGATGTTTTCGCGCAGCACGCGGATCTCGTGCGTGAGCGGGTGGTACTCGGCGACCCAGTGCATGCCCTCGATGTGCTCGCCGGCTTTCAGCATCGGCTTCATCGGCATCTCCATGCAGAACAGCGGTGCAGCCGGCGAAGCGGCTGCACGCGCCCGTACCGAAAGGGTACGCCTGCATGGCGTGAAGCTCAACGGGGGCGCTTGTGAGCGCTTACTGCGGGAGCAGATGCGCGACGAGCGGGTATAGCGACAGGATCAGCAGCACGGCCATCGTCACGTTGAAGATGCGCAGCGCGCGGCGGTTCGACAGAAAGTGGCGCAGGCCCTGGCCGAACGCGGCCCACAGGCTGATGCACGGAAAGCCGATCAGGATGAACACGACGGCCATCCACGCGGCGTTCATCCCGTAGTCGGCGGACAGGCGGATCGTTGTCGCGGCGGTCAGCACCATCATCCATGCCTTCGGATTGACCCACTGGAACGCGGCGGCTTCGAGGAACGTCATTGGCCGCGGCTTGGCGCCCTGCGCCTTCACTTCGCCGGACGTGCCGATGCGCCATGCGAGGTACAGCAGGTACGCGACGCTCGCGATTTCGAGGATCGTGTACAGGACCGGCACGCGCCGGAACGCCTCGCCGAGACCGAAGCCGACGCACAGCATCAGGATCGCGACGCCGATGCTGATGCCGAACAGGTGCGGCATCGTGCGGCGGAAACCGAAATTGACGCCGGAGGCGAGCAGCATCGTGTTGTTCGGGCCAGGCGTGATCGACGTGACGAGCGCGAACAGCATGCCGGCGGGCAATGCGCTGAGGGTGAGGAAGTCCATCGCGGATTCTCCATTCGTGTTCGAGACTGGGATGGAGCCAGTGTAGCGACGGTTGTCTGTACAGTACCGGTACAGTTTGATTGACGATTGCCGGTACGGGGAGGGGGATGGGGGCCGGGACGGAATCATCGGTTGTTGTTGTTTCTCGGAAAAGATGTCCGCAGTCTCAATAAGTTGTCTTTGAATAAAAGACTGAATTCCTCGACTGCGGGATGCTTTCTATGAGTCTTGATGAACAGATGATCGGAGGATATTTATCCTTGGATGACATTAGCGCAATGTTTGATCGGCATCATCGTGTCGCTGCGATCGCGTGGAAGGCGCTCAACTGCAGGTTCACGTCCGAGCCTTTGGGAAGGGACGGATACCGAATCGTCTCCTTGATAAGCGGCGTATGCTGCCGCCGCCTCAACGACCGAGCCGGCCAGCCCTGTTGCAACCGCTCCGTATGCGCCGCCAAATGACGAAGCCGCCGCGACGATCGCTTGAGCGGCATTTGCATACCCTTGAACATTGGTTGTGGCTGGTCCCTCGTAAAGGTCAATCGCCGCCTGAACTGCGCTCCATATGCCCGTGACTGACGCGGACGACGCTAAGTAATTCATGACTTCCCCCGAGGTTTACGGTGCGGCCACTACAAATATGCGAATTATTACCACCGTACCGAGAATGATCGCAATCATTGCGATTAGCGGGACGATTATTGTTTTTCTCTTCTCCCCTTTCGCATTGAATTCTATGAAATTATATATGGCAGGATATGATTTGATTCTGATCGGAATCGCAAACATCGCAACAAGGGTGAGCGCAAAACATATGTCTCTCAAATGAGCAATCTGAATTGATATTGGAGTTCGACCGTGGCCATAAACTACTCGAATATAGAAAAAAGACAATACCGCCAAGACCAATGTCGCGTCCATCAAGCGCAGCGCAATATTTTTCATGGTGCCACCCCGTTCACTTCATTTGCTTCGTCAAATTTGACAATGTATTTGCAATGCAGAAATTATCGAATCTTCACTTAAATTTGTAATTTTCGCAAAATTAACTGCGCAGCCAAATTGTATATTTTCCGCATGCAAAATATTTTTCACTCGGTTTAAATTAGATGCTGCGGCGTAGGAGCATTCAAGGAATCGTTAACCCTAGTGCCTACGCCAGAAAACTAACCGAAAGAATATAGGCGCACACCAATTCCCCTCGAGATTGCCATAGATCTTGCCTCAAAAATGATGGTTTTACGTTTGCGCGAAATATATGTGCTCAACAATGAGATAGATTGACTTATAAGCACTGATCATGTTAATTAAATATTTCCACAAATTATGCTCATCGGTATCAACCAGTATTCCTTCGCGCGAAGTGCTTCCGTCGATTTGTGGGGAATATCCGATGAGCGGTCGAATAGCAGAGTGCTTATTCGACTAGAACGGAGCACTCTCCGCAACCACGGCTAAGCGTGTCTATGTCCCCGGTCCTTTGCGGAGTCGCTGAGCCAAGAGGAGATGACCGCGGTTGAAGGGGACGTTCGCAAGAGACTTTGTCTTCCGGATTCCATTGTGTTCCTTTTCTTTAGCAACCGGACGAGGCAAGGTGTCAAGGACGTGTTCCGTGCGCTATGCCCCGACCAGAGTCACCTTTCCGTTTGAGTAACGCGGCGCTCCGGCGAATGTGCCTCTGACCTAGTCAATTGCGCTGTGTGATCTCGCACCCCGGCGCTTGCTGGCTGCGAGATCACATTCAAAGGGAGACCGCCGCGATCGCCACCCGAACGGCCCGTTCTCAGGGAGCCCGCGCGGTCACGCTTTTGACGTTAGACAACGTTTCCGTGCGGCGTCGCTGTAGCAAGCTTCTGCAGGTGGACGCCAAAGACAGCTTTTCTGAGAATTCTGGCAGCCAAGGACACCTTTTCTGAGGCGGTGAGCATGTGATCGTCTCAAAAAAGATGTCCAAGTCATTGATTTATATAGGGTGCTGAGGACATCTTTTTTGAGAGCCCACACCGGATCGTGCTTGGCGCGCTTGCGGGAATCGGCTCGCGTTGACGATCGACGGCCGGGCCGCGAGCCGACAGGTCGATCACACCCTTCGCCAGATCAATCGCCTTGCCCTTCCCCTAGTAGACATGGGGTGACAAGAAGCACGCATGTTTCACGTCGATGCGTCGCTTTGTGTGGCGCCTCGTTTCCGTATTGTTCGGCCGCTGCCGCATTTACCGGGCCCGGCCGTCATCCGGTTTGATGCGTCGAAAAGCAAGCAACATGGACAGGTCGTACGCGATCTTCAGCACACCGCATGCGACCAGCGGCGCGCCGAGCCAGCCGAGACCGAACAGGCCGCCGGCCAATGTCGGCGCGACCGCGGCCGCGAGGCTGCGCGGGACGGACGTAAAGCTGGCCGCTGCCGGTCGCTCCGCCGGCGTGACGACCGCCATCACGTAGGCGGTTCGTGTCGGCACATCCATTTGCGAAAGCGCGCTGCGCATCAGCAGCAGCGTCAACGTCAGCGGCACCGTCGGCGCGAGAGCGGCGCCGATGAGGCAGATGCTCGACGGGATATGCGTGAACACCATCGTGTTCAGCAGGCCGATCCTGCGCGCAAGCGGCGCGGCCGCGAGCTGCGAGCCGGCCGAAAGCAGGCCCGCCCAGAAGAAGAACCGGCCGGTGGCGGCAATCGAGAGTCCGAAGCGCTGCATCAGCCACAGCGCCAACAGCGAGTTGACGACGAGACCACCCGCGAACGCGTCGACGCTGAACAGCATCGCCAGCCTGATGACGATCGGGCGCGACGGGCCGAGCGACGGCGTCGCGTGCCTTGCCGCGTGTGTCTCCGGGCGCGGCAGTCGCCGATACAGCATGCAGACGACGATACCCGTCGCCGCATAGACCAGAAACATGCCGCGCATCGCGCTCAGCGTCGTGATCCCGGTATGCGAAGCAATCGAGATCGGCAGGCCTGCCGCAAGGGACCCGACCGCCGCCGATACGGCCCCGACCAGGCTGTATCGTGCAAACAGCGCCGTGCGAGCGTCGCCGTCGGCCGCTTGCGCCAGACGCGACTGCTCGAGCGGCAGAAACAGGCTGACGTCGCCGGAGCTCGGATTGAGCGTGCCGGCGAAGGCGACGACGAACAGCGGCCACAATGTGGAGAAGCTCGCGAAGCCGATTCCCGTCGCTGCCATCAGCGCCGCCGCGAGCGTCAGCATGCGGCGCTGCGTGAAGCGGCTCGCGAGCATGCCGACCGCTATCGTCGCGATTGCGGAACCCGCCAGCGTCGTGGTGCCGATCAGGCCGACATCCAGTTGCGAAAGCCCAAGCGACAGCAGATACGCGGGCAGCAGCACGGCAATGAATCCATCGCAGAAACCGCGCAGGCCGCGGCTCGCGAGGATGAGCCATGCGGCCCTGTCCGCGCCCGCCGGCAGTATTCGCCCGACGAGCGTGAACGCGCGCCGGCTGCCAGGTGTGCGCATCACGCCGGCACCACGCGTAAAGCGCATCGTCGATGAATCGCGCAATTTGCCGCGGGCATGCGATGCGGTCGACCTTCGGCCGTTCGCGCGTAATCCACTTCATGCATGGCGCGCCTCCTGTATGCCGGACGAATGTCGTCCAATGCGTCACGGCCGTCTCCCCGCAGTGCGGCTCAATGATGGAGCAGCGGGTAGGCCACCAGCCCGACGAGCGCGGCAGCCATGACGATGACCGGCTCCTGCAGCTTCTTGAAGCGCCACAGCAGCAGCACGGTAGCGACGGCGAGCAGTGCGGTCGGCATGTCGACGATCGAGCGTTTCGCGATGACGAGGACGGAGCCCGTGATCGCCCCGACGGCTGCGGCGGTGATTCCATCCACGAACGCCCTGACGCCCGGGCGGTGCCCGTACTTCTTCACGTACGGCGCGGGAATCACGGTGAACAGATAGCAGGGCAGGAACGTGCCGAGCGCCGCGACGCACGCGCCGGGCAAGCCCGCCACGAGATACCCGATGAAGCCGACGGTGATCACGACGGGGCCGGGCGTAATCATCGCGACCGCGACCGCATCGACGAACTGCTTGTCGTTGAGCCAGTGATGTTCGGTGACGACGCCGCCGTAGAGGAACGGCACGATCGCGAGCCCGGAGCCGAACACGAACGTGCCTGCCTTCATGAAGAACGCGCCGATCTGAACGAGCTGCGGCAGATCGATGCCGCTCAGCATGCCGCTGGCCGCCGGCAGGTTGGCGGCGGCAACCGCATTCAGCCCGCCCCGGTGCAGCCACTTGGGCGGAGCGCGCCACAGCCAGCCGACCAGGCCCGCGACGAGGAACAGCCACGCGATTTCCGATTCCGTGATGAAGGTCACGGCGGCGAGCGTCACGAAGATCGCCCAGAGCAGCTTGTCGCGGCCGACCGTTTTCGTCGTGAGCTTGTACGCACTCATCGCGATGATGCCGACCACCGCGGCGCCGACGCCGTAGAAGACGGCCTGCATCCAGGACAGCCCGCCGAAATGCGCATACGCGAACCCGAGCGCGAGCACCATCAGGAACGACGGCAGCACGAATGCGAAGCCGACGAGTGTCGCACCGAGGATGCGGTAGTGAACGAAACCGAGATAGATCGCGAGCTGGGCCGCCATCGGCCCCGGCGCGAGCTGGGCCAGCGTGAGTCCTTCCTTGTAGTCGGCTTCCGTGATCCAGCCGCGGCGCTCGACCAGGTCGCGACGCATGTAGCCCGCAAGCGCAACCGGCCCGCCGAAGCCGAACGTGCCGAGGCGCAACATGTAGGCGACCAGCTCGCCGAGCGAATAGGTCGGTTCGGTTGTGGCGATGGCAGTGGTCATGACCTGGCTCCGGTCTCGTTCTTTCCGCTCGACGAGAAATGCGCGTGCAGGGCGTCGAGCACGGCGCTCATCTGCTCGAGCAATTGATCGTCGTTCTCCGTGCGCTGGCGCGTGCCGGCCATCACGGCCTCGAAGCCGATCGCCTCGGGCGCTGCGGGGCCGCCGACGTCGAGCGCGTGCACGATCTCGGCGAGCCGCGCGAGCGCAGGGTCGTTGTCGAGTCCGAAACTGGCCAGCAGCACCTCGAACGTTACGCGCTTGCCGACGTGCGTGAACGTCGCACCGTCGAAATCGAAGCCCAGCGCGTCAGCCGGACAATCGGCAGGCGATGCGAGCCAGATGAAGCGGGCGCGTGCGTCGATGAAGCGCTGGATCAGCCACGCGCTGGCGACGCGATCGACCCACATCCGCTGCCGCGTCGCCCAGGTGCGGCCCTGATATTCGTCGATCGCCAGCGGGCGGATCGCGCGGTCCGCGGCGTGCGGCTCCCCCGGCGACAGCACGGTGTCGATCAGTGCGACGAAATCCTGCAGGGCAACTTCGGCACGGGTGGCCGAGTCGCCCGGGAAATAGTCGATCGCGCGGATGGCGTCGAAATCCTTGCGCACGCGCCGCAGCAAACGTGTCAATTCCGTGGCCGACTTACCGGCGAGGGTCTTGCGGGCATCCGCAAGGGTCTGGATGAAGGCGGCGTCATCCTCCCCGCGATCGAAGAGCGCGCGGAATTCCAGTTCCTGCGATGCGTCCAGGCTCGGCGCCCGTAACAGATGAGCCGTGCCGCCACTTTCCGCAATCGCCCCCGCGAGGTCGCGCAGCGTCTCCTCATGCTCTTCGCTGTACGGCAGCAGGTAGATACCGTCGCGCAACACCGCACAGCCCTTTGCCTTCAGCGCGCGCCAGAAGCGCATGCGGGCCGTCGCGTTTTCGGTCGGAAGGGTCAGCACGAGGAGCGACCACGTAGAAATAGTGTTCATGTAGTGAACTCTATCCAATTGTTATTCACTCTACAAATTTTTTGACGCAGTCGCTGTGTCGCGTCGCACCCATGCCCGCTTCATCGTGCCCAGGCTTGTTGCAGATCCGAGCGGAGTGGGCCGAAGCGAGCACGGTGCAGGTCCGTTCGAGCACCAGGCGCCGCTTTCCGGCTAGACCTTTCATCGGCCCGATATATACCCCTCCCCCCTATATGGAAATGCGATTTCAGATATAGTCCCCCCCGGTATATGAAGGAACCACCATGAGCCACACCATCAAGGACAAGCAGAAGCTGCTGAACCGTGTCCGCCGCATCAAGGGACAGGTCGAAGCGCTCGAACGCGCGCTGGAGGACGAGCGCGGTTGCAACGAAATCCTCCGCCTCATCACGAGCGGCCGCGGCGCGATGAACGGCCTGCTTGCAGTCGTGCTCGAGGATCACATCCGCAGCCATCTGGTCGATGCCGAGGGGCACGACGACGAAGGCAGCGCGACCGAGCAGCTGATCGAAGTCGTACACAGCTACTTCAAGTAAACGGAGGCGGAATGAGCAATTTCAGCGATGACGCCTTCGGCGCAGGGCACGACCACATTTTTCTTGGCGCGGCGCACGAGCAGAACGAACGCAGGACCTGGATGGTCATCGCGCTGTGCGCGGCGATGATGGTGGCCGAGATCGTCGGCGGGTCGCTTTTCGGCTCGCTGGCGCTGATCGCGGACGGCCTGCACATGTCGACGCACGCGGGCGCGATGCTGATCGCCGCGTTCGCCTATACGTATGCGCGCAAGCATGCGAACGATCCGCGCTTCGCGTTCGGCACGGGCAAGCTCGGCGACCTCGCGGGTTTCACGAGCGCGATCGTGCTCGCGATGATCGCGCTGCTGATCGGGTACGAAGCGGTCGCGCGTTTGCTGGCGCCCGTTCCGATCCATTTCGACGAGGCGATTCCAATCGCGGTTGCCGGCTTGCTCGTCAACATTGCGAGCGTCTGGCTGCTGAGCGGCGATCATCATGGCCATAGCCACGGTCATAGCCACGGTCACGGCCATCATCACGGGCATGGTCATGGCGATCACGACGATCATGCGCACGACCACGAAGAGGAAGCGCACCGGATCTTCGACCAGCAGGGCATATTCGTCGTGTCGGTGTTCGAGGAGGGCGTCCCGCCGGTTTTCCGCGTCGCGCCGGCGACACACGAGACGAAGCGCGTCGATGCGAGCGCCGTGTCGGTGACGACGATTCGCCCGGACGGCACGCGCCAGACGTTCGCGATGCAAAGCCGCGATGGTTATCTGGAGTCGACCGAAGCCATTCCCGAGCCGCATGAATTCAAGGCGATCGTCCGCTTGAACGGTCGCGAACACGAACTGGCGTTCGAGGAGCACGATCATGGCGCGTCCGCGGCGGCGGCGCGCGATCACAACATCCGCTCCGCCTACATCCACGTGATGGCAGATGCCGCGGTTTCCGTGCTGACGATCGTCGGGCTGCTGCTCGCGCGTGCGTTCGGCTGGGTCTGGATGGATCCGCTGGCCGGCATCATCGGCGCGATGGTGATCGCGAACTGGTCGTACGGCCTGATGCGCGACACGGGCGGCATCCTGCTCGACATGAATTCCGATCGCCGTCTGACGGACAAGGTGCGTGGCGCCATCGAAGGCACTGGAGACCGCGTCGCCGACCTGCATGTGTGGCGGCTCGGGCCGGGGCACATGAGTGCGGTGGTGTCGGTGACGACCACCGATCCGGATCGGGATGCGCGCTTCTATCACGGCGTGCTGCAGCGATTCAGGAACCTGTCGCACGTCACCGTCGAAGTCGTGCCCGCGACGCGAGGACGATAAAGCATGGCGGTCAAGTCCCCTTGTGTCGACGTGTGTTCGTTCGACGGTCGCACCGGCTACTGCGTGGCATGCCTGCGGACGCGCGACGAAGCGCGCGGCTGGAAGAAGATGACGGATCACCGGCGTCATCAAATCGTGAACGACCGCGGGCGGCGGCATGCGAAACTGACGCGGGAAACGACCGACTGAACACATCATGAGCGCCCCGTCACCGATTGCCGGCAAACCTGCGATTCCGCGGACCGTGTGGGCCCTGGGTCTCGTGAGCCTCTTCATGGACCTGTCGTCCGAGCTGATCCATGCGCTGTTGCCGATCTACCTGGTGTCGACGATGGGCATGAGCGTCGCCGCGCTCGGCGTCCTCGAGGGGGCGGCCGAAGCGACGGCGATGATCGTCAAGGTGTTCTCCGGTGCGATCAGCGACTGGCTCGGGCGCCGCAAGGGGCTGCTGCTGGTCGGCTACGGGCTCGCGGCGTTGACCAAGCCGTTGTTTCCGCTGGCGTCCACGCCGGCCGTCGTCGTGACGGCCCGTCTGCTCGACCGCGTTGGCAAGGGGATTCGCGGCGCGCCGCGCGACGCGCTGGTGGCCGACATCGCGCCGCCCGAAATTCGCGGCGCGTGCTTCGGCCTGCGTCAGTCGATGGATACCGTCGGCGCGATTCTCGGCCCGATGCTCGCGATCGCGCTGATGCTGGGGTTCGGCGATCGCATCCGGACCGTGCTCTGGTTTGCCGTGGTGCCGGCCTTCGTCGCGATCGCATTGATCGTCTTCGGCGTACAGGAGCCCGAGCAGTCGAAACCGGACCGGCGCTTTCGCTCGCCGCTGCGCTGGAACGCCCTGCGCGAGTTTCCCCGCAGCTACTGGTTCGTCGTCGCGGCCGGCGCGACGTTTACGCTCGCGCGATTCAGCGAGGCGTTCCTGGTGCTGCGTGCGCAGCAGACGGGGCTCGACGCGGCATGGATTCCGGCCGTGATGGTCGCGATGAGCGTCACCTATGCGCTGTCGGCCTGGCCGGTCGGCATCCTGTCGGACCGGCTCGATCGCCGCGTGCTGCTCGCGGCCGGGATGGTGTTGCTGATCGCGGCCGATCTGCTGCTCGGCATCGGCACGTCGACGATCTCGATGTTCGCCGGCGTGGCCGTGTGGGGGCTGCACATGGGCTTCACGCAGGGCATTCTCGCCGCGATGGTGTCGGAAACCTCGCCGGCCACGCTGCGCGGCACCGCGTTCGGCGTGTTCAACCTGGTGAGCGGCGTCTGCATGCTGCTCGCGAGCAGCATCGCCGGCGTACTGTGGACGCGTTTCGGCGCATCGACCACGTTTCTCGCGGGCGCGGCGCTGGTCGTGCTGCCGCTGTGCCTGTGCCGGTTCATGCCGCGACCCGGCACGTCGCACGCGTGACGCGGCCCCGGCCGGGTCTGCCGACGTTCGTCGCAAGGCTGAGCTGACGGCCGGGCACGACGGTGCCCGAAGACCGGACCCGCCGTCGCGGTCCGCCCGGCCCCGGCCCCGGCCCCGGCTCCGGCCGGCGAAGGCCGGCCTCGCCTCCTTTCCCGCGCCGCGCATCGCTTGTCGCTTTCAGATTTGAAAGATTGTCCGGCGTTTGCGATAGAATGCCCCCCCTGTTCGCCGTGGCCATGCCCACGGACGGGCACCGGCACTCGAAGCGGCGCGCGCCGCGCTCGCGGTCCACCGTTCCCATGTCGATGCCGGCGATCTCCCTGCCGTTGGAAACACAAGTTCTGTAATTTGGATTGCTAATGAAGAAGAAGCACAACATCACCAAGTACATCGTCATCGCGATGGTGCTTGGCATTGCCGTGGGCTACGCCTGTCATAGCGCGTTTCCCGACCCGAAAATGGCCAAGGAAGTCGCCGGCTACGTGTCGCTGCTGTCCGACGTGTTCCTGCGGCTGATCAAGATGATCATCGCGCCGCTGGTGTTCGCGACGCTGACGGTCGGCATCGCGCAGATGGGCGACAGCGGGTCGGTCGGCCGCGTGGGCGTGAAGGCGTTCGGCTGGTTCTTCATCGCGTCGTTCACGTCGCTGGTGCTCGGCCTCGTGACCGCGACGATCCTGAAGCCGGGCAGCCACCTGAGCCTGCCGTTGCCTGCCGCCGACGCGGCGCTGAACCTGAAGACGGGCGCATTCACGCTGAAGGACTTCGTCGTCCACCTGGTGCCGAAATCGATCGCCGAGGCGATGGCGAACAACGAGATCCTGCAGATCGTCGTGTTCTCGATCTTCTTCGGTACCGCGCTGTCCGCGCTTGGTGACGCCGGGAAGCGCCTGACCGGCGTGATCGACGATCTCGCGCAGGTCATGCTGAAGGTGACGGGCGCGGTGATGTGGTTCGCGCCGGTCGCCGTGTTTGCCGCGCTGGCGTCGACGATCACGACGGAAGGGCTCGGCATCCTGCTCACGTTCGCGAAGTTCATGGCGAGCTTCTATCTGGCGCTTGCGCTGCTGTGGGGCGTGCTGACGCTCGCCGGCGTGGCGTTCCTCGGCAAGCGCGCGTTCACGCTGATTCGCCTGATTCGCGAGCCGTTCCTGCTGTCGTTCGCGACGGCGAGTTCCGAAGCCGCGTATCCGAAGCTGCTCGACGCGCTCGACCGGTTCGGCGTGAATCGCAGGATCTCCAGCTTCGTGCTGCCGATCGGGTACTCGTTCAACCTCGACGGCTCGATGATGTACTGCACGTTCGCGGTGCTCTTCATCTCGCAGGTGTACGGGATCGACCTGCCGCTCGGTACGCAGATCACGATGCTGCTGATGCTGATGGTGACGTCGAAGGGGATGGCGGGCGTGCCGCGCGCGTCGCTCGTCGTGATCGCGGCGACGCTCAACCAGTTCCATCTGCCGGAAGCCGGGCTGCTGCTGATCATGGGCGTCGACATGTTCCTCGACATGGGGCGCTCGGCGACCAACGCCGTCGGCAATTCGATCGCGGCTGCGGTGGTCGCGAAGTGGGAAGGCCAGCTCGGCGAACCGCGCGCCGACTCGGATTCGGACGGCGGTGGCGAAATTGAGCAGGTGAAGGTACGGGAGACGGCGACGTCGGCGTGATTACCCTGTTGTAAATGATATGCGCCGGCCCGGATTCGACACGGACTCGGGCCGGCGCAATACCCGCCAGCGGTCATTCCTTTACCCGTTTTTACCCGTATCCGGCGATTGTCCCGATTCGCCGAAAAACCTTCCGCCATTGCCGATACGCGGCATTCGAAACCGCGGCGATATTCCCGCCATCGAAAGCTGCACTGCCCCGATAGCACACGCGAACGCTTAAGTGGTCGTTCACTCTCGCGCAGTCGTACGCCCGGCCGGCGCGAGCAGCGCGCAATTTTTTTCGATTTATATGACGCTATTCTCGGCGTTGCCGATTATCGAGCGCACGCGCGATGTAATACCGACTGCACCGGGTGATTTAGCGGAAGTATTTACGCATTGCCGATTTTCAAACCACCCGGCTGCCCCCTCACGTGAATGACTCCACCATTCAGGAGAGCATCAGCCATGGTCGCCAGAAAATCGATTCAGGCCGTGCTGCTCGCCGCCGCGGTCGCCGCGATCGCGCCGGCCGCAAACGCGGGTAACACCACCGACTGGATCGCGAATACCTACGGCACGCTCGCCGCGCACGTCGGCAACGTCGCGCGCTCGATGTGGGTCGCGCCCGAAGGCGTGATCTACACGGCGTCAATGTGGGACGAGGACGAGGGCGGTGTCGCGATCTACCAGAACGGCAAGAGCGTCGGTTCGATCGGCACGCATTCCGAGTTCCAGGGCAGTGCGATCACGGGCAATGCGACGTCGCTGTTCGTCGCGCTGCAGCCCGGCAGCGGATACGGCAGCGGCGCGGTCGGGCGCTACAACCGTGCCACGCGGTTTCGCGACAAGCTGATTCAGGTCACCGCGGCGACCAACCAGCCGCGCATCGACGTCGTCACCGGGCTCGCCACGGCCGGCTCGCTGCTCTATGCGAGCGATTTCTACGGCAATCGCGTGCGGGTGTTCACGACCGACGGCGTGTGGCAGCGTGACATCGGCGTGTCGGCACCCGGCGCGCTCGCGGTCGACGGTGCGGGGAACATCTGGGTCGCGCAGAAGAGCGCAGGCTCGGTCGTCGAATTCAGTCCGGCCGGCGCGCTGCTGAACACGATCCGGCTGGCCGCCGGGTCGCAGCCGTCGGCGCTCTATTTCGATGCGGCGGCGGGGCAGCTGATGATCGGCGACGAAGGCCCCGACATGAACATCAAGCGCTATTCCGTCTCGGGCCGACCCGCGCTGGCCGGCACGTTCGGCGTGCCCGGCGGCTATCTCGACACGACGACGGGTATCAAGGGGCAGGTCGGCGCGAAGCGCTTCACCCGCATCGCCGGCATCGGCAAGGATACGGGCGGCAACCTGTATGTGCTCAACAACCCGTGGGGCGGCAGCTGGGATCTCGGCCGCAACGGCGCGACCGACATTCACGCTTACAGCAGCGCCGGCAGCCTGCGGTGGACGCTGCAGTCGCTCAACTTCGAGGGCATCGCCGCACCGGATCCGGTCACCGACGGCGCGCTGTTCTACAGCGGCACGCACGTCTATAGTGGCACCGCGGGCGGCACCTTCGTCGCGAACACCGTCGATCCGTTCACGTATCCGTCGGACCCGCGCATCAACATGAGCGATACCCAGCGCGACGAGCACTTCGGGCTGCTGACGTCCGTTGGCGCGAACCGGATCCTCGTTGCAGCGGGGCAGAATCCGCCGGTCTACTACTTCTTCCACTTCAACGCGGCCAACGGCTACGTCGCGATTCCGGACGGATCGATCCCCGGGCCCGCGTTCAACACGACCCGGCGCGTGTCGGCCGGCTTCAGCCTCGACAGCAAGGGCGGCGTCTGGGCCGGCCTCGACAAGACCGGCGCCATTTATCACTATCCGCTGAACGGTTTCGACGCGAGCGGCAAGCCTTCGTGGGGGGCGGGCGTACCCACGCCCGTGCCAGCCAGCATCCAGCCGCTGACGCGCATCGTCTATCTCGCCGACAGCGACACGATGGTGCTCGCGCAGGGTGTGGTCGGGAGTACCGACTGGACGTCGATCGGCACGCGCATTGAGGTGTATCACGGCTGGAACGCCGGCAACACGACGAAGCCGAATCCGGTCATCACGCTGCCGCATAGCGGCGCGAAGTCGATCGACGCGGCCGGCAACCATCTGTTCGTCGGCTACTGGTTCAGCAGCAGCGGGCCGCTGTGGCCGAACATCGACGCATTCAACCTCGACACCGGCAATCTCGACACGACGCTCGTCAACGCGAGCCCCGCGACCGTGGATACCAGCAGCGCGATCGACGCGATGTACAGCGTGCGCGCGTATCGCCGCTCGAACGGAGAATACGTGGTGACGAAGAACAACGTGAAGGGGAACAGCATCACCGTCTATCGGTGGACGCCTTGATGGGCGAGGCGCGGCACGCCACGGTTCAGGCGCGCCAGATCAGGCTCGCGCTCGTCTCCGTTTCCGACGCGAGGGTGAAGCCGAGCCGCTCGTAGAGGCGCCGCGCCGGGTTGCCGCGCAGCACGCCGAGCGATACGGGCACGTGCTCGCGTGCGGCTTCGATCAGCAGCTCGCGCAGCACGGCTTCGCCGATGCCTTGTCGCTGTCGCGACGGGAGGATCTGGATCTGGTGAACGTGCCATTCGTCGGCGGAGCGCGTGACCTTCAGCAAACCGATTGCATCGGCGCCGTGGCAGACGATCATCGCGTCCTCGAAGTTCGAGCGGATGCGTTGATCGTGCGCCTTGTCGTCGGTGGGTGCGCCGACGCGTTGCAGATGCTCGGTCATCGTGAGTCGGCGGAGCCTCAGCAGGAAGGGCAGGTCGGCGGCGGTCGCCGGGCGCAGGCAAATGGCAGGGGGCATGGTCGAGGAGCGATCGCGGGTGGATTCCATGGCGCGAAGCGAATGATCCACGAACGCGGTATGGCGGTCAAAGGCCGGGCAGCCGGCATTGTCATGACGGTCGACAGAAAGCCTGCATCAACCGACGGCGGCCGGTTGACGCGCTCGGGTGAACGGCCTGACTGCCCGGTAGGCCGCCGACATTCGCGCCGGCGCGACGAGGCTGTGCGGCTCGTGGAACCGCAGCGCCTCGACCGATACGCCGAGCCGCGCGGCTGCCGCCGAAGCGCTCGGGCGCAGGGTGGGCGTGCTCATTCGGCGCCTCAGTTTGCTGTCGATTCGTGAAGCAAGTGTTCGCTGGATAACCCGAAGAACACCCCGCGCATGCGCGTCATTGTGCGGCGTGCGCGCGCCGCCGAGATACGGCAGGAACGACGGCGCCCGGGCGGGTTCGCGTCGTTGCCGGGTTGGCATTCATCGCCGGCTTTTGTAAAGAAGCCACGGCAGCGCGATCGAACGACGCGTGCCGGCTCAACAGGCACGCGTCGTCACACTCAAATGCGACCCAGCAGCACCAGTATCACGACGATGACGACGATCAGCCCGACCGAGCCCGATGGCCAGTAGCCCCAGCTTCGGCTGTGCGGCCACGCCGGAAATGCTCCGATGAGCAGCAGAATCAGAACGATGATAAGGATCGTACCGAGCATCGCACCCCTCCTGAACGTGGTGACATGACGGTGGCTCCTGCCGCAATTCGCGTGCCGCGGCGGGGAGTCGGGCGAAAGCCGGCACAAGCGCGCTGTATGAATACGTGGAATTCATGCGATGAATAGTGGGCGATTCAGAAAATAAATTTCAAAAATGCGACCCCGGTCGCTATGCTGGGCCTTCGGTTTCCCCTCAAGCGGGCACGCAATGGCTGAACTTTTTCTGGTGCGGCACGGGCAGGCGTCGTTCGGCACGGACGATTACGACCGGCTGTCCGCGGCCGGTGAGCAGCAGGGCGTCTGGCTCGGCGAATACTTCGCGCAGCAGGGCCTGACGTTCGACCGGGTGATCTGCGGCACGATGAACCGGCATGCGCAGACTGTCGATGCGATCCTGCGCGGGATGGGCGGCGAAGGCACGCAGGTCGACCGCCATCCCGGCCTGAACGAATACGACTTCCACGGGCTGTTCGCGGCCGCGGCGAGCGACTATCCGGAGATCGCGCGGCTCGCGGCCGGCTCGATGAAGGAGCACTTTCGCGCGCTGCGGCAGGTGCTGCACCTGTGGTCCGACGACAAGCTGGGCGACACCGCGCCCGAAACCTGGGCGCATTTCCAGCAACGCGTCGCCGACGCCCGCGCCGCGATCCGCGAGGGCGGTAGTCAGCGCGTGCTCGCGGTGAGTTCCGGCGGCCCGATTGCAGTGACCGTGCAGCAGGTGCTCGCGGCACCGCCGTCGAGCGCGATCGCGCTGAACCTGCAGATCCGCAACAGCAGTCTTTCGCAGTTTTTCTTCAACGCCGAAGCGTTCCACCTGGCGTCGTTCAACGGCATACCACATCTCGAGGATACCGAACGACATGCGTGGCGCACCTACGGCTGACCCTACGAACGATCGCGACGATGACGAACCCTTCCCAGCCCCTCGACGTAGCTCGCCTCACGCGCTATCTGGAAGCGCACGTGCCGGGTTTCGAAGGCCCGCTCGACATGGAGAAGTTTGCCGGCGGCCAGTCGAACCCGACCTTCCTGCTGCATGCGAAGAGCGGTCGCTACGTGCTGCGCCGCCAGCCGCCCGGCGAGTTGTTGAAATCCGCGCATGCGGTCGATCGCGAATTCCGCGTGCTGAGCGCGCTGTCGGGCACCGCCGTGCCGGTCGCGCGTCCGTATCACCTCTGCGAAGACCGCGACGTGATCGGCAGCCTGTTCTACGTGATGAGCTTCGAGGACGGCCGGATCTTCTGGGATCCGGCATTGCCGGAGTTGCCGAAGGCCGATCGTGCGATCTGCTACGACGCGCTGCTGCGCACGCTGGCCGCCCTGCACGACGTGGACGTCGACGCGGTGGGCCTCGCCGACTTCGGGCGCCCCGGCAACTACTTCGAGCGCCAGATCGGCGTGTGGACGAAGCAATATCGCGCGGCGGAAACGGAGCGCCTCGACGCAATGGAGACGCTGATCGACTGGCTGCCGAAGGCCTGCCCTGAGGACACCGGCCGGCCCGCGCTGGTGCACGGTGATTTCCGGATCGACAACCTGATGTTCGCGCGCGACGACTATCGCGTGCAGGCCGTGCTCGACTGGGAACTGTCGACGCTCGGCAATCCGCTCGCCGATCTCGCGTATTTCTGCATGTGCCTGCGGCTGCCGCCGGGCGACCAGGTGCGCGGGCTCGCGGGCCAGGATCGTGCCGAACTCGGCATTCCCGACGAAGCGGCGATCGTCGCGCGCTACTGCGAACTGCGCGGGATCGAGCCGATCCGCGACTGGCATTTCTATCTCGCGTTCAGTTTCTTCCGGCTCGCGTCGATCGCGCAGGGCGTGAAGGCGCGCGCGCTGCAGGGCAACGCGTCGAGCGAGCAGGCGCTGCGCGTGGGCGCGATGGCTGGCCGGCTGGCCGAAATGGCGGTCGACGTGATCGGCGCGCATCGCTGACATCGCGGACATCGCGGACATCGCGGACATCGCGGACATCGTCGCGCGGCCGCACGAAAAACATCAATGGAGGAGCACAGCAACATGGCAACGAATCTGTTCGATCTGACGGGGAAGATCGCGCTGGTGACCGGCGCGAGCCGCGGCATCGGCGAGGAAATCGCGAAGCTGCTCGCGGAGCAGGGCGCGCACGTGATCGTGTCGAGCCGCAAGCTCGACGACTGCCAGGCGGTCGCGGACGCGATCGTCGCGGCGGGCGGCCGCGCCGAAGCGCTGGCCTGTCACGTCGGGCGGCTGGAGGACATCGCCGCGACGTTCGAATCGATCCGCGGCAAGCATGGCCGGCTCGACATCCTCGTGAACAACGCGGCCGCGAATCCGTATTTCGGGCACATCCTCGATACCGATCTCGCCGCGTATGAAAAGACCGTCGACGTGAACATCCGCGGCTACTTCTTCATGTCGGTCGAGGCCGGCAAGATGATGAAGGCGCAGGGCGGCGGCGCGATCGTCAACACCGCGTCGGTGAACGCGCTGCAGCCGGGCGACCGTCAGGGCATCTACTCGATCACGAAGGCCGCGGTCGTCAACATGACGAAGGCGTTCGCGAAGGAATGCGGGCCGTTCGGCATCCGCGTGAACGCGCTGCTGCCGGGCCTCACGAAGACGAAGTTCGCGGGCGCGCTGTTCGCCGACAAGGACATCTACGACACCTGGATGGCGAAGATTCCGCTGCGCCGCCACGCGGAGCCTCGCGAGATGGCTGGCACCGTGCTGTATCTCGTGTCGGACGCGGCGAGCTACACGAACGGCGAGTGCATCGTCGTCGACGGCGGCCTGACGATCTGAGCGCGCGATGAAACTCGACAGCTACGCCGGGCAGGCCGTGATGATCACCGGCGCCGCGAGCGGCTTCGGCGCGCTGCTCGCGAGCGAGCTGGCCGCGATGGGCGCGCGGCTCGCGCTCGGCGACCTGAACGAGGCGGCGCTCGAACGCGTGGCCGCGCCGCTACTGGCGGCCGGCGCCGACGTGATCGCGCAGCGCTGCGACGTGCGCATCGAAGCAGAGGTCGCTGCGTTGGTGAAGGCGGCGGTCGAGCGCTTCGGCCGGCTCGACGTCGGCATCAACAACGCGGGCATCGCGCCGCCGCTGAAGGCGCTGATCGATACCGAGGAAGCGGATCTCGATCTGAGCTTCGCGGTGAACGCGAAGGGCGTGTTCTTCGGGATGAAGCACCAGATTCGCCAGATGCTCGCGCAGCGCGAAGGCGTGATCCTCAACGTCGCGTCGATGGCCGGGCTCGGCGGCGCACCGAAGCTGGCCGCGTACGCGGCGTCGAAACACGCCGTGGTCGGGCTCACGAAGACGGCCGCGCTCGAATACGCGCGGCATGGCATTCGTGTGAACGCGGTGTGCCCGTTCTACAGCACGACGCCGATGGTGACCGACAGCGACATCGGCGATCGCCAGGATTTTCTCGCACAGGGCTCGCCGATGAAACGGCTCGGCCGTCCCGAGGAAATCGTCGCGACGATGCTCACGCTGTGCGCCAAGGAAAACACCTATCTGACCGGGCAGGCCGTCGCCGTCGACGGCGGTGTCTCGGCCTTCTGAGCGAAACGAACGGAACAACGGAATCTCGAGGAGTCGATCATGGACTTTGGCTACACCCCGAAAGTGGAAGAACTGCGCGAACGCGTGCGTGCGTTCATGGACGCGCACATCGTGCCGCGCATCCGTCAGTGGAACGAGGAAGTGCATGCGGGGCAGTATCCCGTGTCGTTCATGGAGGCGCTGAAGGAGCGCGCGAAGGCCGAAGGGCTGTGGAACCTGTTCCTGCCGCACCTGAAGGAGGACGAGCCGGGCACCGGGCTGACGAACCTCGAATACGCGCCGCTCGCCGAGATCATGGGGCGCGTGGGCTGGGCGTCGGAGGTGTTCAACTGCAACGCGCCGGACACCGGCAACATGGAGCTGCTGCACATGTTCGCGACGCCCGAGCAGCGCGAACAGTGGCTGCTGCCGCTCTTGCGCGGCGAGATCCGTTCGGCGTTCGCGATGACGGAGCCCGACGTCGCGTCGTCGGACGCGACCAACATCACGACCCGCATCGAGCGCGTGGGCGACGAATACGTGATCAACGGCCGCAAGTGGTTCATCACGAACGCCGCGCATCCGAACTGCCGGATCTTCATCGTGATGGGCAAGACCGATCCCGACGCGGAATCGCACCAGCAGCAGAGCATGATCCTGGTGCCGCGCGACACGCCGGGCGTGACGGTCGTGCGCAACATCACGGTGGTCAATCACTATGCGCCAGAAGGGCACTGCGAGATCACGTTCGACAACGTGCGCGTGCCGGCGCGCAACCTCCTCGGCGAGGAAGGCAGCGGTTTCGCGCTCGCACAGGCGCGCCTCGGGCCGGGCCGGATTCACCACTGCATGCGTTCGATCGGCGCGGCCGAGCTCGCGCTGGAACTGATGATCGACCGCGCGCAGTCGCGCGAGGCGTTCGGCAAGCCGCTGAACCGGCACGGCACGATCGGCGAATGGATCGCGCGCTCGCGCATCGAGATCGACCAGGCGCGCCTCCTGGTGCTGAAGGCCGCATGGATGATCGACAAGGTCGGCGCGAAGGCGGCGCGCAAGGAAATCTCGATGATCAAGGCGCTCGTGCCGACCGTATACACGGACGTGTGCGACCGCGCGATGCAGGTGTTCGGCGCGATGGGCCTGAGCCCCGACACGCCGCTCGCCGATCTGTGGACCTGGGGCCGCGCACTGCGCTTCGCGGACGGCCCGGACGAGGTGCACCTGCAGGCGATCGCGCGCATGGAGATCAAGGACGCCGTGCGCGGTTCGACCGAGCCGTACCTGACGCGGCCGCCGCGCGGCTGAGCCGCGCGCCGCGCGGGGACGCGACGTGGAGGAGCGGTAGACGCACGCCGTATTAAGATGCCGGCAAGGAGATCCGGCGATGCGTCTTTCGAAGATTGATCTGAACCTGTTCGTCGTATTCGAGGCGATCTACAACAAGCGCAACCTGACGCGCGCGGCCGAGGTGCTGAACCTCACGCAGCCGGCCGTCAGCAACGCGCTGGCGCGGTTGCGCAAGACGCTGAACGACCCGCTGTTCGTCAGCACGCCGGCCGGGATGATGCCGACGCCGATGGCCGAGAACATCGTCGGCCGCGTGCGCGAGGCGCTGCAGCTGCTCGATTCGAGCGCGCACGAAGGCGACGTTTTCGATCCCGCTTCGTCCGAGCGCGTGTTCCGGCTCAGCATGAGCGACCTGACCGAGGCGCTGCTGCTGCCCGCGCTCGGTGAACTGCTGCAGACGCATGCGCCCGGCATGCACGTGCGCAGCTACACGATGGACCGCCGCGAAGTGGCGACCGCGCTCGCGAACGGCTCCGTCGACATCGCGATCGACGCGCCGCTGATCGGCGACCCGCACCTGCATCAGGCGCTGCTCGTGCGCGACCGCTACGCATGCATGATCCGCGACGATCACCCGTTCAAGGGCGACGCGCTGACCATGGACGACTACCTGTCGATGGGGCACATCCACGTGTCGAGCCGCCGCAAGGGCAGCGGGCACGTCGATGCGGAGCTGACGCGGCTCGGGCTGCGCCGCAACATCCAGATGCGGGTGCAGCACTACATGGTCGCGCCGCTGATCGCGATGCGCGGCGATCTCGCGCTGACGGCGCCGCTCAGGCTGCTGCAGCGTTACCCGGCGCGGATTCTCGAGCTGCCGTTCGAGATGCCGGGGCTCGAATACTTCTGCTACTGGCACCGCAGCGCCGATCAGGATCAGGGCAGTCGGTGGCTGCGTGAGCAGTTGATGATGCTGATGGGCGGGATCGGCGAGCCGCAGTGAAGGGCGCGGCGTGCGCATCGCGCGTTTGCCCGCGCTTGCCGGCTCAATACGAATCCTCGTCGAAGCGCGACGATGCGCTCCGGCGCTTCATGTCCTTCAGCCAGCTCCTGACCTGATCCGGATCCTCGAACTCGCGCAGCGCGACGGCCAGGTCCTGGTTGCTGCGCTGCATGCCGGCGATGTCGCGCGCGAGCATGCGCAGGACCGTATCGGGCGCGACCTTGTTCGACGACGCGATGCCGTAGGTCCGCCGGAAATCGTTCTCGACGTGCACGATCTCCTGATCGAGTTCGCGCAGTTGTTCCTCCAGGATGCCGTTGTAGCGCGTGAGCCGCGCTTCGCTGAGGCCGTCGATCGCGCGCCGGTCGATCTGTTCGATCTCCAGCTGCAGTTCCAGCAGCTGCAGCAGGTTGCCCTTCTCGTAAGCGCGGTTGACCCGCTGCATCAGCACGGTCTTGCGTTGTTGTTCCAGCGGATCGGTTTCGCGATCGGGATGCAGCGCGCTCGCGAGCTTGCGATAGATCTCGCGGATCGACTTGCTCGATTCGGCCTGCTCGGCTTCGACGCGGGCCTGCGCGGCCGATTGCTTCGGCGCTTTCTTGCGCTTCGCGCGCTGGGCCTCGCGGGCCGCGTGAGCGGCCATGTCGCGCTCGAACTGTGCGTCGAGTTCGGCTTGCATCCGTTCGGCCAGCTCGTCCGGCGACAGTGAGTCCAGATCGTCAGCAGGTTGCGATTGCGGTTGGGGCTCCCGCGCCGGTTCCGTTGGCTCGGGCTCGGCCGCTGCGTTGCCGACGTGCCCGGATTCGGCGTGCCGGTTGTAAATGATCTTCAGCGCCGCGTCGTCGCTCACATTCAGCAAATCGCGCGCCATGTCGGCGATCAGGTCGGACAGCGTGCGCTGTTCGGCCTTGCTCAAGCCTTTCTGCAGAAACGTGTCGTCGAGCAGATGAATCAGCCGGATCCGCAGCGCCGTCGCTTCCTGTTCGAGCGGCAACAGCGCGTCGACGAATTTCTTCTGGAACGCCGGCATCACGGCTTCCCACGCGCCGAGCCGCTCGCGCCGCTTTTCGATGTGCTTGACGAGCGTATTGAACGTTTTCTGGGCTTTCGACAGGCTGGCTGTCTCGTGACCGGGCGCGATGGCGACCGCGGCACCGCGACGTGCGGTCATGGTGAATGTCCTCCGGCCGCGGCGGGGGGCGCGGCAGGCCGGTATTTTAGCCGGACGGACGCACTCCTTCCGGCGTGCGGCGTTACAGCACGGCCATCGATTCCGTCATGTTCTGCTTCATGTAGTCGAGGAAGCGCTTCTGGAACAGCATCGTGTGCTCGTGCGCGGCGCGCTCGGAGGCGTCGGCATCGCGTCGCGCGATCGCGTCGATCAGTTCGTCGTGGTCGCGCCCGAGTTTCGCAGCCGTCGGCGAACTTACGGTGAAGTCGCACGCTGCCGTCGCGGCGAGCGCCTACGGTATCGCGGTGTCGGCCGGCGCGCGGGCCGGCCTGAATGCCGATCGAGGCGTGCGCAACCCGAGACTCAACAGGATGCGAAGCGGTTGCAAACGCAACCGTATGAAGATATCGGCGAGCGCAGTACTGCGTGTCGTCAGTCGCCGAACAACTGCCCCTGCCCGGAAATCACGCGTTCGAAATCGTCGCGCAGGAACGGCAGGATCGCATCGGCGACCGGCTGCAACTGACGGCTCACGTAGAACGCGTAGTCGATCGGCGAGCGCATCGTCTCGAGCGGCTCCGGGCCGGCCGTCGTCATCACGTAGCTGATCCAGCCGCCGCGCTGGTACTGCAGCGGCCGGCCGCGCGCCTGGTTGAATTCGTCGGCGATCCGCGCGGCGCGCACGTGCGGCGGCACGTTGCGCTGGTATTCGCTCAACGGCCGGCGCACGCGCTTGCGATAGATGAGTTGCGCGTCGTATTCGCCGGCGAGCGTGCGGCGCACGTAGTCGCGAATGAAGTCCTGATACGGTTCGCGCTTGAACACGCGCCGGTAGAGCTCGCGCTGGAATGCCTGCGCGAGCGGCGTCCAGTCGGTGCGCACCGTTTCGAGCCCCTTGAACACGAGGTCCTCGCCGCCGTTCGCCGCGAGCGCGAGGCCCGCATAGCGCTTCTTGCTGCCTTCTTCTGCACCGCGCACGGTCGGCATCAGGAAGCGCCGGTAATGCCGCTCGTACTGCAGTTCGAGCGCGCTCTCCAGCCTGAAGCGGTCGCGCAGGTGCGCTTGCCACCAGCGGTTCACGTGCTCGACGAGCGCGCGGCCCTTGGCGGCGGCTGCGTCGTCGTCGTGCTCGCGCCCGAGCCAGACGAAGGTCGAATCGGTATCGCCGTAGATGACTTCGTAGCCCTGCGCCTCGATCAACTCGCGCGTGCGATGCATGATCTCGTGGCCGCGCATCGTGATCGACGACGCGAGGCGGGGATCGAAGAACCGGCAGCCGGTCGAGCCGAGCACGCCGTAGAACGAATTCATGATGATCTTCAGCGCCTGCGACAGCGGTGCGTTGCGCTGGCGTTTCGCTTCGTCGCGGCCTTCGGACACGCGCCGCACGATGTCGGGCAGGCAATGCGCGGTGCGCGAGAAGCGCGCGCCGAGAAAGCCCGGCACCGACGTGTCGTCGCCCGGATGCGCGAGCCCCTCGATCAACCCGGCCGGATCGATCAGGAACGTGCGGATGATCGACGGATAAAGGCTCTTGTAGTCGAACACGAGCACCGAGTCGTACAGGCCGGGCCGCGAATCCATCACGAAGCCGCCGGGACTGTTCTGGCCCGTCACGTCACCGAGGTTCGGCGCGACGTAGCCGAGCCGGTGCATGCGCGGCAGGTAAAGGTGCGTGAACGCGGCGACCGAGCCGCCGGTGCGATCGGCCGCGAGGCCCGTGACGGTGGCGCGTTCGAGCGCGAAGGACAGCAGGTCGGCCTTGTCGAAGATGCGCGTGACGAGTTCGCAATCCTTCAGGTTGTAGCGCGCGAGCGCGGGCCTGTCGTGATCGAAGCGGCGCTGGATCTCGTCCATCCGCTGATACGGATTGTCGATCGACTTGCCTTCGCCGAGCAGCGACTGCGACACGTATTCGAGGCTGAACGACGGAAACGTCCACGTCGCCGATTTCAGCATGTCGATGCCGTCGAGGATCAGGCGGCCGGCCGCGCCCGCGAAGAAATGGTCGGGCTGCTGGCCGTGCGCGCGCCACTCGAGCACGCTGCCGCCGCGGCCGAGCTTCAGCGGCGCGCCGTATTGTTCCGCATGCGCATGCAGGATGCGCAGGTCGAACTGCACGAGGTTCCAGCCGATCACCGCATCGGGATCGTATTCATCGAACCATTCGTTGAGGCGTGTGAGGATCTCGGCCCGGCTGTCACAGTAGTCGAGACGGAAGTCGACGGCCGACGCGTCGCCGTTCGGCGGGCCGAGCATGTAGACCTGCCGTTGTCCGCAGCCCTCGAGTGCGATCGAATAGAGCTCGCCGTGGACGCTCGTCTCGATGTCGAGCGACACGCAGCGCAGTGTCGGCCGATAGCCGGTCGCGGGTTTCAGTTCGGCGTCGGTCAGCGTGCCGTCGTGGCCGGCCGTGCCGCGAAACAGCACCGGTGCGGTAATGAAGCGCTCCATCGCGTAGCGGTCGGGCGGCTGCACGTCGGCTTCGTAGACGTCGACACCGGCCGCGGCGAGGCGTTTCTGGAGTCCGGACAGGTGGCGGTAGCGGCGGCAATAGAGGCCGGCCACCGCGCGCTGGCGGAAGTCGCGCAGCGCGAGCGGGCGCAGTTCGGCATCGCGTTCGCCGGCGAGCGTGCGTTCGGCGAGCGCCTGCTGCTCGACCGGCACGAACGCGACGGCTTCCTGCGGGCGCAGCCGCACGCGGCGCGGACCGTGTTCGGTTGCCAGCCAGAACTCGATCTCGATGCCGGATGCGGTGTCCCGCCAGTGGCGGGTGAGGATGAAACCTTGCTCGAACTCCGTCAAAACGCTTGCTCGTCGTGGATGCCCAGGCGGCGGATTTTAGCGCCTCTCGCGCGGTTCCCGCCGAAGGGCGGATCGATGGCATCAGGTGGCAGGAAGCCGCCGCGCGACCCGCCACGCAGCGCATCGACCGCGTGCGGCAGCCGGCGTCGCGTGCGGACCGGACGACGCGTGTGCGTCACGTATTCGCCGACCGGGCGTTTAGCGCCGATGCGGCATTCAAGCCGGCATCGGCGCGAAATTCCGCTTCAGGTGTTCCGCTCGCCGTGGCCGCTGATACAGATAGCCCTGCGCGTACTGAATCCCGACCGCATGCAGTGCGCGATGCTGCTCTTCCGTCTCCACGCCCTCGGCAATGATCTTCAGGCCGTAGTGGTGGGCGACCGCCGCGATTCCTTCGATCAGTTTCGCGTTGCCCGTCGTGAGCTGCGAGATGAACTGTCGGTCGATCTTCACGTAGTCGAAGGGAAAGCGCGACAGCATGTCGAGGTTGCTGTGATGCGTGCCGAAGTCGTCGATTGCGAACTTCGCGCCTTTCGCGCGCAGTGTGGCGAATATCTCGGTGGTGCGCGGATTCTTCTCGAGCAGGATGCGCTCGGTCACTTCGAGGACCAGCGTGCTGCCTTGTGGAAGCCTGCCGATCGTGTCTTCGACGACGGACACGAAGCGCGCGCGTTCAAGATCCTTCGGCGCGACGTTGATCGCGATGCGTAGCGGCACCGACGGCGCGAGTGCGGTCAGTTCCGATACGGCCCTCCGAAGCACGAACTCGGTCACCTTCGGCAGGACCGCACTTGATTCGACCTGCGGCACGAACACGGCCGGACTGATGGCCCCCCATTTCGGATGGTGCCAGCGCAGCAGCGCCTCGACGCCGACAGTCCTGCGCGTTTCGACTTCGATGATCGGCTGGTAGACGACATGAAATTCGTTGCGCTTCAGCGCATTGCGAACGGCCTTCAGCAACAGCCGGCGCGGCGCCATCGCGAGCAGGTACGTGGCCGCGACGAGGCCGTTGACCAGCAGCGCGATCGTCAGGCAGATGAGTCGGTAGCGCCGCTGCACCTGCGAAACGTAGGGTTCCGCCGAGCTGACGGAGACTGTGAATGGCCACGCGTTCGACGCAATCTTGCTGCCCGTGGCCGGCGCCGCGCTGAGTGACGGGACGAACGCACCATGCCGATCGATGCTTCCTGCGCCCTCGATCGACAGGGTGGCCGTTTCCGCCCCGAAGCGGGTTCCGTGCGCGAGCACGTCTGCCACATAGTCGCCTTCGACCAGATAAAGGACGCCGGAGTCGGGCGCGGTCGCGCGAAACGCCACCAGCACCGGAACGTCACGCTGAAACGGCGTTTGCCGAAGCAGCGTGATGGCCGTCATCCCCGGCGCTGGCGCGTGAATGTACGCGTCGAGCGGGACGTTGATCGCGCCCAGCGCCGACGAGCAGGTGACGCGACCGCTGTTCGCCAGCCCGACGGCCCGAAGATAGCGCAGGTGAGTGCCCACTTCGGCGAGCGTCCTGAAGATCGTCGTGCAGGGCCGCCCGACCAGCGCGTTCAACTCATCCGGATGCCGCGTGCGAATCCCGTCGAGGATGCGGTCGACCGATATCACGATGTCGTTCGCGACGTCGCTTTCGTGCCGTGCAATCGAGTCGCGCGCCAGACGCCCTGCAACGACGAGCGCCAGCACGAACACGAGGATGCAGACGATCAGGGCAACCGGGAAGACGATGTGCGACCACGCGCCGCTGCGCTGGAACGCGGGTTTCGGGCGCGGTGCGAGCGCGGATGGTCCTCGGGTCGTACTTGTTGTTGTGCGCATGTGAATGCAGGTCGAACCGGTCGATGAATTGGCGCGAGGCATTCGCCGTGCCTGGCCGGGGCACCGCGGCTCGCGCCCATATCGGGACGCAAATCGATTCTACGCTCGCGAAACGCACGAAGCGGCATCGCGGCGGGAGCACAGGATTCGAGGCGCTCTTTCGTAACATACATCGACAACGGATGTATGTCGGTATCGCACACCCAAAAAAAACCCGGCCGCATCGATGTGCAGCCGGGACAGAAGACACCGTCTCTTGGCACGAGGATGGTGCGCGGCAAGTATAAGGCGTGACACGCTCAATTACGAAATATTGCTAGCCAAAAAGTGGCGAAATATCGAGATTGATGCTTATAGAGAAATATTTGCATCGCGCGTCACATCTAGCGGCCGCGCTTCAGAAGTCGTTGCGCATCTTGTGAAGCAGGTCGCGAGGCGATTGATGCGTGTCCATGGCGGTGAGGACGTCGGTCAGGAACCACGGCAGGTTCAGTTGCGTATCGGAATCGCCGACGCAGATGCGGATCGGTGGCGCCTTCGACGCCGCGCGGGAGCCGGGCGCTGCGCCGGCGGACGTCGAGGACGGCACGCAGTTTCTCGCTTGCTGCGCAACCGGCGCGGTGGCATTGTCCGTGGCGGTGCCGGCGACCGCCGGCAAGCTGACGGCGGCAAGCAGGGTCAGGATGGCGAAAGGGGCGGCGCGTTTCATGCGATTCTCCGGCGATGCACGTTCGACACCGTCGGCGGGCCCGAGTTCGGCAGGTTGCCGATGCCGCACGCGTGACAACATCGGCATGTCCGACGCGGTCGAACGCGGTGCGTGAGTGGTCTCGCGCACCGGATCGATCATTCAAACGTCAAGAATCGTTTGGATCCCCCTCAGACGCTTGCGATGCTGAATGCGCTCATTTATCGTGCCGCCACGACGGCGCCGATACAGGGCGTCGAGCCAGTTCGCAAGGAGCATTCGTCATTACCGCATTCAATCGTCGCACGCATGTTCGTGCCTTTCTCGTCGCATCGGTCGCGTATTTCAACCTGTCACAGCCCGCGTCGGCGGCCTATACGGAATCGTGGATGAGCGACCACGACGTCAAGGAATACGCACACCAGGTCAAGCATTCACCCGTGGCAGCAAGCGGTGCGGCGGCCGTGAAGCCGGGGCGGCAACCCGGTTCTTGGCGGTCGAATGCGCCGGCCGCGGCGCATGCCGACGCGAAACCCGTGTCGAAGGCGCACGCGGCACCCGCGAAGACCCGCAAGGTCGAGCATGCGGTCGGCATCGATCCGAAGGCGCCCGTCGTTGCGAAGCCGAAGGCCGTGCGGGCGACGCACAAAAGCGTGGCCATTCAGCACTGACGTTGCACGCAGGCCGGCACGTATCGATAACCGAAGCGTTCGAGCATCACGGAGAAACCCATGTCGCTGATGGACCGCCTGCTGTCACGCGGCGTGCAGAACGGCACGTCGAGAAGGCGCGTGATCGTGCGTGTCTGGCTCGACGAGCACGGGCGTGTCCGCGATCTCAAGGTCAGGCGCAGTTGCGGCGACGCCGCGCTCGACGAGAAGGCGCTTCACGCGATTGCGGTCATGCGCTTCCCCGGCGGTCATCTTGGCTCGGGCGGGAAATCGGCGAAGCGCTGGCACGATCTCGATTACCCGGTGGACTGACGACGCGTCGAGGCTATCCGTCACAGCGCTTCAATCCCGTGTAATCGTAGAAGCGGCTTCCGGCGGCGAGCTTCTCGCCGTCGCACGCCGTCAGGAAATCCGTCTCGCGCTTGTTTTACAGCATCTTCACGATGACCCGCGCGCCGTTGCGATACACGTCCCGCGCGAGCCGGCCCGTATGCAGGTGCTCAGGTCAGTGCAGGCCTGCCGATGCGATCGAGCGCATCGTGTCGGTGATGCGCACGCAACGCGACAGGCCGAACGTCTCGGCTTCGCGGCGTTCCGGTTCGCTGCTCGCGACGGCCACCGCGCGCTCGGGCGGCACGCCCAGCGCCTGCAGCGCGATGTCGAACGGATGCTGGCTTGATACGGAGTCCTGCTGATTGGCGTCGGTCACGACGACCGAGAAGCGGTCGAGGTTCGCGCGGCCGAACTGGCCTTCGAACATGTCGCTGAGCCGGGCGGCAGGCAGCGTCGTGACGAGACCGAGTCGATATCCTTGCTCCGACGCGCTGTCGAGCCACTGGATGATCGCATCGCGCTGGTTGCGCGATTCGTGCGAATCCGGTGTCGCTTCGATCTGCGCGAATGCGGCGTCGAGACGGGTGACGATGGCTTCGATGACCACGGTGATTCCTCTCCTGAGACGTGACGATCCGTTCGCGGACGGGAATGCCCCACACCTTAGCGTCGATCCTGAAATTTCAACCAATTAATATTTATAGTCGACTCATACGATTCGACTAATGAGTGGGGCGGTGAGCCAACACCGGCGCGGGATGCGCCCGATCCCATGTTTTGCGGATGATTTGCATCGTATCGACGGGCTTCCATGTGATGCACCAAACGTGCGCACGCAACGAATGCACCGGATCCGTGCAGACAAGAAAACGGCGTATCGGGCGAGGTGCGCCCGATACGCCGTCTTGCGATGCCGTGTGGCAGTCTGCGATCAGTGCAGCTTGATCGACGGCTGGTTGAGGCTTTGCAGCCAGTGGCTCAGCGACTGAAACAGTGCGCGCTTCAGTCCGTACACGCTGAACAGATGCTTGCGGTACAGGAACTTGTACAGCCCGATCGCGGCGAACCCGTCGACGATCAGCGAGCGCGAACGCACGCCGAGGTCGGCCTGATACACGGCTCCCGCCCGGCCGAGCGACACGACGGTGCCCGCGTCGCGGAACGTGAAGCCCGGCGTCGGCCTGCCGGCGAGGCGCCGCGCGAGCGCATCGCCGAGGTACACGGCCTGCTGGTGCGCAACCTGTGCGCGCGGCGGCAGGAAACCGCTCGCATCGGCCGACGGGCACGCGGCACAATCGCCGAACGCATACACGTGCGGATCGTCGGGCGTCTGCAGCGTGTCGGTCACGATCACCTGATTCGACCGGTTAAGCGCGATGTCGCCGAGTTCCCGCAGCATCGCGGGGCCCGCGACGCCGGCCGCCCAGATCGTGATGTCGCTCGCAAGCCGCTCGCCGGTCGCGGTCATGACCGCGTCCGCGCCGACTTCCGCAACGCGCGTATTCGTCAGCACGTCGACGTTCATCGTGCGCAGTTGCGCCTGCATCCTGGCCGACAGCCTTTCGTCGAGCGCCGGCAGGATGCGCGGGCCGCCTTCGATCAGCCGGATGTGTACGTCGCGCGCCGACACCAGTGCCTTGAAGCGATACGTCGTCAGCTGCTGGATCGCATGACGCAGCGCCGCGGCCAGTTCGACACCCGTCGCGCCCGCGCCGATCACGTTGATGCAGATCGGTGCCGCGCGCCGCGCCGGCTGCTGCTCGGCCAGGTGGTTCGCCTTCGTGCAGGCGGCGAGGAACTTGCGGCGGAAATCCTCGGCCTGGTCGAGGTTTTCGAGCGGCAGCGCGTGACGCGCGGCGCCCGGCACGTTGAAGAAGTTCGTCACGCTGCCGACGGCCAGCACCAGATCGTCGTAGCCGAGCTCGCGTTGCGGCAGGATCTCCGTGCCGTCCGCGTCCTGCACCGGCGCGATGGTCGCCGTGCGTGCCGCGCGGTCGACCCGCTGCAGCGCGCCTTGCACGAAGCGGAAGCCGTGGCGCTTCGCCTGCGCCGCGTATTCGATCGAGTGCGAGGCCGGATCGCGATGGCCGGATGCGGCTTCGTGCAGCAGCGGCTTCCAGAAGTGCGTCGGGTAGCGGTCGACGAGCACGACGTCGGCTTGCCCGCGGCGGCCGACCGCGTCGCCGAGGCGCGTGGCGAGCTGCAGGCCGCCGGCGCCGCCGCCGACGATCACGATGCGCGGCACGCGGGGTGCGCGGTCCGTTGCAAGGGTAGGCGTGATGTGGTCCATGTTGTGGCTCCCGCTGATGACGATTCGGATGACATTGCTCAAGGACCGACGATATAGTTTTGAACCTACGCGAACAATTTAATGTTTATAAGCAACTCATATGTATTCACTTATAGGAAAGGCCGCGACGTTCCGGCAGCTGAAGGCGCTGGACATGATTGCGCGGCTCGGCAGCGTGTCGCGCGCGGCCGAGGAGCTGAACCTGACGCAGCCGGCCGTGTCGCTGCAGGTTCGCCTGCTCGAGGAGGCGGTGGGCGCTGCGCTGCTGCAGCGGGTGGGGCGCGGCGTGCAGCTGACCGCGGCCGGTGAAATCGTGGCGCGCTACGCGCGCGAGATCCTGTATCTGTGGAGCGAGGCCGGCGACGAAGTGGCCGCGCTGACGGGCGACCTCGGCGGCACGCTGCGGATCGGCGCGATTACGACGGCCGAGTATCTGATTCCGCCGCTGCTGGTGAAATTCACCGCGACGCGCCCGCACGTGAAGACCTATTTCAAGGTCGGCAATCGCGACGACATCATCCGCATGCTCGCGACGCATGAAATCGATCTCGCGGTGATGGGCAGCGCGCCGAGGGAGCTGCGCACGCACGCGGTCGAGTTCGCGAAGCATCCGATGGTGTTCGTCGCGGCGCCCGGCCATCCGCTGATGCAGCGCAAGCGTGTCGCGCTGAAGGATCTCGAATCCGCGCACCTGCTCGTGCGCGAACGCGGTGCGGGCACGCGCTCGACCGTCGAGAGCCTGTTCAAGACGGCCGGCCATCGCTTCCATGTGGGCTCCGAACTGTCGAGCAACGAGGCGATCAAGCAGATGGCCGAAGCAGGGCTCGGCGTCGCGTTCCTGTCGTTGCACGCGTGTGCACTCGAGTTGCGCACCGGGCTGCTCGGGCAACTGCCGTTTCCGGGCAACCCGATCGAGCGCGAATGGTATGTGGTCACGCTCGCCGACCGGCGGATCTCGCAGGTGACGGGGCTGTTTCGCGACTTCCTGATCAAGCAGGGCGCCCCGGTGATCGACGGCGCGACGGTGGCGCCGCACGAGCGGCGGCGCAAGTAGGCGCACGCCGGGGACGCGGGCGGCGTATGCGAGCCGTGCGTTCCGTCGGTCAAACGATCCCGAAGTCGTCGTTGCTGTCGGGAATCGACGCGAGCAGCCGTTCGAGGCGGTACCAGCCGATCATGCGCAGGCACCGCGCGGCGAAGGCGGTCCGGTTGTTGCGGGGAGCGGGGCCGGCAGGGCGGCGAGCCGCACGGGACGGCGAAGCGAGGATGAACGCCGCGCGTCGTGGGCAGGAATGGGGCATGACGGTCTCCGTAGGTGTCGGATGAGGCCATCGTAATCGTCGCGGCGCCCGGCCGCGCGCAGGCAAGGATGCAGCGGAGCAGGAACGGATGATCTTTTTCTGCCCGGCGCGGGAATGGCGGTACGCGCCCGGCAAGCGGCCCGGAAAAGCGTCACAATGCGCGTTCGACACCCGATCTGGTGGAGGGGAACCATGAGCGATCCGATTCTCGCCGCGCCGACTGACAACGGCGTGCCGGTCAGCCTGCGCTCCAGCCGCGGGCTCGGCTGGCGCGGCTTCGGCGCGTCGCTGCTGGAGATTCGCGCCGGTACGTACCGGATTCCGGCCACGGATCATCACCGCATCGGCGTGCATATCGGCTCGCCCGTGCGCGCGGATTGCGTGTGCGACGGCGAACGCGTGTCGCGCATCCAGGCCCACGGCGACATCGACGTGATTCCCGCCGGCCTGCCGGGCCAGTGGACCGACAGTGCCGACTGCCGGATCCTGCACGTCGCACTCAGCGACACGTTCGTGCGGCGCACGTTCGAGCAACTCGAGCTGAAGCCGTCGCAGGCGCAGATCCGCCGGCGGCTGCAGGTGCGCGATCCGCGCCTGCAGCACATCGCGTGGGCGATGGCCGCCGAACTCGAAGCGGAAGACGCGTCGGATCCGCTCTATGCGGAGAGCCTGTGCACGGCGCTCGTCGCGCGGCTGGCCGACAGCCAGCCGGTGTTTCGCGAGCGCCGGCGTATGCTTGCGCCGAAAGCGGCGGCGCGCGTGATCGACTATGTCGAGGCCAACCTCGAACGCCGCATGACGCTGGCCGAGCTCGCGGCGCTCGTGTCGATCAGCGTGCCGCATTTCAAGGTGCTGTTTCGCGAGACGCTCGGGATGCCGGTGCATCAGTACGTGGTGCGGCGCCGGGTCGAGCGTGCGAAGGCGTTGCTGCTCGAAGGCCGGCTCAGCATCAGCCAGATCGCGCTCGAAGCCGGGTTCGCGCATCAGAGCCACATGGCGAACTGGATGAATCGCGTGCTGGGCGTGACGCCGACGGAGGTCGCGCGCTCCGGGGCGCGTGGCGGGCTGCGGCTCGCTTATGACGGCGAGGACCGTTGATCGACCGCTGTACCGGATTGGCCCCGCGGGGGCCGACGATCGGCGAGCCCATGATCTGCCGGAGCAGGCGACGCGGCAGACACACTCGGCAACCGTGTAATCCGTCATCCGTTCGTGTTCCGATCATCCGTCCGTGCGCGTCACGTCGGCTGTGAGTGCCGACAATCACTGCACCATCATCCCCCGGGAGCGGATCGTGTTCGTGATCTTCGGAGCATCAGGCAACGTCGGACTGTCGACTGTAACGACCTTGCGCCAGGCAGGTCATCCCGTGCGCGCGGTGCTGCGCGACGCACGCCGGCGCGAACGCTTCGCGCAACTCGGCTGCGACGTCGCGATCGCCGATCTGACGGACGCCCGCGCGGTCGCCGCGGCGATCGATGGCGCGCAAGCCGTGCAGATGCTGTGCCCGGTGCCGATCGCCGACAGCGACCCGGCGGCAACGATGGAGCGGACGATCGACCTCGTGACCGGCGCGCTCGTCGCGAATCCGCCGCCGGCGCTGCTCGCGCTGTCGGACTATGGCGCCGAGCGCGACGGCAACACGGGCATCACGCGGCTCTTTCATCGTCTGGAGGAAAGGCTGAGGACGGTCCCGACGCGGCTCACGCTGCTGCGCTCGGCCGAACACCTGCAGAACTGGACCCGCGTGCTGCCCGTCGCACTCGCAACCGGCGTGCTGCCGAGCTTTCACCATCCGGTCGACAAGGTGTTTCCGACGGTCTGGGCGCCCGATGTCGGTGTCGCGGCGGCGCGGCTGCTGCTCGATTCCGCCGAAACCGGCAATGGGCCGCGTATCGTCAGCATCGAAGGGCCGCGGCGGGTGAGCGTGCGGGACATCGCGAATACGCTCGGTGCGGTCGCGGACCACGAGATCGTCGCGCGCGAACTGCCGCGCGACGCATGGACCGCGACGCTGTTGCGCGCCGGGCTCAGCGAGCGCCATGCACAACTGATCGTCGATCTCTATGACGCGCACAACGCGGGGCAGATCGATGTCGAGGCCGGCGTGTCGGAGCGGGTGCATGGCGCGACGACACCGGCGGAGGCATTCGCCAAGCTGGTGCGCGAGCATGCGCGGTGAGCGACGCGGCGGCTGAGCGGGCGCGCGCCGCGCGTTACGTTTGCCGCCGCGCCCAGCTCGTCACCGCATACGCGACCGACCCGATCACGATCCCCCAGAACGCGGACCCGAGCCCGAGCCACGTCATTCCCGATGCGGTCGCGAGGAACGTGATCACCGATGCCTCGCGATGCGCCTCGTCCTCGAAGATCCCGTGCACGTTCGCGCCGATCGCACCGATCAGCGCGAGCCCCGCGAGGATCGCGACGAACGCCTTCGGCAGTGCAAAGAACAGCGTGACGATCGTCCCCGCGAAGAGCCCGCCGATCAGGTAGATCACGCCGTTCGCGATGCCCGCGATGTAGCGCCGGTCCGGATCCTCGTGCGAATCCTTGCCGGTGCACAGCGCCGCGGTGATCGCCGCGACGACGATCGTGATCCCGCCGAAGCACGCGACGACGAGCGACATCACGCTGGTTGCGGTGATGATCGGCCGCGCCGGCGTGTGATAGCCCGAGACGCGCAGGATCGTCATCCCCGGCAGGAACTGGCCGGTGAGACTGACGACGACGAGCGGCAGCGCGAGGCTGAGCGTGGTGCCGAGCGTCCATTCGGGCGCGATGAAGATCGGCCGCGCGATGCTCGGCGACACGTTGCCGAGATGCGCCATCCCGAGCAGCGTCGCGAGCGCGGCGCCCGTCAGCAGCACGAGCACGATGCTGTAGCGCGGCAGCAGGCGCTTGAAGAGCACGTATGCCGCGATCATCCCGAACCCGAGCACCGGCTGCGCGGTCGCGGCGGAGAACGCATGCATGCCGAACGGCAGCAGGATCCCCGCCATCATCCCGCACGCGATGCCGCGCGGAATGTGGCGCACGAGCCGGTCGAAATAGCCGGTGATGCCGATCACGAGGATGATCAGCGCGGCCGTGATGTACGCGCCGACGGCCTGGTTCAGCGTCAGCTGCGGAAAGAGGCCGACGAGCAGCGCGGTGCCGGGCGCCGACCATGCGGTCACGATCGGCACCTTCAGTTTCCAGCTCGCGAAGAGGCCCGACACGCCCGCGCCGATCGAGATCGCCCAGACCCACGACGCCACCATCTCGTTGGAGACATGCGCGGCCTGCGACGCCTGAAAGAAGATCGCGAGCGGGCCCGCGTAGGAAATCAGCACCGCGAGAAAGCCCGCGGTCACCGCGGAGACGGACCAGTCGTTGCCGATCGAGCGGATCGCGCCGGGCGAGGTGTTCGGTTGCATCGTCGTAGGGGAGTGCGGCGCGCGGCCGGGCGGCTGAGCCGGGGCGAATGTCTGTCGGAGGCCCCGGACGATCCGTCATTCTGGGCATTGCCGTCGAAATTGGCAATTTGCCGATGAAGATCGATGCCGTCGGCTTTTCGTAAGAAATGCGCGTCGGGGCGGCCGTGCGGCATTGCGCGGGCGTCGTCGCATCGGGCGCCTTCACGGCGAAGCGCGACTCACTCAAGCACTACGTACTGATCTGAAGATACCCGTCGACGGCGGCGACCTTCGCACCACTGCCCGTCGACAGCGACGCCGTGCCCTGGTCGAACGGATGCACGGGCGTGTCGGTTGGCGTCCACGCATGGCGCGCCAGCAGTTCGCGATAGCCGCCGCGGATCACGAAGCCGCCGCATTTCTCCGCATACGCATCGCGCCGCATCCGGTACGCGCGCGGCAGGTCGTACCACGGCAGCGTCGGCAGGTCGTGATGCACGAGGTGATAGTTGTTGTTCAGGTACAGCAGCCGCATCGCGAAGCCGGCTTCGTTGATCGCGATGCGCGCCTTCGGGTGCCGCGCGGCGCGATGCTCGTACAGCGAACGGATCATCGCGAGCGACAGCGCGGGCCACGTGATGGCCAGCAGGTAGTACCACCACGGCACGCCGATTGCCCACTGCAGCCATGCGAGCAGCGCGACCACGCAGGCGGCGTGCGTGATCCACATCCGCAGATGGCGGAAGTCGCCGCGCCGGAACGCGGCGAATGCGTCGGCGAACATCGCGGCGACGCTCGTCGGCGGCCCGAACACGAGGCGTCCGGCGAAGGTGGTGCGCGCAACCGTCAGCGTGCGACGCCAGCGCGGTAGCCGCGCCCACCGCTCGCGCGACACGTAGTTCGTTTCCGGATCGACGCCCGGCACGGTCAGGTCCTCGTCGCGGTGATGGTCGAGGTGCGTGTCGCGATAGAGCGTGTACGGATACCAGATCGTCAGCGGCGGGTAGCCGAGCAGCCGGTTCACGAACGCGGAACGCGTCGGATGGCCGTGCAGCAGTTCGTGCTGCAGCGACATGTGCCATGCGCCGAGCAGGATCAGCGGCGGCGTCGCGGCCGCGAGCGACAGGCGCTCGGCGCGTACGAGCAGCAGCACGGCGAGCCAGCCGCCGTAGATCGCGACGACCAGCAGCCACGTCGGCCACTCGGTGCGGGCTGTGAAGCGGGCGTTGATTGCGGCGATCGCGCGCGCGTGGTCGACGTCGAAGTATTCGGCCATGGTGCTGGGGCGGGATGAAGCGGGTGATTCGGGTGCTATACGGGTAACGGGTAGTGGACGATCGCGCCGGTATGGGCCGCGATGCTGTTGACAGAAACGGGGCGCGGCTCGCGGTCGGCCGCTACGGCGGCTTGCGACGGTGTCGCGACACTGGAACGCTAACCGGCTCGCGTAGTCAGGCCAACCAAGCAATTCGCATTTGCTTATCGTTGCGCGGCAGATAAGCATTGACCGCCCCTGCGCGTGCCGGACCGGCGCGAAACCCAGGCGAACGGGCTTTCTCCAACGCATCGCCGATGCGTAGAATGCACGCATGAGCCCATGGATCGCCGGACTGCCGATGTACAACGTGACGCCGCGCCACGCCACACTGTGGCACGCGTTGCTGCGTGACGCGCTCGATGCGTTCGCGCGTGCCGGCGGGCCTGCCGGCGTCGCGCTGCTCGACGAGCCGTTCGGGGATCTGCATGCGCTGTGGCACCGCAACGACTTGCTGTTGTCGCAGACATGCGGTTATCCGTACCGGATGCTCGGATTGCGCGATGCCGTGTACCTGATCGCGACACCGGCATTCGATGCGCCCGGCTGCGACGGCGCGCGCTACAGCAGTGTGCTGGTGGTGTCGGCGCGCGTGTACGCGGGCGGCGCGACGACGCTGACTGCCTGTCGCGGATTGCGGGCAGCATTCAACGGCGCGGATTCACACAGCGGGATGAACGCGTTCCGGCATGCGGTCGCGCCGCATGCGCATGACGGGCGTTTCTTCAGTTCGGTCGTGTCGTTCGGCTCGCACCTGAACGTGCTGCGCGCGCTGGCGGCAGGCGTTGCCGATTGCGCGGCGATCGACTGCGTGACGTTCGCGTATGTGCGTGACGCGCTGCCCGAGTTGTTGAACGACGTCCGGATCATCGGCATGACGGCGTCGGCGCCGGGCTTGCCGTTGATTGCGTCGAAGGCGCTGGACGCCACGCTGGCAGGCGCGTTGCAGGATGCGCTCGATCACGCGGTCTCGGTCGATCCGGCGCGGGCGAACGCACTGCGGCTGAAGGGTTTCGAGCGTCTGCCGCCGAGTGCTTACGACACGATTGCCCGGCTCGCGCAGGACGCGGCCGCGCACGGGTATCCCGAGCTGGCGTGAGCGCAGCGTCCGCGCAACGGTGGCTAGAACGGCAAGGTGCCGGGCGGTGCGTTGCGTACCACGGCGAGCGTCGTGCCGATATGATCCTCGAGCGCGAGTGCCGCGCGCGCATCGGCGCGGCGCATCGCGGCTTCGAACAGGCATGTGTGCTCCGCATGCACGTCGCGCTTCGAATCGCCGAGCCCGATGCACACGCGCCGATAGCGTTCGCTTTGCTGCGACAGCATGCGCAGGATCAGGTACGTCCAGGGCGTCGCGGCCGCCGAAATCAGCGCTTCGTGAAAGCGCCGGTTGCACGCTTCCCATGCGGCGCGGTTTTCGATGGACACCGGCTGCTCCCAGGCCGACAGCATGTCGAAACTCTGCCGCACGCGTTGCGCCCATGCGTCGTCGCCGCGCCGCACGGAGTCGCGCAGCGCATCGACCTCGATATGAATGCGCAGCCGCGTGATGGCTTCGAGATCGTCGACCGACATCGGCGTCACGCGAAACCCGCGCTGCCCTTCGGCGACGACCAGCGCATCGCTGACGAGCCGCGTGAGCGCCTCGCGCAGCGTGCCCGCGCCGACGCCGTACACGTCCTTCAGATGCTCGACGCGCAGCTTCGTGCCGGGCGGGTGATGTCCCTCGATGATGTGTTGCCGGAGCTGGTGATAAGCATGCTCGCTGAGCGTGCGGGCATGCGGCTCGGCGGCGTCGGCGTCGGCCGGCTCGTGCGCCGGCGGCGGGTCGTCGAACGGATGGGCGGGCAGGATGGTGTTCATGTCACGCGTCCTCCTGATCCTGTTTGCGGTTGAGCCGATAGCTGAGTTGCGCGCGCGTCAGGCCGAGCAGGCGCGCGGCGGCCGACAGGTTGCCGTTCGCGCGGTCGACGGCCTCGTGCAGCAGCGCCCGCTCGAGGCCGTCGAGTCCGCCGCCGCCCTGCAACTGGTCGAGGATGGCGCCGCAGTCGATCGACATCGCGGCCGCCGGCCGGATCTGCCCGGCCCGATCGACCGTCGCGCCACCGGGCGCGCCGACGCCGGGGAACAGGTCCTTCGCGTCGACCGGACGGTTCGGGCGCGACAGGATCACCGCGCGCTCGATCAGGTTCTCGAGCTCGCGCACGTTGCCGGGCCAGCGGTAGCCGCGCAGCGTGTCGTAGGCGTAGTCGGTCAGCGTCGGCGTCGGCTTGCCGTGCACGGCCGCGAAGCGTTCGAGCATTGCGTCGGCGAGCGGCGCGATGTCGTCCTGCCGGTCGCGCAGCGGCGGAATCAGCACCGGGTAGACGTTGATCCGGTAATAGAGATCGGCGCGAAAGGTGCCGTCGCGCACGGCCTGCTCGAGATCGCGGTTGGTCGCCGCGACGACGCGGACGTCCACCTTCCGGCCCTCGGTCGCGCCGAGCCGCTCGACCTCGCCCTCCTGAAGCACGCGCAGCAGCTTTGCCTGCACGTCGAGCGGCAGCTCGCCGATCTCGTCGAGAAACAGCGTGCCGCCGTCCGCGCGCTCGAAGCGGCCGGCGCGCGCGGCTTGCGAGCCCGTGAACGCGCCTTTCTCCGCACCGAACAGTTCGGACTCGATCAGCGCATGCGGAATGGCCGCGCAGTTGATCGCGACGAACGGCTTCTGCGCGCGCGGGCTGAGGCCGTGCAGCGCACGCGCGAAGCGTTCCTTGCCGACGCCCGTTTCGCCGGTGAGCAGCACGGCGACCTTGGTCGGCGCGGCCGTTTCAAGCAGCGCATAGGCTGCACGAAATGCGTCGGAACGCCCGACGAGCCGGGTCCGGCTGTCGTCCGGCGCGATCTCGAGGCGCAGCGATTCGACTTCGGTCTGCAGGTCGCGGATCGTGTTGATCAGCGAGTCGGCCTTGAACCACGACGAGATCTCGTCGGCATCCGGCCATTCCTCGGCTGGCTTGCCGACGATCGTGCAGTGCGGGTCGTGCATGCCGACGCAGGTCGTTTCCTTGAACAGGATCGTCCGGCCGATGAACGCGCTGGTGTAGCCGGTCGCATAGCCGATCAGCATCCAGCAGACGGGTTCGGGCTGCGGCCCGAACGTGCGGCGGTGCACGTCGGCCTCCCATGAATGTTCCCAGCGGTACTCGCAATAGAACGCGCCCGTCGCGGGATCGGCCTCGAAGCGCACCGGCGTGACCTGAACGGCGCCTTCGAGCATGTGCAGTTGCGGGCCGACATGGAACATGTCGAACAACGACGCGCCGCTGCGAATTTCGCGGGCGAGCGCGGCGTCCCGTTCTCCGGCGGCGAAGCCGACCCGCGTGAAGAAGCGTCGCGTCTGTGCCGGTCCGACGCTTTCCATCAGTTCCTGGCGCAGCGTTGCCAGCGCGCCGGCATGCAGGAGCACCATCCGCTGACCGGCCAGCCAGATGCGACCGTCGCTCGCCGAAAAATGGATCAGCTTGCGCAGGTCGGTGTCCGGCGGCAATGGGGGCAGGCTGGGCCGCATCGTGTCTCCTCCGTCGAGATTTCTCGTGATTTTCAAGGTTTTCTCCAGCGGCGCCGCGGCGGGCGGATCGATTTGATCATTTCGTCAAATGCGTTCGACGGTGTTGCTCAAATGATGAAAGGCGCCACCGGATATGGGTTCAGGCGCGGTCGCCGACGAGCGATTTCCGTTCTGGTTAACCGCCATTGTGGATCGCGAATTTGAACTTCGCGTCAGGGCTTTCCCTCAATTATCGAGATTTTTTGAGCGCGTGCCCGCACGTGGCACGGATGCTGCATTGAAGTGCGGCATGGAGGCGACACCGATCATGAATCAGCACCCGACCGATCTTTCCCCGCTCGACCCTGGCCGCAAGTGCGCGCGCGTGACCGGCACGAACGTGCGCGGCTTCGTCGAATTCGAGTTTTCGCTCGGCGGCGCGCCGGATCTGTTCGTCGAGCTGACGTTGTCTCCTGCCGCCTTCGACGCGTTCTGCCGCGAACAGCAGGTGACGCGGCTCGACGTCGAAGCGAACCCATGACCTTGAGGAGCAAGAAGTGACCATCGAGCTGAAGACAGTCGACATCAAGCCGCTCCGGCACACCTTCGCGCATGTCGCGCAGAACATCGGCGGCGACAAGACGGCGACGCGCTACCAGGAAGGCATGATGGGCGCACAGCCCCAGGCGAACTTCCATTACCGGCCGACCTGGGACCCGGACCACGAGATCTTCGATCCGTCGCGTTCGGCGATACGGATGGCGAACTGGTACGCATTGAAGGATCCGCGCCAGTTCTACTACGCGTCGTGGGCGACGACGCGCGCGCGCCAGCAGGACGCGATGGAGTCGAACTTCGAGTTCGTCGAATCGCGCCGGATGATTGGCCTGATGCGCGACGACGTGGCCGCGCAGGCGCTCGACGTGCTGGTGCCGCTGCGCCATGCCGCGTGGGGCGCGAACATGAACAACGCGCAGATCTGCGCGCTCGGCTACGGTACCGCGTTCACCGCGCCCGCGATGTTCCATGCGATGGACAACCTCGGCGTCGCGCAGTACCTGACGCGCCTCGCGCTCGCGATGGCCGAGCCCGACGTGCTCGATGCGGCCAAGGCCAGCTGGACGAACGACGCCGCATGGCAGCCGCTGCGCCGCTATGTGGAGGACACGCTGGTCGTGGCCGACCCGGTCGAGCTTTTCGTTGCGCAGAACCTCGCGCTCGACGGCCTGCTGTATCCGCTCGTCTACGACCGCTTCATCGACGAACGGATCGCGCTCGCGGGCGGCTCGGCGGTCGCGATGCTCACCGCGTTCATGCCGGAATGGCACGCCGAATCGAATCGCTGGATCGACGCGGTCGTGAAGACCATGGCCGCGGAGTCCGACGACAACCGCGCGCTGCTCGCCCGCTGGACCCGAGACTGGTCCGCACGGGCCGACGCGGCGCTCGCACCGGTCGCGGCGCGCGCGTTGGAGGATGCCGGCCGGGCAGCGCTCGACGAAGTGCGCGAGCAGTTCCATGCACGCGTCGCAAAGCTCGGCCTCGCGCTCTGACGCCGCGCATATCCCCTCAATCCAAGGAAAGCCAGCATGTCGAACGTATTCATCGCCTTTCAGACAAATGAGGACTCCAGACCGATCGTCGACGCGATCGTCGCCGACAACCCGCACGCGGTGGTGGTCGAGTCGCCCGGGATGGTCAAGATCGACGCGCCGGACCGGCTGACGATCCGCCGCGAAACGATCGAGGAACTGACCGGCACGCGCTTCGACCTGCAGCAGCTGCAGGTGAACCTGATCACGCTGTCCGGCCACATCGACGAAGACGACGACCAGTTCACGCTGAGCTGGTCGCACTGAACGCCGCGCAACACGCACCGACAACACCGGAGACACGAATGGACACGCCAACGCTCAAGAAAAAGCTCGGCCTGAAGGACCGCTACGCGGCGATGACGCGCGGCCTCGGCTGGGAGACGACCTACCAGCCGATGGACAAGGTCTTCCCGTACGACCGTTACGAAGGCATCAAGATCCACGACTGGGACAAGTGGGTCGACCCGTTCCGCCTGACGATGGATGCGTACTGGAAATACCAGGGCGAGAAGGAGAAGAAGCTGTACGCGGTGCTCGATGCGTTCACGCAGAACAACGCGTTCCTCGGCGTGACCGACGCGCGCTACATCAACGCGCTGAAGCTGTTCATCCAGGGCGTGACGCCGCTTGAATATCTCGCGCATCGCGGTTTCGCGCACGTCGGCCGGCACTTCACCGGCGAGGGCGCGCGCATCGCGTGCCAGATGCAGTCGATCGACGAGTTGCGGCACTACCAGACCGAAACGCACGCGATGTCGACGTACAACAAGTTCTTCAACGGCTTCCATCATTCGAACCACTGGTTCGACCGCGTCTGGTACCTGTCGGTGCCGAAGTCGTTCTTCGAGGACGCGTATTCGTCGGGGCCGTTCGAGTTCCTGACGGCGGTCAGCTTCTCGTTCGAATACGTGCTGACGAACCTGCTGTTCGTGCCGTTCATGTCGGGCGCCGCTTACAACGGCGACATGTCCACCGTCACGTTCGGCTTTTCCGCGCAGTCGGACGAATCGCGTCACATGACGCTCGGCATCGAGTGCATCAAGTTCCTGCTCGAGCAGGACCCGGACAACGTGCCGATCGTGCAGCGCTGGATCGACAAGTGGTTCTGGCGCGGCTACCGGCTGCTCACGCTGGTCGCGATGATGATGGACTACATGCAGCCGAAGCGCGTGATGAGCTGGCGCGAGTCGTGGGAGATGTACGCGGAGCAGAACGGCGGCGCGCTGTTCAAGGATCTCGCGCGCTACGGCATTCGCGAGCCGAAGGGCTGGCAGGACGCCTGCGAAGGCAAGGACCACATCAGCCACCAGGCATGGTCGACATTCTACGGCTTCAACGCGGCGTCGGCGTTCCACACGTGGGTGCCGACCGAGGACGAGATGGCGTGGCTGTCCGCGAAGTATCCCGACTCGTTCGACCGCTATTACCGCCCGCGCTTCGACTACTGGGGAGAGCAGGCGAAGGCCGGCAACCGCTTCTACATGAAGACGCTGCCGATGCTGTGCCAGACCTGCCAGATCCCGATGCTGTTCACCGAGCCCGGCAACCCGACGAAGATCGGCGCGCGCGAGTCGAACTACCTCGGCAACAAGTTCCATTTCTGCAGCGATCACTGCAAGGAAATCTTCGACCACGAGCCGCAGAAGTACGTGCAGGCGTGGTTGCCCGTGCACCAGATCTATCAGGGCAACTGCTTCCCGCCCGATGCGGACCCGAGCGCGGAAGGCTTCGATCCGCTCGCCGCGGTGCTCGATTACTACGAAGTGCAGATGGGCCGCGACAACCTCGATTTCGACGGCTCGGAAGACCAGAAGAACTTCGCGGCCTGGCGCGGCCAGGCCACGAGCAACTGATCGATACACAACCTTGAACGAGACCGGCGTACGCGCGAATGCGCAAACGCCGGCCGACAGGAGACAAGCATGACCGTCATCGCGCTCAAACCCTACGACTTCCCGGTGAAGGACGCGGTCGAGAAGTTTCCGGCGCCGCTGCTCTACGTGTGCTGGGAAGACCACCTGATGTTCCCGGCGCCGTTCTGCCTGCCGCTGCCGCCCGACATGCCGTTCGGCGCGCTCGCGCGCGACGTGCTGCCACCCATCTACGGCTATCACCCCGACTTCGCGAAGATCGACTGGGGCCGCGTCGAGTGGTTTCGCTCCGGTGAGCCGTGGACGCCCGACGCAGCGAAGAGCCTGGCCGACAACGGCCTCGGGCACAAGGACCTGATCAGCTTCCGCACGCCGGGCCTCGACGGCCTCGGCGGCGCGAGCTTCTGACCGCCACGCGGACGAGCGAACCATCATGAGCCACCAACTTACCATCGAGCCGCTGGGCGTCACGATCGAGGTCGAGGAAGGACAGACGATGCTCGATGCCGCGCTGCGCCAGGGCATCTACATTCCGCATGCGTGCTGTCACGGCCTGTGCGGCACCTGCAAGGTCGCGGTGCTCGACGGCGAGACCGATCTCGGCGACGCGAACCCGTTCGCGCTGATGGATTTCGAGCGCGAGGAAGGCAAGGCGCTCGCGTGCTGCGCGACGCTGCAGGCCGACACCGTGATCGAGGCCGACGTCGACGAGGAACCGGACGCGGAAATCATTCCGGTCAAGGACTTCGCGGCTGAAGTGACGCGCATCGAGCAGCTCACGCCAACCATCAAGTCGATCCGGCTGAAGCTGTCGCAGCCGATGCATTTCCAGGCGGGACAGTACGTGCAGCTGGAGATTCCCGGTCTCGGGCAGAGCCGCGCGTTCTCGATCGCGAACGCGCCGGCCGACGTCGCGGCCACCGGCGAGATCGAGCTGAACGTGCGGCAGGTGCCGGGCGGGCTCGGCACCGGCTACCTGCACGAGCAGCTGGCCACCGGCGACCGCATGCGGCTGTCGGGCCCGTACGGGCGCTTCTTCGTGCGTCGCTCGGCCGCGCGGCCGATGATCTTCATGGCTGGCGGATCGGGGCTGTCGAGCCCGCGCTCGATGATCGCGGACCTGCTCGCCAGCGGCGTCACCGCGCCGATCACGCTGGTCTACGGCCAGCGCAACGCGAAGGAGCTGTACTACCACGACGAATTCCGCGCGCTCGCGGAACGCCACCCGAACTTCACGTACGTGCCGGCGCTGTCCGAAGGCGCGCCGGATGCCGGCGGCGACGTCGCGCAAGGGTTCGTGCACGACGTCGCGAAGGCGCATTTCGACGGCGACTTCTCGGGGCACCAGGCATACCTGTGCGGCCCGCCCGCGATGATCGACGCGTGCATCACGACGCTGATGCAGGGGCGCCTGTTCGAGCGCGACATCTATCACGAGAAGTTCATCTCGGCGGCCGACGCGCAACAGACGCGCAGCCCGCTGTTCCGGCGGGTGTGACATGGATGCGGGTCGCGTATGCGGGACGGTCAGGATCGCGCAGACCGACGAGCGCTATGCGTGCGTGTCGGGCGAGTCGTTGCTGGCCGGCATGGCGAAGCTCGGCCGGCGCGGCATTCCGGTCGGCTGCCTGAACGGCGGGTGCGGCGTGTGCAAGGTGCGCGTGCTGCGCGGCGCGGTGCGCAAGCTCGGGCCGGTCAGCCGGGCACACGTCAGCGCTGAAGAGGAGAACGACGGCTATGCGCTCGCGTGCCGTGTGGTGCCGGACGGCGACGTGGAACTGGAAGTGGCTGGCCGGCTGAAAAAGCCGTTCTTCTGCGGCGCGGCCCGTGCCGGCGCGCCGACGATCGACAAGTAACCAGGAAACCAGGAGGAGACACATCATGGGTGTGATGCGTATTGGTCATGTCAGTCTGAAGGTGATGGACATGGAAGCGGCGCTGCGTCATTACGTGCGCGTGCTCGGCATGCAGGAGACGATGCGCGACGCGGCGGGCAACGTCTATCTGAAATGCTGGGACGAATGGGACAAGTATTCGCTGATCCTGTCGCCGTCCGACCAGGCGGGGCTCAAGCACGCCGCGTACAAGGTCGAGCACGACGCCGACCTGGACGCGTTCCAGCAGCGTATCGAGGCATACGGGATCGCGACCGAGATGCTGCCCGAAGGCGCGCTGCCGGCGGTTGGCCGTCAATTGCGGTTCCTGCTGCCGAGCGGGCACGAACTGCGGCTGTTCGCGAAGAAGGAGCTGGTGGGCACCGCGGTCGGCTCGCTGAACCCCGATCCGTGGCCCGACGATGTTCCGGGCTCGGCCGTGCACTGGCTCGACCACTGCCTGCTGATGTGCGAACTGAACCCCGAAACCGGCGTGAACCGTGTCGAGGAGAACACGCGCTTCATGGCCGAGTGTCTCGACTTCCATCTGGCGGAACAGGTGATGGTCGGCCCCGGCAACACGATCCGGGCCGCGACGTGGATGTTCCGCAGCACGACGCCGCACGACATCGCGTTCGTCGGCGGCCCGAGCAACGGCCTGCATCACATCGCGTTCTTCCTCGACGACTGGGCCGACGTGCTGAAGTCGGCCGACGTCATGGCGAAGAACAAGGTGAAGATCGACGTCGCGCCGACGCGGCACGGCATCACGCGCGGCACCACCATCTATTTCTTCGATCCGAGCGGCAACCGCAACGAGACGTTCGCGGGGCTGGGTTATCTCGCGCAACCCGATCGCCCGGTCACGACGTGGACCGAGGAGGAGCTCGGGCGCGGGATCTTCTACCACTCCGGCGAGCTGAACGAAGCGTTCACGACCGTCTACACCTGAGCCGCAAGGAGCCCAGCGTCATGGATCGAAACGACACGAACCGCAGCATCGACACGCGCGCGATCGACTGGCCCGCCGCGGCACGCGCGGCGCAGGCGGCGGCCGAGGCCGCCGAACGGCTCGGCGTGCGCGTCAACGTCGCGGTCGTCGATGCGGCCGGACTGCTCGCGGCATTCGTCCGCATGCCCGGCGCACCGTTGCATTCGATCGATATCGCGATCGACAAGGCGTACACGGCCGCGAGCTTCGGTCTGCCCACCGGCGCGTGGCACGCCGCATTGGCGTCGCACTCGGACGCGGTGCGGCAAGGCCTCGTGCTGCGGCCGCGCTTCGTCGCATTCGGCGGCGGGTTGCCGATCGTCGAAGACGGCGCGTTGATCGGCGGCATCGGCGTATCGGGCGGCAGCGAGGCGCAGGACGAGCAATGCGCGAACGCGGGGCTCGATGCGGCCGGCTTCGGCGGGCCATGACGCACGGCACGCAAACGCGCTCCACGAACCCACGGATTGACGACTATCGGCACACACATCATGTACGACACCGAACCCATCGCCGCGACACGCGGCCCCGCCGGCGGGCAGCCGGAACCGCGGCTCGTCCGCAACTTCATCGACGGCGACTATCGCGCGGGCGAACGCTGGTTCGACAAGCGCTCGCCGCTCGACAACGCGGTGATCGCGCGCGTCGCCGAAGCGAGCCGCGCGGATGTCGACGCGGCGGTACAGGCCGCACGCGCGGCGCTGGCCGGCCCGTGGGGCGGCCTGACCGTCGCGCAGCGCGTCGAGCTCCTGTATGCGGTGGCCGACGGCATCACGCGCCGCTTCGACGATTTCCTCGAAGCCGAAGTGGCCGACACCGGCAAGCCGGTGAGCCTCGCCAGCCATATCGACATCCCGCGCGGCGCCGCGAACTTCAAGGTGTTCGCCGACGTGGTGAAGAACGTGCCCGGCGAAACCTTCGAGATGGCGACGCCGGACGGTGCGGGCGCGCTCAACTACGCGATCCGCCGGCCGGTCGGCGTGGTCGGCGTGATCTGCCCGTGGAATCTGCCGCTGCTGCTGATGACGTGGAAGGTCGGGCCCGCGCTCGCGTGCGGCAACACGGTGGTCGTGAAGCCGTCGGAGGAGACGCCGCAGACGGCCGCGCTGCTCGGCGAGGTGATGAACGCGGCCGGCGTGCCGCGCGGCGTCTACAACGTCGTGCACGGCTTCGGGCCCGGCTCGGCCGGCGAATTCCTGACGACCCATCCGGGTGTGAACGCGATCACGTTCACCGGCGAGACGCGCACCGGCGCGGCGATCATGAAAGCCGCGGCCGACGGCGCGCGGCCCGTCAGCCTCGAGATGGGCGGCAAGAACGCGGCGATCGTGTTCGCCGATTGCGATTTCGATGCGGCCGTCGAGGGCACGTTGCGCTCGTGCTTCGCGAACGCGGGGCAGGTGTGCCTCGGCACCGAGCGTGTGTATGTCGAGCGTCCGCTGTTCGAGCGTTTCGTCGCCGCGCTGAAGGCCGGCGCCGAACGGCTGCGGCCGGGCCGCCCGGAAGCGGAGTCGACCGGCCTCGGCCCGCTCATCAGCCAGGAGCATCGCGACAAGGTGCTGTCGTATTACCGCAAGGCGGCCGAACTCGGTGCGACGGTCGTGACGGGCGGTGGCGTGCCCGACATGCCGGAGGACCTGCGCGGCGGCGCGTGGGTGCAGCCGACGATCTGGACCGGCCTCGGCGACGATTCGCCGATCGCGCGCGACGAGATCTTCGGGCCGTGCACGCTCGTGATGCCGTTCGATTCCGAAGCCGAGGTGATCGGCCGCGCGAACGCGAATGCGTACGGGCTGTCGACCGCGATCTGGACGACCAACCTGTCGCGCGCGCACCGCGTCGCGGCGTCGATCGACGTCGGCATCGCGTGGGTCAATTCATGGTTCCTGCGTGACCTGCGTACCGCGTTCGGCGGCGCCAAGCAATCGGGCATCGGCCGCGAGGGCGGCGTGCATTCGCTCGAGTTCTACACGGAGCTCCGCAACGTCTGCATCAAGCTCTGACCCTCTGTTAATGACCGGAAAACTCTTATGGACTCCACGTTGATTACCACGCTGGGCGACCGGCTGTACGACGCGATGACGTCGCGCGAGCCCATCGCGCCGCTGACGTCGCAGCACGAGGACCTGTCGGTCGACGACGCGTACCGGATCCAGCAGCGCTTCGTGCAGCGCCGCCTGGATGCCGGCGAGACCGTCATCGGCAAGAAGATCGGCGTCACGTCGAAGGCGGTGATGGACATGCTCGGCGTCTACCAGCCCGACTTCGGCTACCTGCTGTCGGGCATGGTGTACGGCGAGGGCGAATGCATCGCGCTCGACACGCTGATCCAGCCGAAGGCCGAAGGCGAGATCGCGTTCGTGCTGAAGCGCGACCTGCTCGGCCCGGGCGTGACGAACGCGATGGTGCTCGCCGCGACCGAGTGCGTGATGCCGTGCTTCGAGATCGTCGACTCGCGCATCCGCGACTGGAAGATCCGCATCGGCGACACGGTGGCCGACAACGCGTCGTGCGGCGTGTTCGTGCTCGGCGACCGGGCGGTGAGCACGCGCAGCGTCGATCTGTCGACCTGCGGATTGGTGCTCGAGAAGAACGGCGACGTGATCGGCACCGGCGCCGGCGCGGCCGCGCTCGGCTCGCCGGTCAATGCCGTCGCATGGCTCGCCAACACGCTCGGCCGCCTCGGCATCCCGCTGAAGGCCGGCGAAGTGATTCTGTCCGGCGCGCTCGCAGCGATGGCGCCGGTCGGGCGCGGCGACAACTTCCGCGTGTCGATCGGCGGGATCGGCGCGTGTTCGGTGCGGTTCGCGTGAGCGCCGCCCGTTCCCCTTTCCACGCAAACGAGGAATTCCCCATGACCCGAAAGATCCGTTGCGCGCTGATCGGTCCCGGCAACATCGGCACCGACCTGCTCGCCAAACTGATGCGCAGCCCCGTGCTCGAACCCGTGTGGATGGTCGGCATCGATCCCGATTCCGATGGCCTGAAGCGCGCGCGCGAACTCGGCCTCAAGACCACCTCGGACGGCGTCGACGGCCTGCTGCCGCATGTGCAGGCCGACGGCGTGCAGATCGCGTTCGACGCGACGAGCGCATACGTCCACGCGGAAAACAGCCGCAAGCTGAACGCGCTCGGCGTGCTGATGATCGACCTGACGCCGGCCGCGATCGGCCCGTACTGCGTGCCGCCCGTCAACCTGATGGATCACATCGGCTCCGGCGAGATGAACGTGAACATGGTCACGTGCGGCGGCCAGGCGACGATTCCGATGGTGCGCGCGATCTCCCGCGTGCAGCCGGTCGCGTACGGCGAGATCGTCGCGACCGTGTCGTCGCGCTCGGTCGGCCCCGGCACCCGCAAGAACATCGACGAATTCACGCGCACCACGGCCGCGGCCGTCGCGCAGGTCGGCGGCGCGAACGAGGGCAAGGCGATCATCGTGATCAACCCGGCCGACCCGCCGCTCATCATGCGCGACACCGTGCACTGCCTGACCGAAACCGCGCCCGACGAAGCGCGCATCGTCGAATCGGTGCACGCGATGATCGCCGACGTGCAGCGCTACGTGCCCGGCTACCGGCTCGTCAACGGGCCGGTGTTCGACGGCAACCGCGTGTCGGTCTATCTCGAGGTCGAAGGTCTCGGCGACTACCTGCCGAAATACGCGGGCAACCTCGACATCATGACGGCCGCCGCCGCGCGCACCGCCGAGATGTTCGCCGAGGAACTGCTGGCCGGACGCCTCACGCTGGCATCGGCCGCCCAGGCGGCCTGACGCCGGCAGACGCGACTTCCACGACCGGACAAGAAAGGAACGGCAATGAATCTCAAAGGCAAACGAATCACCGTCCACGACATGACGCTGCGTGACGGCATGCATCCGAAGCGTCACCAGATGACGCTCGACCAGATGCGCTCGATCGCGAGCGGGCTCGACGCGGCCGGCGTGCCGCTGATCGAAGTTACGCACGGCGACGGCCTCGGCGGCTCGTCGGTCAACTACGGCTTTCCCGCGCATACCGACGCGGAATACCTCGGCGCGGTGATCCCGCTGCTCAAGCGCGCGAAGGTGTCGGCGCTGCTGCTGCCGGGCATCGGCACCGTCGACCACCTGAAGGAGGCGCACGCGCTCGGCGTGCATACGATTCGCGTCGCGACGCACTGCACCGAGGCGGACGTCTCCGAGCAGCACATCGCGATGGCGCGCAAGCTCGACATGGATACCGTCGGCTTCCTGATGATGAGCCACATGAACAGCCCCGACGGGCTGGTGAAGCAGGCGAAGCTGATGGAGTCGTACGGCGCGAACTGCATCTACATCACCGATTCGGCCGGCTACATGCTGCCCGACGACGTGAAGGCCCGCCTGGCAGCCGTGCGCGACGCGCTGCTGCCTGAAACGGAACTGGGCTTCCACGGCCACCACAACCTCGCGATGGGCGTCGCGAACTCGATCGCCGCGATCGAGGCCGGTGCGAACCGGATCGACGGCGCGGCGGCGGGGCTCGGCGCCGGCGCGGGCAACACGCCGCTGGAAGTGTTCGTCGCCGTCTGCGAGCGGATGGGCATCGAGACCGGCATCGACGTGTGGAAGATCCAGGACGTCGCCGAGGATCTCGTCGTGCCGATGATGGACTTCCCGATCCGCATCGACCGCGACGCGCTGACGCTCGGCTATGCGGGCGTGTACGGCTCGTTCCTGCTGTTCGCGAAGCGCGCGGGCGAGAAGTACGGGATTCCGGCGCGCGACATCCTCGTCGAGCTCGGCCGGCGCGGCATGGTCGGCGGGCAGGAGGACATGATCGAGGACACCGCGCTGACGCTCGCGAAGGCGCGCGCGGCGCAACCGAAGCGGGAGGCCGCATGAATCTGACGACCGACACGATCGAGTCGCTGGCCGCGCATCTCGACGACTGCATGCGCGAGGCGCGCGACACGCCGAAGATCACCGACCGTCATCCGGAGATGGACTGGGACGACGCGTACGCGGTGCAGGATGCGATCCGCCGCCGGCAGCTTGCGCGCGGCGCGCGGATCGTCGGCTACAAGGCTGGCCTGACGTCGCACGCGAAGATGCGGCAGATGGGGGTGGACACGCCCGTGTTCGGCTTCCTGACCGACGTCCATGACCTGCCGGACGGCGGCGAGTGCGATACGTCCGCGCTGATTCATCCGAAGGTGGAGCCGGAGATCGCATTCGTGACGAAGGCCGAACTGAAGGGGCCCGGCTGCCATGTCGGCGCGGTACTCGCCGCGACGGACTTCGTCGTCGCCGGGATCGAGGTGATCGACAGCCGCTACCGCGACTTCAAATTCGACCTGAAGAGCGTGGTGGCCGACAACACGTCGGCCGCGCGCTTCGTCGCGGGCGGCCGGCCGCTGGCTGTGGACGGCGTCGACCTGCGCACGCTCGGCATCGTGCTCGAGAAGAACGGGCTGCCGGTCGCGTTCGGCGCCGGTGCGGCCGTGCTCGGGCATCCGGCCGCCGCGATCGCGATGCTCGCGAATCACCTGGGGGCGCGCGGCGAATCGATTCCGGCGGGCAGCCTGATCCTGTCGGGCGGCATCACGGAGGCGGTGGCCGTCGCGGCCGGCGACAACGTGACGCTGCGCGTGCAGGACATCGGGTCGGTCGGCCTGCGATTCATCTGAACGTTCCGAACGCAAAGGGAGGCCATCGTGCCGGTAGCACATCTGTACATCCTGGAAGGCCGCGACGACGACAAGAAGGAACGCCTGATCGCCGAAGTCACCGAAGCCATCCATCGCTCGCTCGACGCACCGCTCGAATCGGTGCGCGTGATCATCACCGAGATGCCGAAGGGGCACTTCGGGATCGGCGGGCAGAGCGCGAAGAAGCGCGGGCGCTGATGCGCCGCGCACCATCGAAAATCGACTGGAGGACGTCATGTCAACCAATCCCGAACTGGGCCGCCGGATCGTCGCGGGCGGCCTCGACACCAACTATCACGACGTCGGCGACGGGCCGCCCGTGCTGCTGATCCACGGTTCGGGGCCGGGTGTCACGGCCTACGCGAACTGGCGGCTCACGATGCCCGCGCTCGCCGAGCAGTTTCGCGTGATCGCACCGGACATGGCCGGATTCGGCGAAACCGAGCGGCCGCGCGATTACGTGTATTCGATGGACCACTGGGTCGACCACGCACTCGGCCTGCTCGATGCGCTCGGCGTCGAGCGCGCGCACGTGATCGGTAATTCGTTCGGCGGCGCGCTGGCGCTCGCGCTGGCGATCCGGGCGCCGGAGCGTGTCGGCCGGCTCGTGCTGATGGGCGCGGCCGGCACGCGCTTCACGCTGACCGAAGGGCTCGACGCGGTGTGGGGCTACACGCCGTCGATCGCGAACATGCGCGGCCTGCTGGACATCTTCGCGTTCGATCGCACGCTCGTGAACGACGAGCTCGCGAAGCTGCGCTACGACGCGAGCGTGCGGCCCGGCTACCAGGAAGCGTTCGCGAACATGTTTCCGGCCCCGCGCCAGCGCTGGGTCGATGCGCTCGCGAGCGACGAGGTGAAACTGCGCGCGCTGCCGCACGACACACTGATCGTCCATGGCCGCGAGGATCGCGTGATTCCGCTCGACAGCTCGATGAGGCTGCTGGAACTGCTGCCGAACGCGCAACTGCACGTGTTCGGCAACTGCGGACACTGGACGCAGATCGAGCATGCGGCGCGGTTCAACCGGCTGGTGATCGATCATTTCAGCGAGTCGACGGACTGATCGACCCGCGCCGACGACGGTATGCCGTGCGACGGCGCGCGCCAGGTTGGGTGGGGCACGAGGAATCGCATGTCGTGATCGTGCGGATTGCCGGACGGAGGCCGGCGAGATCCCGCTGATCGCGAGCCGGGCGCAATTTCAAGCGATGGATAGCAGCTTTCTAAACGATTAGCACTATTTAATTATAAATGGGTAAGGAGACGTCCGTGAAAGGCATGTATGTTCGATTGGCGGTCGTGGCATGCGCCGCGGCATGGGGCACGCATGCGCGTGCGACCGACGTGTTCAATCTCGAAGGCTATGGTCCGGTCTCGCGCGCGATGGGCGGGACCGGCGTGGCCTACGACGTCGGCGGGGCGGCGATGATGCTGAACCCGGCCACGCTCGGCCTGATGACCGAGGGGCGCTATGTGGACCTCGGGCTCGACGTGGTCACGACCAACATTCACGTGAAGAACGCGTCGACCGGCGAGGGCGCCACGTCGGGCAATCACGGCAACAACAACGGGCCGTATTTCGCGCCGCAGCTGGCCGTCGTCTGTCGTCGCGCGAACTATGCGTTCGGCATCGGCGCGTTCGCCGAAGGCGGGCTCGGTACGCAATTCGGCGGCAGCAGTTTCCTGTCGCGGACGGCGACCAACAACGTCGATACCGGGCTCGACCAGTTTTCGCGGCTGCTGGTGCTGCGCGTCCCGCTGTCCGCGGCGTACAACGTGAACGACCGGTTGACGGTCGGGGCGTCGCTGGACGTCGTCTGGACCTCGCTCAACCTGGGATCGCTGCTCGACGTGTCCCAGATCGGCACGCTGGCCGCGCAGCGCCGCGTGTCCGGGTCGCTGGTGCCGGCGCTGCTGAGCGTGCCCGGCCTGTCGGGCGGCTACGTCGGGTTTTCGCACAGCGGCATCGTCGGCGGCGGAGCCGACGCCTGGGGTGTCGGCGGCAAGCTGGGCCTCACGTATCTGCTGACGCCCGACACACGGGTCGGCATGGCGTACAGCTTCAAGACCGCCGTGGGCGATCTGCGCGCCGGACATGCGAATCTGACCGCCGTCAGTTCGGTCGCGGGCAATATTCCGCTGAGCGGCGACATCGTCGTGAAGGACTTCCAGATGCCGGCCCAGTTCACGATAGGTATCAGCCACCGCTTCAACGACCAGTGGTCGGTTTCGGCCGACTACCAGCGCGTGTTCTGGTCGAGCGTGATGAAGGACCTGAACATGAGCTTCACGCAGGCCGGAACCGGCGCGAACCTGAACCTGTCGATCCCGCAGAATTATCGCGACATCAACGTCTTCGCGGTCGGCGCGGAATATCGCTACAACGCGAAGCTGACGCTGCGTGCGGGGTTCCAGTACGCGCAGGAGGCCGTACCGAACGACACGTTGCTGGCCGTCGTTCCGGCGATTCCGACGACGCACCTGAGCGCGGGCGCGTCCTACGCGTTCGACAAGGACGATCTCGTCAGCTTCGCACTATCGGTCGGCCTGCAAAAGACGTTGTCGAACGGCAGCCAGCCGAACACCGCGGTGCCCATCGTCGCAACGCACTCGCAAATCAACGCGGTCGTCGGATATCAGAAGCGCTTCTGACCGGACGCCGGGCGACGCGCATCGATGCCGCGTCTCCCGGCGCTTGTCGGGTCATTCGGCGGCGATGCCGTACTTGCGCAACCGGTAGGCCAGTGTCGGCCGGCTGATGCCGAGCACACGCGCTGCCAGCGAGAGGTTGCCGTTCGCCTCGGCGATCGCGGCGCGCAGCATCGCCACCTCGGTTTCGGCGAGCCCGGGGCGGGCGCCGGGGCCGGTCGAGGCCGGGGCCAGGGCCGTCTCGACCGGCTCGTCCATCAAGGCGATGTTGCCACTGCGTTTCAGAATGAACGACGACACGTCGATTTCCTCGCCGGTCGTGAACAGGTGGCAGAGGTCGAGCGCACCGCCGTCCTCGGCGAGAATCACCGCGCGTTCGATCATGTTCTCCAGTTCGCGCACGTTGCCGGGCCAGTCGTAGTTGAACATCGCGTCGACCGCGCGCTCGCGAAAGCCGGTGATGTGCTTGTCGTGCTTCTTGGCGAGCCGCTGAAGGAACCAGTTCATCATCAGCGGGATGTCGTCGCGCCGTTCGCGTAGCGGCGGCACCTGGATCGGAAACACGTTGAGGCGGAAAAAGAGATCCTCGCGGAATTGCCCGGCCTTGACGGCTTCCCGCAGGTTGACGTTCGTTGCGGCGATCACGCGCACGTCGATCTTGCGCGTCCGTGTGTCGCCGACGCGCTCCAGCTCGCCCTGCTGAAGCGCGCGCAACAGCTTGCCCTGCGCGGTGAAGCTGAGCGTGCCGATTTCATCGAGAAAGAGCGTGCCACCATCGGCCCGCTCGAACCGGCCGGGCCGCGACGAGGTCGCGCCGGTATAGCCGCCGCGTTCGACGCCGAACAGTTCGGATTCCATCAGGTGTTCCGGAATCGACGCGCAGTTGACGGCCACGAACGGCTTCTCGGCCCGCTTGCTGAGCCGATGCAGGTTGTTCGCGAACACCTCCTTGCCAACCCCGCTTTCGCCGAGAAACAGCACGGTGGCCTCCGTGGGTGCCACCTTGTTGACCATGTGGCACACGGTGTTGAAGCCGGCCGAGATGCCGACGACGCCGAAACTGTTCTCGGGCGCGCGCGCGATCCGCTCGGCGATCCGGCTGGTGGCCGGCGGCATGGTCTGCGGCTCGAGCGACCATTTGACGAAATCGCCGATCTGCAGGAAGCGCAGATCGTCCTGCGGATCGTCCCATTCCTCGACCGGCTTGCCGACGACGCGGCATTTTGCATGCCCCATCCCGCGGCATTCGATTTCCCGCCACAGGATCGGCCGGCCCATGAACGAGCTGGTATAGCCGCACGCATAGCCGATCAGCATCCAGCAGACGGCGTCGTTGCCGATTCCGTAACTCGCGATGTGCGCCTCCGCCTCCGACGAGTCGATCAGATAGAAGTCGCCGAAATAGTGGCCGCGCTCGACATCGATGTCGAGCGCGATCGGTTCGCAGTGGACGATCCCTTCGAGCGAGACGAGCTGCGGGCCGGCCAGGAAGTCGTCGTAGGTGTTGAAGCCGGCTCGCACCTTGCGCGCCATGGCGGCATCGTGCGTGCCGGCCTGGTAGCCGATGCGGGTGATGAGGCCGCGTGCGGTTTCCTTGCCGAGGCTCTCGATCAGCTCCTGGCGCAGCGCGCCGAACGAACTGATGTGCATCAGCATCATGCGCTGGTCGTCGAGCCAGATCCTGCCTTGCTGGGGCGCGAATCGCAGACGCTTTGCGAGGTCGTGGATGGCGGGAACGCGAATCTCCGGATGCCCGGCATCGCGCGGAGAATGTCCCGCGCGATGCCGGGGCGCGGAACCCGGTTTGCCGTCGTGCATTTCGCTCCTTGACATGCTTGCCTCGCTTGCGGCCGGTTCGGCCGGTGCTCCCCTGTGCTGGTGATGCATGTGGCGCACGGGAACATGCATGCCGGCACGCATTGCGACCGAATCGCCCGGGTCAGCTTAGCGGGTGCGTGTCGTCGTGGCGATTGGTGAAACTACGCGCGGGAAATTCGCAGAGGAATACACGCGGCCCGCCCGGGCGGGCCACGTGCAACGGGGTCAGACGAATCGATCGAAGTGGAGCTGCGCAAAGGGGACCTTGTGCCGGAGCATCAGCAGGTCCTGCACGGCCTCGATCATGGGCGGCGGGCCCGCGAAGTAGAAGCGGTAGCGGTCGAGCGGTTGCGCGAGCCCGCGCTCTGCCTCGTCATGGACGAAGCCCGTCGCACCGTGCCATGGCTGCGACGCATCCGGGGCGGACAGCACGACGGAAACCGACAGTCGTTCGTGCGCCAGCGCATCGAGTTCCGCCGCGGCGCGGAGATCCGCCTGCGAGCGCGCGCCGTAGAAGAAGTGGACACGCGGGGATCCCGGTTGCGCCAGCGCGCCGCGTGCGATCGACAGCATCGGTGCGAGCCCCGAGCCGCCGGCGATGCAGACGATGTCGCGGGCGTCGTCGTCGCGCAGGTAGGCGTGCCCGTAAGGCCCGTCGAGCAGCACGCGCTCGCCGATGGCGATACGGTCGAACAGCGCGTTGCTGCCCGCGCCGCCGGGCAGGCGCCGGATGACGAACTGCCAGAGGCCGTCGCCGTTCGGCAGATTCGACATCGAATAGGCGCGCGCGCCTTGTGCCGAAGGCGGATAGAGGAGCGCATACTGGCCGGCGCGGAACGCCGCCTCGCCCGGGGCGCGGAACGTGAATTCGCTCATGTCCGGCGTCACGCTGCGACGCGCGACCAGTTCCGCCTCCCGGCGCGACGGGGTGACGACGGGCAGGTAACTGTCGTCGCAGCGCACGCGGATCGTGCAATCGCCGGTCGGGCGCGACTGGCACGCGAGCCGCTTGCCGCGCTTGCGATCGCGTTCGGAGAGGCCCGGTGCGTCCGGCCACAGCGTGTCCATCGCGCCGGACACGAGCTCGAAGCGGCAGGCGCCACAGCCGCCCACGCTGCATTCGTGCGGCAGTCCGACGCCGGCACGCAATGCGCCGCGCAGCAGCGCGTCTTCCGACGCGTCGACGGCGAATGTCGCGCCGCCTTCAATCGTGATCTGATGTTCCATCTTCAGGTTCCGCATTACGGGGGCCGGCACGGGCCGGCCCCGGGTTCATCCAGCGGTCACAGGCCGATGCCGCGCCGGAATTCGCCGACCGCCGCGCGCGCACGCGCTGCCGCATCCTGCGCGTCGGGCAGTGCATCGCAATACGCGTCGATGGCGGCATCCGCGAGCGGCGCCCACTTGTCGATCCAGGCAGCGAGCACCGCGCGGTTGCCGTCCTGTTCCAGCGCCATGCGCACGAGCTCGCCTGCCCAGCGGCGATGCCGTTGCGCGTCGGCCAGTTGTGCATCGGTCAGCAGGCCGAGCAGCGTATCGCCGTTGTGGCGGGCCGTCTGGCCGAGCGTGCGCAGCACGGTCTCGTCGATGGCGGGCCGTGCGACCAGGTTCAGCGCGACGAAGCTCTCGGCCCAGTCCCACGCGACGAGCGCTTCCTCGACGAGCCGCCGCCAGCCCTGCCATGCGGGGCTCTGTTCCCAGATGCGACGTTCGCCGCTCGCGAAGCCGAGATCGGGAAAGGCCTGCGACAGCTCCCTGGTCCGATACGCGGTATGCGTGAGCCAGCGCAGGGAGTCGGCCGTCTGGTAGGCGGCGCAGTTGGAGATCGTCGACGCGGGCGCGAGCTGCGTCAGATAGGCGGAGCCCATCTGCAGCGCGTGGAACAGGTAGCGCGCGGGGGTATACAGATGCGCGAGGTGTTCCGCCCAGTCGCGCCCGAGCATCGTGTCATGGCCGCGCGACGAGAACTGGTCGAGCAGACCGAAGACGTATGTCTCCTGGCCGTCCTGCAGCATGTTGTAGGTGCGATAGACCAGCTCGTCGGGATCGCGGAACGCGTTCCAGTCGGCGTGTTGCAGCGGCGACGCGTTGCGGTATCGCTTGAACCACTGCGCCATCCCGAAGTTGGGGTCCAGTTCGAACGGCGCGTCGGGGTTGTCGGTCGTGTAATGGAGGTTGGTCGAGACGATCTCGTATTCGCTCGGCTTGCGCCGCCGCGCGGCCAGATGGCTCCACGTCTTGAGCGGCTTCAGGATTTCGGGTTGCGTCATGCTGGTCTCCGGTCAGAGCGTCTTTTCGTAATAGAAGCGGACGTAGTCGTCCGTCGTCTCGATGCGGCCCGCGAACGAGCTGAGGTTGATTTCCAGTTCCGACATCTTGAATGGCCGGCCGAGCGCGGCCTCCAGGGTCGCGCGGCGCAGGACCAGTTCGCCGTCGGTGTCGATGCGCACGTAGGCGAGCTTGTCGTCGATGCGGATCTCCTTGTCCGGGTTGTCTTCCTGGGCGGCTTCGATGACGCCGGCCGTGATGCTGCTCGCGCGCAGGATGGGGCCGACGCGGTTGTTGCGATAGGCGTCCGCCGTGTTGTCGTGACTCATGGTGTGTCCTACGTCAGGTCAGGAATGGGCGAAGAGCGGTTCGACGCCCTCCACGGCAACGAGGATGTCGTCCCCGTCGAGTTTCACGGCATATTCCGCGAGCCGGCAGTCGCCGGGATTGATGCCCTTGCCCGTATTCGCATCGAAGGTCCATTGATGTGCGCGGCACATCAGCACGCGGCCGTCGAACTTGCCTTCCGCGAGCGGAATGTCCTGGTGCGGACAGATGCCCTGGAACGCGCGCGGCTCGCCCCCTTCGGGGCGGACCAGCACGATCACGTGCCCTTCGACCTCGACTTCGGTCATGTCGCCTTCCCACAGCTCGTCGAGCGTGCATGCTTTGTGAAATGTCATGTCGGCCTCACGCGTCGCAGAAAATGAACTCGAGCGCTTCCATCGGCCGGATGTCCGTCTCGCCGAGCCGCGCGTCGCGCGGGAAGAACGTCTCGCTGCCCTGGCGCCGCACCCTCACGACCTTGTCCGGCCGCGGCGCGACGCGCCGGCCGACCGAGTGATGCGCGGCCGCGGCCGCGACCTCGTCCATGGTGTTGTCGGTATCGACCGCCACGAGCTGCAGCAGGAAGTCGTACTGGAAATTGGAAATCACCGGAAAAAGTGCCATGTCGTCCTCCATTGATCGGCCGTCTTACGCGGCTTTCTGTTGATTGCCGCGATTGCGGTAGGCCTCGACCCACGCGTATCGATGTGCGTCGTCGCCGCTCTCGCCGGGGGCGAGGCTCATGTACTTGAGCGCGCCCATCAGGTCGGGCGGCTGGATATGCCCGGCGAGGAAGCGATCGACGAGCGTCATGTGATCGCGATAGCGCAGCGGATCCTGCTGGAAGACCCAGCGGTCGATTTCCGAGTTGAAGTGATAGGTGCGGCCGTTGTAGTCGAGCGGGTAGTCCTTCACGTTCCAGCCGTTGCCGGGAATCGCGCAGATCGGCAACTGGCTCATGTTGCAGACGATCGGCAGGGTTTCCGGCATCGTCAGGTGCGTCCGGCCCGCGACCAGGTTGTCGATGATGACGTCCCAGGCCTTGCCGAACGTGTCGTTCCAGCCGGGATACTTCTCTTCGAGCCAGTCGCGGCAATCCGGCGTCATGCCGGCGGCGGGGTTCCACCAGATGGTCGGCCGCCAGAACCAGATGCCCATCTGGTACGCGTGATGCTGGTAGTCGAACTCGTTGATCATCTGATCCCAGTACCAGGGCAGGTCGAGGCCGAGATCGATCAGCGTGCGTTCGAACTGGCCGACGATCCACTCGCGCATGAACTCCTTGAACGATTGCTTGCGGTGATGCAGCGGCGTCGCGTAGTCCATCGAGGTGCCGGTCAGCAGGCAGAAGAGACGCCATGCGCGGGCGATGGCGACGTCGACGAGCTTCTGCGCCTCTTCCTTGCGGCCGTTCGCGATCAGGATCTGCAGCGCGGGGCCGCCGATCTGCGCATGGCGCGATTCGTCGGTCTGGATGCTCGAGATCAGGCTCGCGAACGTGAAATCGCCGGCTTCGGCGGCGTCCGCGGCGAGGCCCAGGAACTGCATGTTGGTGAAGCCGGTTTCGAACGCGAACGTCAGCATCACGGCGATCTCGAGCGCGCTGCGCGACATGAACAGGTCGTCGAACGTGCTGCGCGCGGCGATCGCACCCCACTCGTTCGTGTGGTAGGCCTTGTGGGCCCAGTCGAACTGACGGTCCTTGTGGCAGTAATCGTGCGGGAAATACAGCTGCAGTTGCCCGTGGCGGTTTTCGTCCAGCATGCCGAACGTCGCCATGTTGCGCATGCCGGGGGCGCGGCCGAAGCGGGCCATGCGCGCTTCCGCGCTCATGGCGGCGTATTCGCCGAGCGCGATGGCGCCGTAGTGCGACTTCAGGATCGACAGCCAGCCGGGATCGGCCTCCTCGAACATGCGGCTGCGCTCCAGCGCGGCCTTCACGGAATAGGCGCCGGCATCCTTTTCGCGCTGAATGCGGACGTATTCGGAATAGGAAGTCTTGTACGGCTCGTCGTAGGCTTCCCACGTTTCCATCGGAATGCCTTGCGCGCCAGTCATGATCTCGGGGAAAAGGTCGGACTCCGTAACATATCGGGGGGTCCAGTTCGTCGAGCGGGCAATGTCGTACCACGCCGACCGTTCCAGTAACGCCATGGTCATGTCTCCTTGATTGGGATCGTTCGAACCGGTTGTCTGCGCACGTAGGGTGTCGCGCAAGGGGCCGGTGTGAATGACTGAGCAAGGGCAGTGCCAGGAACGGGCTGCAACGGGAATGTGTGCGCTGCAAAAATCCCGACATTCCTGGTTTGGCGGTATGAAGGGCGCGGCAGGTATTTGGTATGGTGCGACGCACAAGCAACCTGGAATCAGGCCGATTTGATGATTTGGTCAAGCGAGTCCGGTCTGCGCGCGACGAACCCTGCTGATCTTTTGATAAAAATCTCGATATTCGTGCGTCGACAGTCGGCGATGCGCGCTCGCTTCGAGGCCAGGCGTGGCTGTTTTCGATACGAAGCTGGCGCGGCGGACGGCACGCAACCGAGCCGGGAAGGAGGCGCGACCGGCAGCCGCTCGCGAAGCGGCGTTGGCGGACGAACCGTTCATTTTTTATGCGGCCGACGGTGACGACGAAGGGCAGCTGGCGATCCTGCGGCGGGTGCTCGGCCGGGCGCCGCGTATCGTGCACAAGGTGAGCAGCACGCTGTCCGTGCTGGCGCTGGCGGGGGCCGGCCTCGGCGTGGCGCTGGTGCCGGCGCCGCTCAGCCGGATCGCGGCGCCGAACATCGTATACCGGAAACTCGCGGGCAACGTGCCGGGCGCACGAACTCGTCGCGCTCTGCCGGATCGGCGGGGAATGGGGAGCGGTGCAGCAGTTTCTGGCGATGCTGGGCGGGCGCGCCGCGTAAGCGTTGCGGCCCGCGCCGGCATCACGCCGTCATTCCTCGTCCATCAACCGGACCTTGACGCGCTTGCCCTTGATCTTCCCCGCATTGAGCTTGCGCAGCGCGTCGTGCGCGACGCCGCGCTCGATCGCGACGTAGGTCGAGAACTCGGTCACGTTGATCTTGCCGATCTGCTTGCCGTCGAACCCCGCGTCGCCGGTCAGCGCGCCGAGCACGTCGCCCGGCCGGATCTTGTCCTTGCGGCCGCCGAGGATCTGCAGCGTTTCCATCGGCGGCAGCAGCGTGTCGTTGCCGGCCGGCTTCAGTTCCGCGAGCGGATGCCATTCGACTTCGCGCTTTTGCGCCTGCTCGATCGCGCCGACGCGCCCCATCTCGTCCATGCTGGCGAGGCTCAGCGCCCAGCCTGCCTGGTCCGCGCGGCCGGTGCGGCCGATGCGGTGCACGTGCACTTCGGGGTCGGGCGTCACGTCGACGTTGATCACCGCCTCCAGCTGCGCGATGTCGAGCCCGCGCGCGGCGACGTCGGTCGCGACCAGCACCGAGCAGCTGCGGTTCGCGAACTGGATCAGCACCTGGTCGCGTTCGCGCTGTTCGAGCTCGCCGTGCAGCGCGAGCGCGTGGAAGCCCTGTGCGTGCAGCACGTCGAGCAGGTCGCGGCATTGCTGCTTGGTGTTGCAGAACGCGATCGTGCTCACCGGCCGGTAGTGATTCAGCAACTGGCCGACCGCGTGCAGCCGCTCGTTCTCGGTCACTTCATAGAAGCGCTGGCGGATCTTGCTGTCGTCGTGGCGCTCCTCGAGCTTCACTTCCTTCGGATTGCGCAGGAACTGCTGGCTCAGCTTCGCGATGCCGTCCGGATAGGTCGCCGAGAACAGCAGCGTCTGGCGCGTCGTCGGGCACATCCGCGTGACCTTCGCGATGTCGTCGAAGAAGCCCATGTCGAGCATCCGGTCGGCTTCGTCGAGCACGAGCGTGTTCAGCGCGTCGAGCTTCAGGTTGCCGCGGTCGAGGTGATCCATGATGCGGCCCGGCGTGCCGACGACGATATGCGCGCCATGCTCGAGGCTCTGCGCCTGCGGCCGCATCGGCGTGCCGCCGCACAGCGTCAGCACCTTCACGTTTTCTTCGGCGCGCGCGAGGCGGCGCACTTCCTGCGCGACCTGGTCGGCGAGCTCGCGCGTCGGGCACAGGATCATCGCCTGCACGTCGAAGCGGCGCGCGTCGAGGCGCGCCAGCAGCGCGAGCGAGAACGCGGCGGTCTTGCCGCTGCCCGTCTTCGCCTGCGCGATGAGGTCCTGGCCGGCCAGCGCGATCGGCAGGCTCGCGGCCTGGATCGGCGTCATGTCGACATAGCCGAGCTGCGCGAGGTTCGCGAGCGAGGCGGGCGTCAGCGGCAGTGCGCTGAACGGCGTGGCGGTCGGCTGGGTCATTCCACGTCTCCGAGGTAGGGGCGGCCTTCCATCTGTTCGTAGACGACGTTGCCTTCGTCATCTTCGAAACGTTCGAGGTAGTTGCGCGCGCCGCACAGCGGGCAGCGGAACAGCAGCCCCTGGCCTTCGTCCTTGATGACGACGTCGGACTGTTCCCACTGCGTGCCGCAGCTCTGGTTTCGGCAGGTAAACAAGGTCTTTCTCCAACTGAATTCGGTTGATGTGGCGCCCGGGCGGGCGCGGCAACGGCGGGCGGCGCTCGCGCGGCTCGGGCGCGGGCCGCATCGGGCGTCGCTTAGATTGCGTCGATGCGGATGATGGATCGGGCGGCGACGGGGTCGCGCGTGCCGCAATTCTAGCGGAAGCGAGGAGGCGAATGCGGACGATCGGCTGCGAGGGGCCGGTTGCGGGCGACCGGTTGCGGGCGACCGGCTGCGGGCGACCGGCTGCGGGCGATGCCTGCAAGGACAGCGCGCATTCAGCGCCCGCTGTTTCCGGAAAACAGGCCCCGATCGCCGCCATGACGAAAAACGGCCGCCCCGGAGGGCGGCCGTGTCGTGCGGCGCAACGGTGCCCTGCGGTGCCGCGCGGCACCCGGACGCGTTACAGCGCCATGTCGGCCGCTGCCTTTGCGGGGCGCGCCGGGGTGGTTCCCGTCGCCTGCGACGGCGCCGTCAGGTCGATCTTCGGCGGCGGCGAGAGCTGCAGCACGTCGCTCGTGTAGGTCCATTCCTCGACAACTTTCGCCGGGCTGTCGTTCAGCTTCGTGCCGTAGCTCGGCACGATCTGGCGGATCTTCTGCTGCCATTCGGGCGTCGCGACCTTGTCCTTGAACACCTTCTGCATCAGGTTCAGCATGATCGGCGCGGCCGTCGACGCGCCCGGCGATGCGCCGAGCAGGCCCGCGATGCTGTCGTCCTGCGAGCTGACGATCTCGGTGCCGAGCTTCAGCACGCCGCCCTTCTTCGGGTCGCGCTTGATGATCTGCACGCGCTGGCCGGCCTGCCACAGGCGCCAGTCTTCCTTCTTCGCGTCCGGGAAATATTCCTTCAGCGCGTTGAAGCGGTCGTCGTCGGACAGCATCAGCTGGCCCGCGAGATACTGGACGAGCGGGAATTCGTCGACGCCCACGCGCATCATCGGCGCGACGTTGTGCAGATTGGTGCTCTTCGCGAGGTCGAAGTACGAGCCGTTCTTCAGGAACTTGGTCGAGAACGTCGCGAACGGCCCGAACAGGATGATCTTCTTGCCGTCGATGATGCGCGTGTCGAGGTGCGGCACCGACATCGGCGGCGAGCCGACCGACGCCTTGCCATACGCCTTCGCGAGGTGGCGCTTCACGACCTCGGGGTTGTCGGTCACGAGGAACGAGCCGCCGACCGGGAACGCGCCGTAGTCCTTCGCCTCGGGGATGCCCGACGCCTGCAGCAGGTGCAGCGCACCGCCGCCCGCGCCGATGAACACGAACTTCGCGTCGACGGCCTGCGGCGGTTCATCCGAATGCAGCTTCACCCACGACACGTGCCACGTGCCGTCGGCGTTGCGCGTGATCTCGCGCACTTCGCTCGACAGCGACAGCGTGAAGTTCGGCTGCGTCTTCAGGTAGCCGACGAACTGGCGCGTGATCTCGCCGAAGTTCACGTCGGTGCCGATCGGCGTCCACGTCGCGGCGACCTTCTGCTTGCGGTCGCGGCCTTCCATCATCAGCGGCACCCACTGCTTGATCTGGTCGTAGTCTTCCGAATACTGCATGCCGCGGAACAGCGGGCTCGCCTGCAGCGCGTCGTAGCGCTTCTTCAGGAAGCGGACGTTGTCGTCGCCCCACACGAAGCTCATGTGCGGCGTCGAGTTGATGAACGAGTGCGGATTCTTCAGCACGCCCTGCTTGACCTGCCACGCCCAGAACTGGCGCGAGATCTGGAACGACTCGTTGATCTCGATGGCCTTGGAGATGTCGATCTTGCCGTCCGCCTTCTCCGGCGTGTAGTTCAGCTCCGCAAGCGCCGAGTGGCCGGTGCCCGCGTTGTTCCAGCCGTTCGAGCTTTCCAGCGCGACGCCGTCGAGGCGTTCGACCATCGTCATCGACCAGTCGGGCTGAAGCTCGTGCAGCCACACGCCGAGCGTCGAGCTCATGATGCCGCCGCCCACCAGCAGGACGTCGACCTTCTTCGTATCGGCCGCGTGCGCGGACGACGCGGCGACGCACAGCGCGAGCGCCGACAGTATTACCCGTAACGTTTTGATCACAGCAGATCCCTTCTTCAACTTGGATGCATCGGTTTGCCATGCCGCCCGGCCGATGCGGATTCGCGTTCGGCCCGCGCATCCGGATATCCGGACCGCGAATCCGGAACTCCGGACCGGCCGCGTTCGCCGTTGCATTTGCGCACGCGAAGCCGTTGCGAAGGACACCTTCGGATCGGCTTCATGCGCTCACGCAATCGCATGCTTCACGTTCGCGCCACGCGTGCGCAAGCCCGTGCTGCAGGCCTCGCCGGACGGCGCTTCAGGCTGCGTCGAAAGAGGCCGCGCACCATGCGTTCCGCGGGGGCGGGATGGCAAGGGGCGCGTAATATAACCGAACTCGATTCCCGTGTCGCACGCGCGGAATATCCTTGTTTTCGTGGGGTTTCTTGCGTGTCCGGGTTTCCGGAATGACGGTGCGCGGAACCGGAAAAATGGCGGGAACGGACGGGGCGCGACGCGCGCGATATCGATACTGCATCCGGACCGCGGCGTTGCACCGCGATCCGGTTCCGATCACTTCATCACTTGGACGAACCGCTCCGGCAGAACTGGTCGTACCCCAGCGCCGAATTCGCGAAGCCTTGCGCCTTCGCGAGTTCCCACGGACGCTCGCATTGCTGCGTTCGCTCGCACCATGCGTAGCCGGCCGAGCCGATGCAGCCGTGCGCGTCGCGATCGCCGCCGACGACCGGCGGCGCGGCCTGGGCGGTTTGCGCCGTTTGCGAGGCCTGTGTGTCGTGGCCGGCGACATCGGGCGGGAGAGGATAAACCGGCTCGTTCGCGCACGCGGCCAATGCAAACGCGCAGGCGATCATCGCGGCGATCGACGCGGAAGAAATGAAATGCTTCATACGGTAGCGCTCCATGGGATGAGGTTCGACGGTGGATGCCCGCGAACGGGCGCTTGAACGATTCGATCACGCATCCGGCACCGGCACGCGCGACGAGAACTTGACCTCGCGCAGCGCGAGGCTCGACTGGATCGACGACACGCCAGCCTGCTTCCTCAGCACGCGTTCGACGAATTCCGCATACGCGTCCAGATCGGCGGCGACGACCTGCAGGATGTAGTCGGCCGCGCCGGTGATCTTGTGGCACGACGTCACTTCGTCGTGACGCCGCATCACGTCCTCGAAGTGGTCCGAATCCTGGTCCGAATGCATGTTGAACGTGACCTGCACGAACGCGAACACGTTCATCCCGAGCGCGCGGCGGTCCAGGTTCGCCTGGTAGCCGGTGATCACGCCTTCGTCCTCGAGCCGCTTGCGCCGCCGCCAGCAAGGCGTAACGCTCAGCGACAGCCGTTCGCCGAGCGTCGCGTTGGAGAGCGCGCCGTCTTCCTGCAGCAGGCGGAGCATCGCGCGATCGACGCCGTCCAGTTCCACCGAAGCGCGATTTTTGCTCATTCCAGGATCTCCGTAGGCGGTTTTCTCAAAATTGTATGAAACGGGGAGGTGAAAAGCAAAGTTATTGCCAGCCGGCGTCAATAGACTGTTGCCATCCCCTTGAAGCGTTCAATGCAACGGTCAACCATGCTCACGGTCTACAGCAGCGATCACCATCTGCATCGCGGCGTCGAACTGAAGGACGGCGCGATCACCGATTCGTTCGAGAACCCCCTTCGCGCCGAGACGGTGCTCGCGCAGGTCCGCGCGTCCGGTCTCGGTGACGTGATCGCGCCGCGCGCGTTCGACCGCGCGTGCTATGCCGGCGCGCACAGCGCGCGCTATGTCGACTTCCTCGCCGGCGCATGGGACGAATGGACCGCGACCGGCCGCACCTGCCAGGCGCTGCCGCTCGTATGGCCGGTGCGCGCGATGCCGTCGGCCGCGACGCTGCCCGACTTCATCGACGGCAAGCTCGGCTTCTTCGCGATGGATGCCGGGGCACCGATCAACGCCGGCACGTGGGACGCGGTGAGCGCGAGCGCGAACTCGGCGCTCACCGGCACCGACCTGCTGTCGAACGGCGGTGCGCGCGCGGCGTTCGCGCTGTGCCGCCCGCCCGGCCACCATGCGGGCCGCGAGTACATGGGCGGCTACTGCTACCTGAACAACGCGGCGATCGCCGCGCAGCACGGCATCGCGAGCGGTGCCGCGCGCGTCGCCGTGCTCGACGTCGACTTCCACCACGGCAACGGCACGCAGGACATCTTCTACGCGCGTTCGGACGTGCTGTTCGCGTCGCTGCACGGCGAGCCGGCCGTGTCGTACCCGTACTTCTCCGGCTACGCGGACGAGCGCGGCGCGGGCGCGGGCGAAGGCTTCAACCTGAACCTGCCGCTGTCGAAGGGCACGCAGTGGGACACCTATGCGACGGCGCTCGGCCAGGCCGCCGCCGCAATCGCGAAGCACGCACCCGACCTGCTCGTCGTGTCGCTCGGCGTCGATACGTTCGAGCACGATCCGATCAGCCATTTCAAGCTGCGCTCGCCCGACTACCTGCGGATCGGCGAAGCGCTCGCGCGCCTGAACCTGCCGACGCTGTTCGTGATGGAGGGCGGCTACATGGTCGAGGAAATCGGTATCAACGCGGTGAACGTGCTGCTCGGCTTCGAAGGGCGCGCGTGACCGCATCGCTTCGCCTGCAATCAACGACGGTCCTGATCACGAACCAAGAGCGACAAGGAAGGAGACGAACATGAATCGACATCGGAAGAAAACGGCATGCGCGACCGCGGCCGCGCTGGCGTGCGCATTGCCTGCGTTGTCCGCGCACGCGGACGACGTCGTGCGCATCGGGCACGTCGCGCCGCTGACCGGCGCGATCGCGCACCTCGGCAAGGACAGCGAGAACGGTGCGCGGCTCGCCGTCGAGGAGATCAACGCGAAGGGGCTCGTGATCGGCGGCAGGAAGGTCACGCTGCAGCTCGACGCGCAGGACGACGCAGGCGACCCGCGCACCGCGACGCAGGTCGCGCAGCGGCTCGTCGACGACAAGGTGGTCGGCGTCGTCGGCCATCACAACTCGGGCACGTCGATCCCGGCGTCGCGCGTCTATCGCGATGGCGGCGTCGTGCAGATCTCGCAGGCCGCGACCAACCCGACATACACGCAGCAGGGCTTCAAGACGACCTATCGCGTGGTCGCGACCGATGCGCAGCAGGGGCCCGCGCTGGCGATGTATGCGGCGAAGAACATGGGCATCAGGACGGTGGCCGTGGTCGACGATTCGACCGCCTACGGGCAGGGCCTGGCGACCGAGTTCGAGAAGGCGGCGAAGTCGGCCGGGATGAAGGTCATCTCGCGCGACGCGACCAACGACAAGGCGATCGACTTCCGCGCGATCCTCACGAAGATCAAGGGCGAGAACCCCGACGCGATCATGTACGGCGGGATGGATGCAACCGGCGGCCCGCTCGCGAAGCAGGCGCGCCAGCTCGGCATTCGCGCCAGGATCCTCGCCGGCGATGGCGTGTGCTCGACCGACCTGCCGAAGCTCGCGGGCACGGCATCGGACAACGTCGTGTGCTCGGAAGCCGGTATCGCGCTCGAGAAGATGCCGGGCGGCGCGGCGTTCGTGAAGCGTTACGACGCGCGCTATCACCAGCCGATGCAGGTGTATGCGCCGTTCTCGTACGACGCGGTGTACATCATCGTCGACGCGATGAAGCGCGCGAACTCGACGGATCCGGCGAAGGTGCTCGCCGCCATGCCGGCGACCGATTATCGTGGTGTGATCGGCGAAACGAGCTTCACGCCGCAAGGCGATTTGAAGCATGGCGCGATCTCGGTGTTCACGTACAAGAGCGGCAAGAAGGCGCTGCTCGATATCGTCCGGATGTGACGCGGGTGGGGCGCACGGCGCGGCTTGCGCGGTCGCGCGCCCGGTTGCGTCGCGACGCGCGTCACGATGCCTGCACGCGGCGCGGGTCGGCCCGGCGCTGCTGTTCGGCGTCGTGCACGATGTGCAGTTCGCGCGTGCGGATGGGCAGTACGCAGTCCGCATCGGCAAGCGTCTTGCGCACCTGGCGCGCGAGGCGCCAGCGCAGCGCCCAGAACATGTCGGTGTGCGTCCACACGCGCATGTTCGCGATCGCCGTGCTGTCGTCGAAACGCATCACCATCACGTCCGGTGCGGGATCCTGCAGGACGTCGGGGTCGGCCTCGGCCAGCGCACGCAGCGCGTCGAGTGCGCGATCGATGTCGTCGTGCACGGACACTTCCACTTCGAGATCGAGACGGCGCGTCGGATTGCGCGTGTAGTTGCGGATCGCGCTGCCCCACAGCGCGCTGTTCGGCACGTATTCGCAGATGCCGTCCGGCTTCGTCAGCCGCGTCATGAAGAGCCCGACCTCGTCCACCGTCCCGGCGACGCTCGAGCCGCCGTCGATGAAGTCGCCCACCTTGAATGGCCGCAGCAGCAACAGCATGATGCCGGCCGCAATGTTCTGCATCGTGCCCTGCAACGCGAGCCCGATCGCGAGGCCGGCCGCGCCGAGCACCGCGACGACGCTCGCGGTTTCGATGCCGAGCTGCGACAGCGCGCCGACGATCGCGACGATGCGGATGCCCCACACGGCGACGTCGCAGAGGATCGGCCGCAGCGTGTCGTCGACGCGCTCCTTGTTCGCGAGCAGCCGGTTCAGCCAGCGGCCGATGCGTTTCGACAGCCACCAGCCCGCGACGAGCAGCGCGAGGGCGGCGCAGAGCCTGAGCGAGAGTGTGGACAACGCGTTCCACAGGAAGGTCCAGCCTTCGGGATGAAGATGATCGAGAAACATGACGGGATTCCGGGTTGAGCGGGCAAGCGCGCGACGGGCGCTTGCGTCCGTCATGGTCGGACGGGCATGCGCTCGCGCGTCGGCAGCCCTCGACTGTACACGCCATGCGGGTTTTCGCGCGAACGCATGGGTGACGGCACGCGATCTCCGGTTTCGCGGCCAGCGCGTTGCGGCGGTGTGGTTTTCCGCGGAAACGGGCTCGTGGGATGCCCGTGCTACGACCTCGACCTCGACCTCGACCTCGACCTCGACCTCGACCTCGACCTCGACCTCGACCGTGCGCCGCTCGCAGACGCACGGTTCGCGATGCCGGCCGCAGGCGGCGAATGCGGCCGTGCTGCCCGCGCCGTCGGGCAGCGTCGATGCGGTCGCCACGCCGGACGGCGTGGCGAAGATCGACAGGATCGCGCTGCTTAGCCCAGCGGCCAGTTCAGGATCGCGATGCCGTCGTTGTAGTCGCCGTCCGTGCCGTCTTCCGAGCCGACCAGCCCGAAGTAGGTTTTCTTGAAGATGTCGACCTGGCGCGAGCCGATCTTCGACGGCTTGCCGTTCGCCATCACGACCACGCGCACCTTCCCCTTGCCCGAGTTCACGATCTGCGTGTTCAGGTTCGCGTCCTGCGTGCCGGCGCCCTGGAACGTCGCGGCCGGCTTCGGGTTGTCGTCGACATAGACTTCGATCGTCTGCTGCGCGGCCGAATTGACCAGCGCCGTCACGCCGAACGCGATGTTCGGCGGCAGGTTGAAGATGCCGTCGCGCTCGCCGCCGCCGGTCGTCGTGGGTTCCGGCTGCGCGGGTTGCGGCGTCGCCTTCGAGAAGTAATTGACGACCGCGCCGACGCCGAATTTCGCCGCCGCGCCGGGCAGTACACCGGGCGCGCCGGCCCACGTCACCGTGCACGCGATCACCTGGCCCGCCGCGTCGGCCTTCACCTTGTTCTGCCAGCTGCCGACGTCGAAGCTGTACGGGATGGTCGCGATGTCGACGAACACGTCGTATTGCGGCAATTTTTCCACGAGCTGCGCGGTCATGAACTGACGCATCCGGTCGAGCACCGCCTGGTCGCCGTTCGCCTGTACGGCGGTTGCGTCGTTGCCGGCGAGCTGCAGAAGCGCATACAGGTCGTCGTGGGTAAAGGGTTGTGTCATGTCGTCCTCGTTTTGATGGATTGTCTTGCGTGACGCGGCCGGCGATCGGATTTCGCCGTGTCGCGCGTGGCGCAGCGCGCGGGCAACCGATGGCGGCCCGCACGGATCGCAATGCGCGGTGGGCTCCGCCGTCATTGCGATCCGGAAAGCGGCGCGCCGGACATGCCGCGCCGCGAATCTTCGTCAGCGTTGGTCCGTCAGCCGATCGGCCATTGCAGCACGACGATGCCGTCGTTGTAGTCGCTGTCGTGACCGTCTTCCGACACGACGATTCCGAAGTTGACCGTGAACGGCGAGCCGTCCGATTTCTTGCCGTTGATCGGCGCGAGGCGGGCGTCGGTGGCCGACGGCTTGCCGTTCACCGTCACTTCGAAGCGGAGCTTGCCGTTGCCGGAATTCAGCGTGGCTTCGCGCGGGCCGTCGCGCGTGGTCAGCTTGTGATAGGCGGCGGGTTCCTTGCTGTCACCGATGAACAGCTTGATGTGCTGCTGCTCGGCGGCATTCGCGAAGAAAATCGCGCGGAAGTCGGTGTTCGGCGGAATCGAAAACTCGCCGGCGCGATTCGAGGACGTTTGAGAGTCGGCCATGCTTGCCTCCTGAAGGTCGGTGGATAAGGCGTTTTGTGCGTCGCGCAAACGTTTGCCGTTTCAAACGCGACGCGGCCAGCATGGCGAAAAATAAATAAAAAAATATTCGGCCGGGAATGGAAATTGTCCAGAAAATCGGAGATCGAAACAGTTTGATTTAATGATGATCATTTAATCGAATACGATTCTGAATATCCGCGAAATGATATCGCCGCGCGTCACGCTTATTTGAACAATGAATGGGTGCGCGGGCCGGAATCGCCGGAGGATCGGGCTTCGGTGCCTGTCGGAGCGGGCTGATTTATTCCTTCGATGTTGCGATGCGCTCGCCTGATACACCTGACAGGCGATTAATTTCGAGATTAGAGGTATCGTGCACGGAGCGCGCGCGCTCGATATTCGGCGGCTTTTATTCAATTGGCCCGCTTGCCGGGCCCTTAAGAGGACAGTGCGATGACGAAACCCGATATTCTGAAAGGCGAGATCAAGGGGCAGGCTCAGGACGCAGACCGTCACAACCTGGCGCGGCCCGCGGTGAATGGCGCGTTGTGGGCGCGCGGCCTGACGACGCAGCGCGTGGCGGACCTGTTCAGAACCCTGCCGGGCCTTCCGGGGCACTGGATGCAACTGCAGAACGAGGTCAACGCAGGGAATCGCTATTTCTACGGCGTCCAGAACGGTCACCAGACGACCGACGAAGGAAAGGAACTGATCCGCTGGATCGCCGACGCGGTGGTCAGCGCCGCGCAGAGGGCGGGATTCGATTTTCCGTTGCAGCAGCTTCGGTTCACGGCCGATACGGGCTGGTTGAAGCTTCAGCGCGTGTCGGGGCGCGTGATGGTGTTGTCGAGGCCATAAGCGTGGCGGGCGGCTGTCGGCGTATCGACATGTCGTGGGGCGGGTCAGCCGCGGCAGCGGGAACGCGCTGCCATCGACGATCGATCATGGCCTCGCGCAGGCTGCCGACGGGATCACTGACCGAAGCGTTGCGCCACGGCGTCCTTCAACCGCGCGGCGGTGATCTCGCCCATGTGCGATTCGACGAGTTCGCCCTTCGCATCGAAGAACAGCGTCGTGGGCAGCCCGTGCGACCCGTACGCATGCATCGCACGCAACGGCGGATCGAGCAGCACGTTGTCGAAGCGTAGCCCCTGCTGTTCGAGGAACGCGCGCACCGCCTGCGCGTTTTCCCCCTGGTTGAGCATCAGCACCGTGATGCCGGGATGCTCGCGCTGCGCTTGTTCGAGGATCGGCATCTCGCGCCTGCAAGGCGCGCACCACGTTGCCCACAGGTTCACGACGACCGGCTTGCCGGCAAAGCGTTGCGGCAGCACGGGCGTCGAATCGAGCGCTTCGAGCTGCATCGCGGCGAACGGCGGCGCGGTGCGCTGCAGCGTCGCGAGCGTGCCTTGAGCGATACCCCATGCGGCGAGACCCGCGACGATGCCGGCTGCCACCGGGCGGCGAAGGGCGGGCAGGCGACGCAGCCGCCACACGGCGAACACGAGCGCGGCGGCGACGCCGATGCGCCAGTCGAAGCCGCCGTCGCCGAGCGCGATGATGGACCGTGGCGTCGCTGCGTATTCGCGCCACCACTGCACGACGTAGCCGATGCGTGCGGCGACCAGCCCGAGCAGCAGCACGTCGAGGATCAGGCTCGACGCGGTCTTGTGCTGGCCGTCGGGCGGGCGGCGCTGGATGAAGCGGGCGACGAGCCACGCCAGCAGCGCGGCGGCGGCTACCGCGACGACGCGGATCGAGAAGGGACCGATGCTCAACATGGGAAGAAAAGGGGTGCGGGGATCGTGGATCGACCGGTGAGGGTGACACCGTTGCCGGTCATGTGGCGTTTCGACCCTGCGCGACGCACGCGGGTTCCCGTTGCGCACTCGCGACATGCATCGCCCTGCGCCCGCGAATTGCATGCCGAGTACCAGCATTCAGGATGACGTTGCTTTCGTCGAAGCGTCTCGAAGCATCAGGTCGACTGACGATCGCGCAGCACCGGCAATTACTGCCTGTTTCCGCCGGAGCCAGGCGACGCGCCGCCGAGCCGGTACGCGGTGAAGAACTCGTACCACGGCGAACCCTGACCGACCGGCACGCCGAGTGTCGACGTCCGCTGCTTCAATGCCGCGAACACGTCGTTGATACGCGCGGCCTGCGCGGCATCGCTGAACGGACGCGGCTTCGCCCTGCCGGCCGCGAACGCGCCGTAGGCGATCGCGAGCAGGCGCGCGCTGTCGTCGATCGAGAAGATCGACCCGCTGATCGCTTCGACGAAGCGCGGCCGGTCCGCTTCGCGCGATGCGGCGATGCACTGGAACACGATCGCCGATACTTCGTGCAGGTCGTTCGCGCGCAGCAATGCCGGCAGGCGTGCAGCGATCCGGTCGGCCGGTTCCTCATGCAGCGCGGCGCCGAAGTCGAGCACGGCGGCCATCGGGTTGCCGTCCTGCTTCACGCGATCGAGCGCCGATGCGGACGCGGCGGCCGCTGCCTGTGCGACGGCGCCGGGCGCGCCGCGCAGCACGTCCGCCACCTGCTCCTGCCACTCCGGAAAGATCATCCGCACGTTGCCGAATTGCTCGCCGCCTTGCGCGGCCGGATTCCACCGGTAGACGATCGTGCCGCCGTGAATGAATGGCGAATACAGATGCTCGGGCGTTTGCGGCAGCGGCCGCCGGTTGATCGGCAGCCATGCGAGCGTCAGCCAGTCGTAGCGGCCGGTGGCGGGCACCGACGGGCTCGAACTCGCGACGACCTGCCAGGTGCCGCGGTTCGCATAACGCCGGCGCGCGTCGGGCACCGCGACGGTTTGCTGTTTCGCGGTATCGAAGTAGGTCGTGCCGGTCACGTTGTCGCCGCTGTCCGGGGCCGGCGTGAGGGTGGCGATGACCCACGATGCACCGTCGGCCGAACGATAGTCCGACGGTTGCAGCGTGGCGATGTCGTGCACCATGCGCGTTTCGGCGGCGACGGGGCTCGGCGGAAGATGGGCGGGACCGGCGACGATACTCGGCATGGACATTCCTCGGATTCGGGTGCGTATCGGCGCACGCGAACCGAACGAGAAAGTGGGCGGCGCCGCGTGTCGTCTCTCGTAACTGTAGAACGCCGCCGCCGGAAACGGAAACCGAACGCGGCGGCGGCCACGCTCTGGAAATCGGTTGCGGCGCGCGACGGGTTGTCGAAGCATTTCGCGTGCTGATCGCTGCCGCCGCGTGACCGCGTCGACCCGGACACGCTGAAGCAGTGGTCGCGCGTGCCGCTGTTCCTGTGGATCAAGGCGCGGCCGCTGGCGTGAAGCCGCCGCCGCGTGCGGCATGATCAACGTGGCAAGACCTTCCGGTAGATCACGAATCCGGTTTTTTCCGCGACGGTGTCGTAGAGCCGCATCGCGGTGTGATTCGTCTCGTGCGTTTGCCAGTACACGCGTTCGGCGCGTTGCGCCTGCGCGGCGTCGTACACGGCTTCGATCAACGCGCGGCCCACGCCCTTGCCGCGTTCGCTCTCGAGCGTGAAAAGATCCTGCAGATAGCAGGTTGGCCCGATCAGCGTCGTGCTCCGGTGATACAGGAAATGCACGAGCCCGACGAGCCGGCCGTCGCGTTCCGCGACACGCGCATGCACGGGCTCGTAGCCGTCGAAGAAGCGCGACCACGTGAGCTGCGTGATCTCGCGCGGCAGCGCGGTGTCGCCGAAGCGGCCGTAGAAGCGGTTGTAGCCGTCCCACAGCGGCAGCCAGTTGTCGAGATCGTCTTCCCGCACGGGGCGGACGATCAGGCCGGTGTTGGTAGCGTTCATGGTCGCGAACCTTTCGAGGATGGATGAAATGAAGCGTTGCCGGCGCGGCCGGAAACGAGAACGGACATCCACGATAGAAAGTTCGTGGCACCATGTGTAGACCCATGACATTCCCACATTCTGGAGCCACGATGGATTACGCGGTGCTGCTGTCGACCTTCGAGCGCGAGGCGGGGCCGCACGCTGCCGCGCGGATGTCGCAGCAGCAGCGGCTGTACGCGTGTCTGCGCGACGCGATCCTGAGCGGCCGGATCGCCGAAGGCGCGCGGCTTGCCGCCTCGCGCGCGCTGGCCGACGAACTCGGCATCGCGCGCAACTCGGTGCTGTACGCGTACGAGCGGCTCGCGTCGGAAGGTTTCGTGACCGGCACGCGGCAGGGCACGGTGGTCGCCCGGATGGGTTTGTGCGGGTCGCGGATCGCCGCTGCGGCGCCCGCCGGCGATGCGGCGATGCTGTCGCGGCGCGTCGCGCAGGCCGAGCGCGCGACGAGCGGCCTCGACGAATCGCTGCCGTTCATGCCGGGCGTGCCGGCCGTCGACGAATTCCCGCTCGCGCAGTGGCGGCGCTGCGTCGAACGCGCATGGCGCACGGCGGGGCCGGCGCAGCTCGGCTATCAGTCCGTGGAAGGCGACGCGGTGCTGCGCGACGCGATCGCCGGTTATTTGCGCGCATCGCGCGGCGTGCGTTGCGACGCCGCGCAGGTGATCGTCACCGACGGCACGCAGGGCGCGCTCGACCTGTGCGCCCGCGCGCTGGCGGACGCGGGCGACGTCGCATGGATCGAGAACCCCGGCTACCACGGTGCGCGCAACGCGTTTCTCGCGGCCGACCTGCGCGTCGAGCCGATCGGCGTCGATGCGCAGGGGCTGGCGCCGCATCCGGACGACTGGCGCGATCGTCCGCCGAAGCTCGTCTACATCACGCCGTCGCACCAGTATCCGCTCGGTGCGGTGATGAGCCTCGAACGGCGGCTCGCGCTCGTCGCGCAGGCGCGCGCGGCCGGCGCATGGATCGTCGAGGACGACTACGACAGCGAGTTTCGCCACCACGGCACGCCGCACGCGGCCGTGCAGGGGCTCGCGGACGATGCGCCGGTGATCTACCTCGGCACCTTCAGCAAGGTGATGTTTCCCGCGTTGCGGCTCGGCTTCATGGTCGTGCCGCCCGTGCTTGCGCAGCCGCTGCGCGACGCGGCGGGCGCGCTGATGTTGCAGGGCCGCGCGGTCGAGCAGCGCGCGCTCGCGGATTTCATCGAGGCCGGGCATTTCACGCGGCATCTGCGGCGCATGCGCCGCGTGTATGCCGAACGGCGCGACGCGCTGCACGATGCGCTGGCGCGGCGATTGAGCACACGGCTGACGGTGTCGGGCGGCGCGGGCGGCATGCATCTGTCGGCGCGGCTCGACGTGCCGGTGGCGGACACGGCGCTGAGCCGCGTCGCGCAGGCGCACGGGCTGATCCTGCGGCCGCTGTCGTCGTTCTGCCTGCCGGGCACGGCGCACGGCTACAACGGGCTCGTGCTCGGCTACGGCGGCGTGCCGGCCGAGCGGATGGACGCGCTCGCGCGGCGGATCGGCGAGATGATCGACCGCGCGCTTGCCGGGCGGTGACGTCGGATGCGGCGCGGTAGCGGGCGACCCGGCTTCGAGCGCGACAGCGAACGCGGAAATCCCGGAAGCAGTTGCCCACGTTTCGTCATTTAGCTAATATTCGAAACGTTAAACGAGGCCGAACCATGGACGACGTCACCCGCATCAGTGCACTGGCCAACGAAAGCCGTCTGGCCGTGATGCGCTGGCTCAAGCAGCCGCGCAAGCATTTCCCGCCGCAGCCGCATGGCGACTTCGACGAGCTCGGCGTGTGCTGCACGTACATCACCGAGAAGCTCGGCATCGCGCCGGCGACGACCACGCGCCACATGCGCATCCTCGCGGATGCCGGGCTCGTGCGGGCGACGCGCGTCGGCAAGTTCACGTACTACAAGCGGATCGACGATGCGCTGCATCAGTTGGGCCGCGATCTCCTGCAACTCTGATCTTCACAGAGGCAAACGACATGGATGAACCCGCCCTGCTGGCCGACGCCGACCGGCGCGCGCACGCGTATCTGGCCGCGACCGGCGAACGGCGCGCCTATCCCGATGCGGCCGCGCTCGCCGGACTTGCGGCCTTCGACGAACCGCTGCCCGATACGGGCTACCCGGCGGACGACGTGCTGCGCCTGCTCGACGAGCGCGGCACGCCTGCGACCGTCGCATCGAACGGCCCGAACTACTTCGGCTTCGTGATCGGCGCGACGCTGCCGGCCGCGGCGGCGGCCGAGCGACTGATGCTTGCGTGGGACCAGTGCGCGTCGTCGTTCGCGAATTCGCCGGTGGCCGCGACGATCGAGCGGCAGGCCGCGCGCTGGGTCGTCGACGTGCTCGGGCTGCCCGAAGACAGCGCGGTCGGCTTCGGCACGAGCGCGACGGCCTGCACGCTGGTTGCGCTGGTTGCCGCGCGGCGTGCGCTGCTCGCGCGCAAGGGCTGGGACGTCGACGAAGAAGGCCTGATCGGCGCGCCCGAGGTGAAGGTCGTGCTCTCCGAGCTTGCGCACATCACGGTGAAGAAGGCGCTGCGGGTGCTCGGCTTCGGGATGAAGCGCCTGATCGTCGCGCCGGTCGACCCGCACGGCCGCATCGATCCCGCGCAATTGCCGCCGCTCGACGACATGACGATCCTCTGCGTGCAGGCCGGCGAAGTGAACACCGGCGAGTTCGATCCGTTTGCGACGCTGATTCCGCGCGCGAAGGCCGCCGGCGCGTGGGTGCACGTGGATGGTGCGTTCGGGCTGTGGGCGCGCGCGTCGTCGAAGCGCGCGCTGACCAACGGCATCGACGGCGCGGACAGCTGGACCACCGACGGCCACAAGTGGCTCAACACGCCGTACGACGGCGCGATGGTCATCTGCCGCGACGCGGCCGCGCTCGCGACCGCGATGAACAGCGATGCCGTTTACCTGAGCGGCGCGCAGGACGCGCAGAAGAACCTCAACCTCGAGTTCTCGCGGCGGGCGCGCGGCATTCCGGTGTGGGCCGCGCTGCGCGCGCTCGGCCGCGCCGGCGTGGCGACGCTGGTCGAACGGCATTGCGCGCAAGCCCAGCGCGTCGCCGACGGTCTGCGCGCGGCCGGCTACGACGTGCTGAACCGCGTCGTGCTGAATCAGGTGCTCGTGCGCGCCGGCACCGACGACGAGACGATCGCGATCCTGCAGGCCGCGCAGGATTCGGGCGACGTATGGTTCGGGCAGACGGTGTGGCAGGGGCGGCCGGCGTTCCGGATCAGCGTGTCGTCGTGGCGCACGGAGGACGAACACATCGATCGCCTCATCGCGTTGCTGACGAAGCTGCGCGGCGTGCACGCGGGCTGATCGGCGTCGCCAGGTCGCGGTAGACGACGCGCATGCCGGTGATCTCGTCCGCGTGAAAATGTCGGACAATAGCGCGGCATGCTCGCCGCGCCCGCCCGGGCGGCGCGTTCAACCGCTGCATTGACGCTGACGAGATCCCCATGTCCACGACACCTCCCCGGGAACTGCTGAAAGCCGCCGACATCGCGAAAATGGAACCGACCCGCGCGGTGCATTCGCTCAATCCCAACGCCGTTCGCCTCAAACGACAGCTCAGCGACCTGACCGGCCTCACGCAAATCGGCGCGCACCTGCTCACGCTGATGCCCGGCCACGAATCGGCCGAGTATCACCGCCACCTGTACGAGGAAGAATGCGTGTACGTGCTGTCCGGCACCGGCACGGTCACGATCGGCGAACGCACGTGCGAAATCGGGCCGGGCGACTTTCTCGGCTTTCCGCGCGGCGGCGATGCACACGCGTTGCAGAACACCGGTGACGTGCCGCTGGAACTGTTCATCCTCGGCCAGCGCCTCGAACACGACGTCTGCGAATACCCGAGAATCGGCAAGCGGCTGTACATCGCCGGCGAGCTCGAGGATTTCGTCGAGCTGCCGAAACGGCCGTAGACGCCACGCATCCGCATCGGCCGTCGTCATGCTTATGATGCGGGAACGCCACTGACAGGATTCCACGCCATGGACGCGCCGCATCCGCCGATGAATGCCCCCATCTCCGAAACGGAACCTGAAACCGAAACCGTCACCGAGCCGCGCGCGTCGCGCGTGCAGCGGCCCGTCGCGCTCGTCACCGGATCGACGTCGGGGATCGGCGCGGCCATCGCGCGACGGCTGGCGGCGGACGGTTATGCAGTGATCCTGCATTCGCGCAATTCCGCTGCAACCGGTCGCGCGATGGCGCGCGAACTCGGCGCGGCCTACGTGCAGGCGGATCTCGCCGACGATGCGCAGCGCGTGCGGCTGATCCGCGACGCGGTGGCGGTGCACGGCCGCCTCGACGTGCTGGTCAACAACGCGGGCGTCAGCCGCGTGATTCCGCACGACGATCTCGCCGCCGCGACGCCCGACGTGTGGCACGAGATGCACGAAATCAACGTGATCGCGCCGTTCCGGCTCGTCGCCGAAGCGCAGCCCGCGCTGCTCGAAGCGGCGTCGAGCGGGCGCGCCGGGTGCGTGATCAACGTCAGCTCGCATGCGGGCGTGCGGCCGAAGGGCGCATCGATTCCGTACGCGGCGGCGAAGGCCGCGCTCAATCACACGACGCGCTTGCTGGCGCGCACGCTCGCGCCGGCGATTCGCGTCAATGCGGTGGCGCCGGGGCTCGTCGATACGCCGCTGACCGCCGACTGGACCGCCGCGCAGCAGCTCTGGCGCGAGCACGCGCCGATGCGCCGCGCGGCGACGCCGGACGATGTCGCGCAGACGGTCGCGATGCTCGTCGCGTCCGATTACGTGACGGGCGAGATCGTGATGCTCGACGGTGGATTGAACCTGACCTGACCCGGGGGACAGGTGATGCGGCCGGTGCGGTGAGGCGGCGGGGCGGCGTTGTGCCGGGGTGAGGCGCGCCGGCGGCGAATCCGCCAGCCGGTATCACCGCCGAGGTCAGCCGAGGCTCGAGCGCAGCCGCGCGAGCGCCTGGTCGTGCGTGCGTTCGAATTTCAGCGGCGTGACCGCGATATAACCTTCGTCGAGCGCGACCGTTTCCGAATCCGCATCGTCGTCGCGCGGTGCGCGCGCCAGTTTCAGCCAGTGGTATTCGATGTCGCGCGGATCGCGCCCCGATACGATTTCGACGCCCTGCAGCGTGCCGGTGCCCTGGTTCGTCACCTTCAAGCCGCGCACGTCGTCGGCCGGCCGCGCCGGGAAATTCACGTTGAGGCACGCGTCGCTGTCCCAGCCGGCCGCGACCAGCCGGCGAATCACGTCCGGTGCATGCGTGAGCGCCGTATGCCACGGCACCGCGTTGCGGTCGCGGAAGGCCTGGCTCAGCGCGATCGCCGGCACGCCGACCAGCATGCTCGTCATCGCGGCGCCGACGGTGCCCGAGAACACCGTTTCGGTGCCGAGGTTCGCGCCGCGATTCACGCCGGACAGCACGACGTCGGGCCGCGCGTCCTTCATCAGGTGGCTGACCGCGATCGCGACGCAATCGCCCGGCGTGCCGCGCACGGCGAAGCGGCGCTCGCCCTTGCGATGCACGCGCAGCGGTTCGTGCAGGCTCAACGAATGCGACGTGCCGCTCTGGTCTTCCGCCGGGGCGACGATCCAGACTTCACGTGCCAGTTGCTTGGCGACCTGTTCGAGCACTTCAAGGCCGGGGGCGTCGATTCCGTCGTCGTTGGTGAGCAGGACGCGGTCGAACAGCGGGCGGGTTTCTTGCATCGGGATGATCCTCGCAGGCAGGCAATGAGGGGGAAGGCATCGCGGGTACAGCCGCAAGGCTAGCATCCCGTCGTGACGCGTGCCGTGTCAGGCAGCGCCGCGGCCGGCGCACGGATGCAAAAACGGGCGCATGGCGCCCGTTTTCCGGTTCGAGGTGCCGCCCGCGCGGCGCTCGGAACCGCGTTGGCCGATTATCCGAGCAGATGCCGCAGCAGGCCGGCCGATACGACCCCGATGATGACGGTCGGCAGGATCGACAGGCGGGTCGCCGCGATCAGCGTGACGGCGAGTGCGAGCAGATCGGCCGGGCGCGTCGACACGAAGGCCGGCGCGATCACCGAGATCAGCACGCAACCGGGCACGTTCTCCATCACCGACGCCATCCTCGGGCTCAGCGTGCGGTTGCGCAGCAGCACGTAGCCGAGCACGCGCGACAGGTAGGTCGTCGACGCCATCAGCACGATGGTCGCGACCGTCGCGAAATCAGGCAGCATCGCGCGGCTCCCACAGCAGCGCGGCGATCAGCCCCGCGCACGCGCCGGCCGGGACGTACCACGCGCCGGGCACGGCCAGGTGCGTGGCGGCCGCGACGACGAGGCTCACGAGCCACGGACGGCTCGCGCGCATGCCTTTCCACATCCCGCGCAGCAGCACCAGAAACACGGCCGTGAACGCCATGTCGAAGCCGTACTGCTCGACGTTGCCGATCGTCGGGCCGACCGCCGCGCCGAGCGTCGTCATCGAGATCCACGTCAGGTACAGCCCGGCGCACACGCCCGCGTAATAGGGAACGCTGATGTGCGTGGCGGAGCGCGAACGCGCGTCGGCGAGCGACATCGCCCAGCTTTCGTCGCACATGAAGAACAGCGCGGCGAACGCGCGGCGGCGCGGCAGGCGCCGGATGTACGGCGCGAACGCCGCGCCCATCAGGATGTGGCGCGAATTCACGAGGAACGACATCGCGACGATCAGCGCAATGTGTGGCGGCGACGTCCACAGATGGATCGCCGCGAATTCGGAGCCGCCGCCGAAATTCAGGCCCGTCATCATCGGGACCTCGAACAGGCTCAGCCCTTTTTGCGCGGCCTGCGCGCCGAGCACCAGCGCGAACGGCACAAAACCCAGCATGACGGGCAGCGCCGCGCGCAATCCGCGGCCCATCTCGGCGACATAGGCGGGCTTGTCGCGAAGCCCGGACGACGTTGAAACGCTACTGCTCATTACTCCTCCTACGGGGAGGAGGATTGTCTGCTTTTTTGACTCGAATCGGGTTGCGTTGCGGATCGATATTCTTGAGAATTTGGCATTGAGCGAGTGATTTGCGATTTTTTTGGAATTTGATGCCAATGAAGCTTGACGCTATCGACCGGCGGATCCTGAGCGCGCTGCAACGCGACGGCCGCATGCAGAACGTGGAACTCGCGCACGAGGTCGGGCTGTCGCCGTCGCCGTGCCTGCGGCGCGTGCGGCTGCTCGAGGAAGCGGGCGTGATCGAGAAATACGTGGCCGTGCTGAACCCGGCGAAGGTCGGCAAGGGGCTGACGATCTTCACGCGCGTGTGGCTGAAGGGACAGGACGCCGAATCCGTGAACCGCTTCGCGGAGGCCGTCCAGCAGATGCCGGAAGTGGTCGAATGCCACCTGATGGCCGGCGACTGCGATTTCCTGCTGCGCGTGGTGGCGGCCGACATCGACGACTACCGGCGCTTCCAGATGGAATACCTGACGCGCATCCCGGGCGTGCTCAGCGTGAAGACCGACATTCCGATGCAGAAGGTCAAGCTCACGTCGGCGCTGCCGACGTGACGCGGCACGGGCGCTTGACGACGACCCGGCGAATCGTCACCGGCCGGTGACATTTGGCCGATACACTGGGGGACGAGCCGCCTCGCCGCGCGCCGGCAGCATCACGGTGCGACTTCGATGCGCAAGCAACTAACGGTCAACCGCGAAGCGATCGACGAATACGCGCGCAGCGCGATGCGATCCGCCGGGCGGTGCGTCTTTCTTGTCGGGTCATTCATGCAGCCATTCAACAATCCGTGGAATTCGCTGGAAATCGTCAAGCTCGTGCTCGGCGTGCTGACGCCGTTGTCGGTCGCGTGTCTCGGCTGGCTCGTCGCGCGTCGGCTGAAGCGGCTCGAGCTCGTGCAGTGGACCAACCAGCGGCTGATCGAGAAGCGGCTCACGCTGTACGACACGGTCGCGCCGCAGCTCAATGCGCTGCTGTGCTTCTACACGTGGATCGGCTACTGGAAAGACATCTCGCCGGACGACGTGATCCGCGCGAAGCGCGAACTCGACCGCACATTTCACATCTACCGCTACCTGTTCGACGACGACGTGTACGACGCGTATCACACGTTCATCCACGCGTTGTTCGAGATGCATACGGGGCCGGGGCGCGACGCGCGGATTCGCTCGCTGATCCAGTCGCCGGACGGCGACCGCAGCGTGCACGGCACGTATGAGTGGAAGGCCGCATGGTCCGAGCGGTTCTCGACCGCGAACGTGACGGACAAGGCCGATGTGGTGCGGCACTACACGCGGCTGATGGAGCGGCTGCGCGTGGCGCTCGGCGCGAATCGCTGACGATTGCTGACGCGGCATCGTCCGGGTTTTGAACAACGGTGGTGACGCGCGGGCCGCCCGAGCGACGGGCGCCCGGGAGCGATGAATCAAGCGAACGCCACCGCGCCGATCACTGTTTCCTGCAAGCCACCTGATAATCGATCACGGTATTCGCCGACGGCGTGTCCGGCTCGCCGCCGGCCGTCGTCACACCGAGCACGCCGGCCGCGCTCCGATACCGCAGCGCGCAATACCCCATGCCGGTGCCCGAGCACGCTTCGGCTTCGATGATCCCGTGCTTCGCGAGCGTGGCCGCGCCGTCCAGCGGGTCCGGCTTCTCGCGCGGACGCAACGGCTGCCAGCCACGCGAGATCAGGATCCTGCGCGCCGCGTCGAGTGGCTTGCCGTACACGTTGGGCACGACTGCACGGCCGTGGCAGTACGTGCGTTCGGCGGCGACCGCGGTCAGCCGCAAGCCGCCATGCGCTTCGCGCAACTCGCCGACGGGCGCCGACGGGCCATCGCCACCCCAGACGAGCAGCGCGCCGCTTTCCAGCAACTCGACCGAGCCGAGCTGCCAGCCGGCCGAGCGTGCCGTATAGCCGAGCGCGACGAGCGTCGTGCCGTCGAAGACGCCGACATTTGCGTTGCGCGCGTAACAGATCGCGCTTGTGCCCGGCTTGAAACCGCTCGCGAACGTGACGACCGTGTAGCGGCCGAGCGGCGCTTCCGACGTCACGATCCAGCCGAGCTTCGCTACGTCGCGGCCGGCCGCGGTTGCGGTCTTCGCACGATATTGCGCACAGAACGCGTCGAGCGTGCCGTTCTCCGGCGAGTGCGGCAGCGCGCCGAGCGGAACCAGGGACGCGCCGGCGATATCGGAAGCCGTGCGCAGCGTCTCGGCGGACGCCGCGCCGCCGAGCGCGACACACGCGAGGGCGGCGATCGATGCGACGCGACGGGCAATCGGCTGGACAGTCATGCGACGCATGTGGAGGGTCTTCGGGAAAGAGCGGGCATCGACCGTTTGCGTGCGTGCCCGTCGCCAGGCATTCAAGCCTTCGCGACCACGTCGATCCGCAGCGCCTCGCCGCCGTCGACGATCGCCAGCAGACGATCGACGTTCGGGTGTGCGCCCGGGCGGTTACGCGCGTCGGCGGTGTGCTCCGCGAACACGGCGAGGCCGTGCTCGGCGGCCTTCGCGTCGAGCGTGCCGAATACCTGCTTCAGGTAGTTGTACACCGCGAGCGAGCCCTGCTTGCCCGGCTGATTCTCGATGCTGGCGACCACGTCGCCGTTCGCGCCGACGAGATCGATGCGCGCGACGCCTTCGATGGCCGGCAGTTGCGCGAGGTTGTCCTTGAATACTTGGGTCGGTTGAATCACTGAAACACTCCGTCGGTTCGGTCATGGGTCAATCGGCCAGTATCTTATCCGATCGACATGCGCGCTTCGCGCGCGCGGTCGATGTCGGGGCTGCGATAGGCGCGCTCCGGAATCTCGGCGAGCCGTGACGCATGCACCTGATGCGGCGCGAGGCCATAGAACTTCTGAAAACTCATGATCAGCGGCGACCATTTGTCCGGATCGATGCGGTCCGGATGACCGTCCATCAGCAGGTCGGGATGTACGTGAACGCGCTGGATGCGCACCTCGAACACGCGGATGTGGCCGCGCAGGTCGGGCGCTTCGTCGCCGATGCCGTGCGTGGCGGCGACCACCGCTTCCAGATGCACCGGACATTCGAGCGCGCGCGGCGGTGCGATGGTCTGCGAGGCCGTTTCGGTGAGCCCGGCGGTGCCGAACTTGTCCGGTTCGTACACGTAGCCGCGTGCCTGCTTCGACTGGGGCACCGGATGCGTGCCCGTCGTGCGCGCGATGCGGTCGACGGCCTGCGCCTGCGCCGCCGACGGCAGGTTCAGCACGCATTCGCCGGTGCGCATCAGGTTGTGCGTGGTCTGCGAGCTGGCGGCGAGCCCGAGCATGCAGCGCCAGCCGAGCCAGAACGCGGACGACATCGGCGCAAGATTGGCCGTGCCGTCCGGATTCCGCGTGCTGATCAGCACGACTGGCGTGCCGAAATAGAGGATGTTCGGTTCAGTGATGCGATGCGCAGCGTTCATGGTCGTTCCTTCGTTGACGGGATCAGTTCGCATGCTGATCGCGCCGCCGCCGCGCGGCGCTCCGATTCTTGTCATGTCATTCGCACGGCGCGGGCGCCCTCGGCATCGCGCGTGCTTTTCCGCTAGAGTAGGAAATCGAAGGTCGCATGTGCCGCCCACGCCGGCGCGCCGCGGCCACGTTCCGCAATTGCACACGAGGGCCCGATGGATATCGAGCAACGCTACACAGCCAACGCGCCGACGCGCGCGGAAGTCGACGCACTGGCCGGTGCGACCGTCATCGAATTCGGCGCGAACTGGTGCGGAATCTGCGCGGGCGCGCAGCCTGCGATCGTCGCGTCGTTCTCCGCGCATCCGGCCGTGCGGCACCTGAAGATCGAGGATGGTCCGGGTCGGCCGCTCGGCCGTTCGTTCGGCGTGAAGCTGTGGCCGACGCTGGTATTCCTGCGCGACGGGGTCGAAGTCGCGCGCGTCGTGCGCCCCGCCGATGCCAGGCAGATCGAGGCCGACGGCTTCGCCGCGCTCGCCTGAGGTCGTCGTCATGCAACAGGCCATCACGCATATCGGTGTCGACGCGCGCGGCAGCGGCCTCGTCGAGTTCACGCCGCAAGTGCGCGCATTCGTCGATCAGCAGGCCATCCGCACCGGGCTGCTGACCGTGTTCTGCCGCCATACGTCCGCGTCGCTGCTGATCCAGGAGAATGCGGATCCGTCCGTGCAGCGCGATCTCGAACGTTACTTCGCGACGCTCGCACCCGAAGACGACACGCGCTACGAGCACGACACGGAAGGCCCCGACGACATGCCCGCCCATCTGCGCACGGCGCTTACGCAAGTGCAGCTGTCGATCCCGGTCGAGCACGGACGCATGGTCCTCGGCACGTGGCAGGGCATCTATCTGTTCGAGCATCGTCGCGCCGCGCATCGGCGTGACATCGTGCTGCATTTGATCGGCGAGTAAGCGGGAAACGCGCAACGGGCCGCTGGAAGGCCTGCCCGTCACGCACCGCGGCCACGCTCAGCCGAGCAGCTTCTCGAGGAGTGCGCCAAGTTCGCGCAGGTGAACGGGCTTCGGCAGGAATGCGTCGAACACCTGCTGGTTCTCGCGCAGCGCGGCCGATTCGTATGCGCTGACACCGAGAATGGACGGAAACTTTCCGTCGTCGTCCGGTTGCGCCGCCATCCGGATGCGGCGCGCGACTTCGAAGCCACTCACGTCCGGCAGTTCGAGATCGAGCACGACGAGGTCGTAATGCATATCGCCGAAACGGGCGATGCCTTCCTGCCCGGTGCCGCACAGGTCGACGTCGAGGCCGAGCGCCGAGAGCATCGCGCCGAGCGTTTCGCGCGCGTTGTCGTTGTCGTCGACCACGAGCGCGCGGCGGTTGCGATGCGCGGCGGCGGCCGGCCACGCGGGTGCGTCGCCGGTCGTTTCGCCGGCATCCGGCACCTCGGCCGGCAGCGTCACGACGAACTCGCTGCCTTCGCCGACGACGCTGCGCACGTCCACGTGGCCGCGCAGCGTCGTCACGATCTCGCGCACGACCGCGAGCCCCATCCCGATTCCGTCCACGTGCAGGCCGACCGCGTCGTTCGCGCGGTAGAACGGCTCGAAGATCTTCGACAGATGCTGCTTCGCGATACCGGCGCCCGTGTCCCGCACGGCGAGTTTCAGTTGCCGGCCGGCCGGCGCGTCGACGAGCATGATCGATACGTCGATCGATCCGCCGACGGTGTATTTCACCGAATTCTCGATCAGGTTCGACAGCACCTGACGCAACAGCTTGCGATCGGAGCGGATCGCGAGGTCGTGCGGCTCGACGCGCTGCGCGACGGCGATCCGCTTGGTCGCGATCTTCGCGCGCAGCGGATCGAGCACCTCGGCGAGCAGCGACGCCATGCCGACCGTTTCGGTTTCGGCGAGGCGCTTGGTCGAGCGCAGCTTGATGTAATCGGTGAGGTCCTTGACCAGCGCTTCGAGCGACGACGCGGAATTCTGCAGCCGCCGGATCGTCTTCAGGTTGGCGTCGGACTGCGGCCGCGCGAGCAGGATCTCGATCGAACCGCAGATCGCCTGCAGCGGCGTGCGCAGTTCATGGCTGACCATCCCGAGGAACGCGTTCTTCGCCTCGATCATCTCGAACGCGCGATCGGATGCCTTGCGCTCCGCATCGAGCGCGGCGTCCTGTCGTTCGAGCAGGTCGTCGCGCGTGCGCATCGTATAGAACAGCAGCAGGAACAGCGCGCACAGGATCACGCCGAGGATGATGCCGAGCGACACGATCGCCCGCTGCTTTTCCTTCAGCTGATGGAACGTGAAATCGCGCTGCGCCATCTCGATCGCGCGGAAGTAGTTCGCAAGGCCGTTGACCTTCGGCCAGTACGCGTTGACGTCGTCGATCACGTGCGGCGCATCGTTCGGTGCGTCGCGCAGCAGCGGCACGTCGTGCTTCAGGCGCGCCATGAATGCGCCGAGCACCGCGATTTCCGCGCGCGCGCGCGGGATGCGCAGCCAGTATTCGGACACTTCAGACGGCCGCTGCAGGAACCCGAACGACACCGACAGGCTGTCGAGCTGCATCTGCACGTGGTCGAAGTCGTCGTCCACGTGCGTCGAGTAGAGGATCAGCTGGCGGTCGAAGCGCGTGTAGGCGTTCCGGTATTGCGCGGCCGTCCAGAACACGCCTTCGCGCGGTCCTTCCAGCACGCCCTCGTTGACCGAGGTCGCGAGCAGGTCCCACAGCAGGAATGCCCATGCGGCGAATCCCAGGATCCACAACGATCCCAGGATGAGGATGATCTTTCTGTTCTTCCACCGCCCGCGCATCATGTCGCGCGTTTACTTCACGGTCAGGCCGATGATCTGCCATGCGAACTTGGCTTCGCCGAGCGGCGTCTTCAGCTCGTCGGGATACTGGTCGCGCGGATACATGATCCACAGCGGGCCGTAGTTGTCGTTGCCGAGTACCTTGCCGTTCATCGTGCGTGCGAGGATCACGCCGTACTTGTCGGCGTCCGATACGGGGATCGTGAACGTGTATTCGTCGATGCAGCGGAACTCGATCTGCGTGCCGTGCGCGTCGACGGTCTTCAGCACGTCGGACAGGCGCGGGCCGGTGAAGGTCGCTTTCGGTGTCCAGCTCGTCGACGTGACGATCGTGTGCTGCGGCAGCGCCATCAGCGCCTGCTCGGTAAAGACGAACGTCGTCTTGCCGGGCTGGTTGCTGCGGCCGATCTTGCCGTCGACGGTGAACGTGAACGACGCGGCCCAGCTCGCGGCGGCCATGCCGAGCAGGCCGGCCGTGATCAGGGTCTTGATCCAGAGGGTCGAAATTCGCATGTGTTTCCCTTTTTCGTGTTCGTGTGGTGGCCGGTTCTCGTCGTGGTCTCAGCTCGCGGCGGCGGCCGTGGCCACCGGCTGCGTGATCTTCAGTTCGCGCGCGACTTCGGCGAACAGGATCGGCAGGCGCACCGGCTTTTCCTCGCAGCGCGCGTTGTAGTGCGACACGATGTGCGCGATCTCGTCCTCGCTCGCCTCGCCGGTGGAGATCTTGCCGGTCAGCAGGAAGATCGGCGCGCCGCCGTTCTCGCTCGAGCGGATGCCGCGCACGAGCTCGGCGGCCGTCTGGTCGCCGAGCATCCAGTCGAGGATGTAGCCGTCGAAATCCTCGACTTCCAGCGCCTTGCGGAACGACGCGCCGTCATGGTACGGAATCGCGTTCACGCCTTTTTCGATGAAGTATTCGCACACGGTCTCGGCGACGTCCCGCGAATCGTCGACCACCGCGATCCGCGCCGCGTACACGGTCGGCTGGCTCGAGCGCAGTTCGATGACGTCGACCGGATAGAGGCGGCCTTCGCGCGCGTGCTGGCGTTCGGTGACGATCCATTCGCCCTGCCACTGCAACGCGACGAAATCCGTTTCGGCCTGGCTGCTGGCCTTCGCCGAGATCGCCGCGCGGCAGCGGAAACGGCGCGACTCGATCACGAGCGTCGCGTCGATCATCTCGGCGGCGGCCGGCTGTGTGCCCTTGTCGTCGAGCAGGATCGCGGGCGGCACGCCGAAGTGCGTCGCGATGTCCTGCAACTGCGACAGGTTCCACGGGATCAGGCCTTTCATCTTGCGCGTGACGACCGAGAAGCTGAGGCCCAGCACGTTCGCGATCGTCGTGTTGTGACTGCGCGGCGGAATTCCGTTGCGCGTCAGCAGATCGCGCACCTTGGTTGCGGTAATGAGATCGGCATTGGCCTGCTCGCTATTGGACATCTCGACGGGGTCTCCTGGTTTTAGCGACGAAGAGCATATTCAAAAGTGACGCGATACGCAAACTTTGAAATCACGAATCACCTTGACATGCCATTTTTCTCCATTATTATTGCTCACCACGTCACTATTGTTTGCCGCGTCAGGTTGGGCGCCGGTGTCGACAACGATCGGCCCAGCGAAAAGCGGCAGCCAGCGCGTGACTGAACGATACGAAGAGAGCCTGAGAGAGCCTTGGACCGCGTGTCGGCGTGGGTGAATTGTATTCGCCCCGCCGCGCGCGAGCCGGGTACGCGCTCGCGGGGGTGAAATAGCGCGAAGCAGTGCGGCGCAAATAAATCGAGGGAAAAGTAAAAATGGTTCGCCGTTTTCTGGCACCGGGGCTGCTGTTGTTGTTGGCCGCGTGCGCGCAGGATCCGTCCGCCACCAGCAACACGGTGCGGATCTGCGATGACACCGGGTGTTCCGATCGCCCAAAAGATCAGGTCTCCTATCAAAAGAGGGACGATTCCGACGATCGCGAGGATCCGCGCATCGTTTCGTTGAAGCAGGCCGCGAAGACGCAGCCGAAGGCCGCCTATGACCTCGGCCTGCGTTATTTCCGCGGCGATGGCGTGCGCCAGGACAGCTACCAGGCACTCAAGTGGATGCGCGATGCCGCCGAGCGCGGCGACCTGAACGCGCAGAAGGCGCTCGGCAGTTTCTACCTGTTCGGCCTCGAGGAGATGGGCTCCGATCCGCGCGAAGCGGACAAGTGGCTGTCGATCGCCGCGGGCCGCGGCGACAAGGAGTCGAAAAAGCTGCTCGAGCTCGCCCGCAAGGCGAAGAAAGAAGACGAGGACGACTGGAAATGGCGCACGCAATGGCGTGACGTCTATTACGGCTACTGGTACTCGGGCTATCCGTACTACGGCGTCTGGCATCAGACGTACTGGTACTACTGACCGGGCCGAAAGCAACGGAGGCGGCTGCGGGGAGACCACCATCGCGCGCCACGCCGGGGGGCTTATCAAAGTTCGCACGAACACATAAGCCGAACAACGACTCTATCGATCGACAACGACATGAAGACCATCCTTTCCCAACGTCTCACTCAAGGTGCGCTGGTTGCAGCGCTTTGCGCGTCCGTCGCCGGCTGCGGCGGCATGGTGACGCCCGGCGGCCAGAACGCCGGCGTCACGGGCGCTGCCGCGGGCGGCGCGAGCGCCGGTGCGGATTCGCAACTGCAGCGCTGCGCGTCGCCGCTCGGTACGATCGCGGTCGACGACGGCCGCAATGCCGACTGGTGGGGCCCGTTCGGCAGCGCGACCAAGGTGACGAGCATCGACCCGCTGTTGCGCCTGGCCGTCCAGCAGTCGAACTGCTTCGTGATCACGTCGATCGGCAACCAGAAGAGCGATGCGCGCCTGTCGCGCATCACGCAGCTGCAGCGCAACTCGGGCGAATACCGTGCGGGTTCGAAGCAGCAGAAGGGCCAGCGCGTCGCGGCCGACTACTATATGGAGCCGCAGATCGTGATCAACGATTCGCCGATCGGCGGCATCGGCAGCATGATCGGCGGGCTGATCGGCAACAGCGCGGTCGCGGCGGTGGCCGGGCATCTGCAGACGAAGGCGTCGGTCGTGACGCTGACGCTGTTCGACGTGCGCTCGGCCGTGCAGATCGCGGCGTCGGAAGGCAGCTCGACGGCGACCAACTACGGCGCGGCGCTGGGCGGCCTGGGCGGTGGCGTGGGCGGCGGTCTCGCCGGCTTCTCGACGACGCCGGAAGGCAAGGCGACGGTCGTCGCGTTTATCGACGCGTGGAACAAGATGGTCGTCGCGCTGCGCAGCTACAAGGCGCAGGACGTCAAGGGCGGCCTTGGCCGCGGTGGTCAATTGCAGGTCAACTGACGTTCCGGGCCGGCGCTGCATGTCCTGACGTGCAGCACTGGTCGAACTGGGTGCATCCGGTGCATCGCGGCGTGCGTGCCCGTCTGTGCGGCACGCGCGTGAGAACGACGGCCTGGTCGGATCGAAGCGGCCGTCCAGTGGGAATCGGCAAGAGGCGGCACACAGGCGAGGCGGCGCCGACTTCGCGCATGCCTCCCCGGCGTGCCGCATCGCGCGATCAACCTTCCCGAAAAATCCCGCTATATGCACTCAACGCCGGCACCCCGCCTAGGTGCGCATACAGCACCTTCGACCCCGGCTCGAATTCCCCGCGCCGCACGTGGTCGATCATCCCGTGCATCGATTTCCCTTCATAGACGGGATCGGTCAGCATGCCTTCCAGCCGCGCACACAGACGAATCGCCTCCAGCGTGCCATCGTTCGGCAGTCCGTATTCCGGCCCGGCATAGCGCGTATCGAGCACCACGTCCTTCTCCTCGATATCGCGCCCCAGCCCGACCAGCTCGGCTGTGTGCCGCGCGATGCGCGTGATCTGTTCACGCGTGCGCTCGGGCGTTGCCGACGCGTCGATGCCGATCACGCGGTCCGCGCGTCCGTCGGCCGCGAAGCCGACGACCATCCCCGCCTGCGTGCTGCCCGTGACCGAGCAGACCACGATGTAATCGAACTTGAAGCCAAGTTGTGCTTCCTGCTCGCGCACTTCTTCCGCGAAGCCGACGAACCCGAGTCCGCCGAGCGGATGCTCGGAACACCCGGCCGGAATCGGATACGGCTTGCCGCCCGCCTGCCGCACGCTCTCCATCGCTTCTTCCCAGCTGCGGCGAATGCCGATGTCGAAACCGTCGGCAACGAGCCGCACGTCGGCGCCCATCATTCGTGACAGCTGGATGTTCCCGACGCGGTCGTACACCGGATCCTCGTAGTTGACCCAGTGCTCCTGCACGAGCACGCACTTCATCCCGAGATGCGCGGCGACGGCCGCGACCTGGCGTGTCTGGTTCGATTGAATGCCGCCGATCGACACGAGCGTGTCGGCGCCTTGCGCGAGCGCGTCGGGGACGAGGTATTCGAGCTTGCGCGTCTTGTTGCCGCCGAAAGCGAGGCCGCTGTTGCAGTCCTCGCGCTTCGCATACAGCTCGACCTTGCCGCCGAGGTGCGCGCTCAGACGCCTGAGCGGCTGGATCGGCGTCGGGCCGAACGTGAGCGGATAGCGGGGGAAACGTTGCAGGTTCATCGACAAGCTCCGAAAGGCTGTGGGCGGGAATTCGCATCGGACGGGGGCGGCCGGCACGCCGTGTCCCAATGGAAAATGATAGGCAGGACGGCGCGAAATGAGCTTGCGAAATTAATAACGAAGGCCTACGTTGTCGATGAGATGAGGATCGGATAGATAATTTTCGTTCGTAAAAAGTCCAGGAGACGCAATGAAATTAGATCGTGGCAGTGCCTTGCCGGCCGCCGCCGCGCCGGTGCTCGACCGCATCGACCGCGCGATCCTGCGGCAGTTGCAGCAGGACGCGTCGATCTCGAACGTGAGCCTCGCCGCGAAGGTGAAGCTGAGCGCGCCGGCGTGCCTGCGGCGCGTCGAACGGTTGAAGGAGATGGGGCTGATTCGCGGCATCGTCGCGCTGCTCGACCCGAAGCCGCTGGGTGCCGGGATGCTGGTCGTGATCGGCTTCGTACTCGATCGTTCGACGCCGGAGGCGTTCGCCGAATTCGAGAAGGCCGCGCAGAAGGTGTCGGGGTGTGTCGAATGTCACGTGGTAACCGGCGAATTCGACTACTTCATGCTGGTCCGCACGCGCGACAACGAGAGCTTCAACCGCTTGCACGCGGAACAACTGCTGTACCTGCCCGGCGTGCGGCAGGTGCGTTCGTTCATGGTGCTCAAGGAGATTCTGTCCACGCACGCGCTTCCGGTGTAGCGCATCGCGATGGGGTCGGCCGTGCAGGCTGCGTTGACGGCATGCGGGCCGGGAACGCGCGGCCTCGCAGGGCAGCTCCGTCGAGAAAACGACTGGCGTGCCGCGCTCTGCGTTGCCGCGCCCGTTAGCCGCTGCGTCGCCGCGCGTGATCCTCGCATCGTCACGACGCCGCGCGGCACGATCGCGTATGCTCGTCCCGTCAGCGGCGACGGCGGCTGCCGTAGCCGGATCAATCGTGTAACGACCGATCAATGAGCGAGGGCATGATGGCTAGACAGACGATGGCGGAATACCTGGCGAAGACGCTGGCGGCAGCGGGCGTCGAGCGGATCTGGGGTGTGACGGGCGACAGCCTGAACGGGCTGTCGTTCAGCCTGAGCCAGATCGGCTCGATCCGCTGGATGCATACGCGGCACGAGGAAAGCGCCGCGTTCGCGGCCGGCGCCGATGCCGCGTCGACCGGCCGGCTCGCGGTGTGCGCGGGCAGCTGCGGCCCCGGCAACCTGCACCTGATCAACGGTCTCTACGACTGCCATCGCAATCACCAGCCGGTGCTGGCGATCGCCGCGCACATCCCGTCGACCGAGATCGGCCTCGGCTACTTCCAGGAAACCCATCCGCAGGAGCTGTTCCGCGAGTGCAGTCATTTCGCGGAACTCGTGACCAACGCATCGCAGTTCCCGCGCGTGCTCGCGCGCGCGATGCGCACCGCGATCGAGGAACGCGGCGTCGCGGTGATCGTGCTGCCGGGCGACATCGCGCTCGGCGACGGCCCGGAAGAGGCGCCCGCGTGGAGCGGCTCGGCGCCGCCGTCGATCCTGCCGGCCGACGCCGATCTCGACCGGCTCGCGGCGCTGCTCGACGCGTCGGATGCGGTCACGCTGCTGTGCGGCAGCGGCACGCAGGGCGCGCACGACGAAGTGGTCGCGCTGGCCGACACGCTCGGCGCGCCGGTCGTGCATGCGCTGCGCGGCAAGCAGTTCGTCGAATGGGACAACCCGTTCGACGTCGGGATGACGGGGTTGATCGGCTTCAGCTCGGGCTATCACGCGATGGAATCGTGCGACACGCTGCTGATGCTCGGCACGGACTTCCCTTACCGGCCGTTCTATCCGACCAACGCGAAGATCGCGCAGATCGACTGCAAAGGCTCGCAGCTCGGGCACCGTGCGCCGCTTGCGTTGGGGCTCGTCGGCACGGTGAAGGAAACGATCGCTGCGCTGCTGCCGCGCCTCACGCGCAAGACGCAGCGGCGCTTCCTCGAGAACGCGCTGAAGCACTACGCGGCCGCGCGCAAGGGGCTCGACGATCTCGCGGTGGCCGAGCCGCCGGGCCGCGCGATTCATCCGCAATACCTGACGAAGATCGTCGACGACGTCGCGGCCGACGACGCGATCTTCACGGCCGACGTCGGCACGCCGACGCTGTGGGCCGCGCGCTACCTGACGATGAACGGCAAGCGCCAGCTGCACGGCTCCTTCAACCACGGCTCGATGGCGAACGCGATGCCGCAGGCGCTCGGCGCACAGGGCGCGCATCCGGGGCGGCAGGTCGTGTCGCTGTCGGGCGACGGCGGGCTGTCGATGCTGCTCGGCGATCTGCTGACCGCGCGCCAGCTCAACCTGCCGATCAAGATCGTCGTCTACAACAATAGCCTGCTCGGCTTCGTGTCGATGGAATTGAAGGCGGCCGGCTATCTCGACACGAACGTCGACCTGAGCCCGACCGACTTCGCGGCGATCGCGAAGGGCGCGGGCATCTTCAGCGTGCGCGTCGAACATTCGGAGAACGTCGAGCAGGCATTGCGCACGGCGTTCGCGCATGACGGGCCGGCGGTCGTCGACGTCGTCACGTCGAAGTACGAACTGGCGATGCCGCCGAAGATCGAGATCGCGCATGCGAAGGGCTTCAGCCTGTTCATGCTGCGCGCGATCCTGAGCGGGCGCGGCGACGAGATCGTCGAGCTGGCGAGGACCAACCTGCGGTGAAGTGGCGGAGCGGGGCGAACCGTCAGTTGTCCGACGCGTTACCTCCGGCAGCCGTCCATTCGCGCACGGCTTCGACGAACAGCCGCAGGGCGGCCGGCGGATGCCGGTTCGCCGGATAGTAGAGGCACAGGCTGTCGAACGTCTGCGCCCATTCGGGCAACACGCGCACGAGCCGGCCGTCGGCCAGATGCTCGGCGACCCGCGCGTGCGTGACCCATGCGATGCCGATGCCGGCGAGCGCCGCGTCGACCATCAGGCTCAGGTTACCGAGCGTCATCGGCCCGTCGACGTCGACGCTCACGCGCTTCCCGTCGCGCATCAGGTCCCATCGATAGAGCGCGCCGCTTTCGAAGCGGAACCGGATGCACCGGTGGCGCGTGAGGTCCTGCGGCGTGTCCGGCGCGGGGTGCCGCGCCAGGTAGTCGGGCGACGCCACCGCGACGAAGCGGACAGCGTCGCCGAACCGCACGGCGATCATGTCGCGCGGCACGTCCTCCCGCACGCGGATGCCGGCGTCGAAGCCGTGTTCGACGATGTCGATCAGCCGCGAATCGACGACGAACTCCACGTGAATGTCCGGATAGCGCGCGACGAAGCCGGGCAGCACATGCCGGATCAGCGGGCGCGACGCGGATTCCGACGCGCTGATCCGGATCTGGCCGGACGGCCGGTTGCGGGCGGTCGCGGCGTCGTTCATCGCGTCCTCGAGATCGGCGACGGCGGGCCGCACGCGCAGCAGCAACTGTTCGCCGGCTTCGGTCAGCGCGACGGAGCGGGTCGTGCGGTTGAACAGGCGCACGCCGAGCCGCGCCTCGAGATGACGGATCGCATGGCTCAGCGCCGACGGCGACACGCCGAGGATGCGGGCCGCGCCGCTGAAGCTGCGCTGTTCCGCGATCGTGATGAAGGTCGTGAGTTCGCCGAGGCCAGTGCGCAGCATTAATGAAATTCCCTCAGTAATGTATGAAATGGTACGCCGATTGTTGAGACGTATCCATCAACCTACACTCGCTTCCTCGGGCATCCCGTCAATCGTCTTCACCTTTCAGCAGGAGAAAGTCATGCAAAAGCGCATGCTTGGAAAGAGCGGCCTCGAAGTCTCGGCAATCGGGCTCGGCTGCATGGGATTGAGTTATGGCTACGGTCCGGCCACCGACAAGGCGAGCGGCGTCGCGCTGATTCGCGCGGCGTTCGAACGTGGCGTGACCTTCTTCGATACGGCCGAAGCGTACGGCCCGTTTGTCAACGAGGAACTGGTGGGCGAGGCGGTGGCGCCGTTTCGCGATCAGGTCGTGATCGCCACCAAGTTCGGTTTCGAGAATGGCGAGCCGATGAAGGGCGTCGACAGCCGGCCGTCGCAGATCCGCGCGGTGGCCGACGCAGCGCTCAAGCGGCTGAAGGTCGACCGCATCGATCTGTTCTATCAGCATCGCGTCGATCCGAACGTGCCGATCGAGGACGTCGCGGGCACCGTCAAGGATCTGATCGGCGAAGGCAAGGTCGCGCACTTCGGGCTGTCGGAAGCCGGTGAGCAGACGATTCGCCGCGCGCACGCGGTGCAGCCCGTCGCGGCGCTACAAAGCGAATATTCGCTGTGGTGGCGCGAGTCGGAGGAGCGCATCCTGCCGACGCTCGAGGAGCTCGGCATCGGCTTCGTGGCGTTCAGCCCGCTCGGCAAGGGTTTCCTGACGGGGGCGATCGATGCGAGCACGACGTTCGATGTGACCGACTTCCGCAATATCGTGCCGCGCTTCTCGGAAGAAAACCGCAGGGCCAACGCGGGCCTCGTCGACCTGCTCGGCCGGATCGCGGCCGACAAGGGCGTGACGCGCGCGCAGATCGCGCTCGCGTGGCTGCTGGCCCGCAAGCCGTGGATCGTGCCGATTCCGGGCACGACGAAGCTGCATCGGCTCGACGAAAACGTGGGCGCGGCCGCGGTGGTGCTGACGACCGACGAACTGTCGGCGATCGAGACGGCGCTGCGCCAGATCACGATCGTCGGCGAGCGGTATCCCGCGCAGCTTCAGCAGCGCGTCGACCGCTGATCGGGCAGCCGTCGGTTGCACGGCCCGCATCGATGACGCAATCAGGGACAATCTTCACGTCGCCTTAAGTTTGCATTTCCTAGAATCGATTGATCGCCGCGCGAGCGCGGCGGACCGATTTGTTCAGGAGGATGCACGTGAAAGAGCCCCGTGTCGTCGTAGCCCAGTTGCAGGCAGTCATTGGCACGTCGAAGCTGAAAGCGCAACCGCGCAAGGTTGGCCGATGATCTGGCCGAACGCGTTGCGTGTCTCGGCACTGTTCGTGCGCGAGTGGGTCGGCCGCCCGGCCGCGGTGGGCGCGTTGTGCCCGAGTTCGCGGCATCTGGCGCGCGAGATGGCCGATGCCGTGCCGGACGGCGACGGGCTCGTCGTCGAGCTCGGCGGTGGCACCGGCGCGATCACCGCCGCGTTGCTCGAACGCGGCGTCGCGCCACGGCGCCTCGTGGTGGTCGAGCGGTCGCCGGCGTTCGTGCAGCACCTGCGACGCCGCTTCCCCGGTATCTCGATCGTGTCGGGCGACGCGCGACAGCTCGAGCGGCTGCTGCCGTCCGACGCGGCGGTCGATGCGATCGTGTCCTGCTTGCCGCTGCGCACGCTGCCGCGCCAGGACGTGACGGCGATCGTCGGGCAGTGCGAGCGCGTGCTGTCAGTCGACGGCGTGATGATCCAGTTCACCTACGATTTGCGCGTGCCCGAGCGTCACCCGCTGCGCGATCCGGCATTTGTTGCCGACGCCAGCCGGATCGTGTGGGCAAATATTCCGCCCGCGCGCATCGTCACGATGCGCCGGACCGCGATCGGACAGGCGGCGTGATGCCCACATCGTGCCGCGCTTCCTTTCATCGACCCTGCGGATGCCGTCGGCCGCGGCTCATGTCGCGGCGTCCGGCACGCGCGCCGCAGGCCGCGACGCGGCCCGCCGGATGATGCGGTCGAGCGGCGTCGCGTAGCCGCGCGCGACGGCCGCGCTCAATCCGGCCGACAACACCAGATACGCGACGAGCAGCACGAGCTTGCCGTTGCCGTGCATGGTGGCGGGCGGCCACACCGTGCGCAGCGCGCCGAGCGCGATCAGGTGAAACAGGTACAACTCGTAGCTGAGCCGGCCGCTCCAGCGCAGCGGCGCGAGCGCGCGGCCCGGTGCTCGCTCACCGCGGGCATGCGCGCCGATCAGCAGCACGGCTGTGCCGAGCGCCATCGCGGATACGCCGATCACATGGCTCTGGGCGATTGGCCACGCGAGATAGAGCACGGTCATCGCGATCGCGGTCAGCCATTGCACGGGCGCGGCCGCGAGCCGCTGCCAGCCGGCGCGTCCGGCCAGCACCGCAGTGCAGCAGCCGATCGCGATTCCGTCGAAGCACGCGAAATACGCATACAGAAACCCGCCTTCGTCGCTCGCATGCGTGAAGCGGTACACGGGCCCGATCGCGACGACCGCCACCCAGAACGCGAACAGTCGCGCGTCGCGGCGCAGGGCGATGCACAGCAGCGGAAACGACAGGTAGAACATCTCTTCGACCGACAGCGACCACAGCACGCCGAGCGCGTAATTGACCCATCCATACGTGCCGATCAACACGTTCATCCAGAACGTCAGCGATGCGAGATTGACGAGCCAGAACGACACGGCGACACCCTGCGGCGCGTGGTTCGCGAAGATCGGCACGCCGGTTGCCGCCAGCCCGTTGACAAGCGCGAGCAGCAGGAGCAGGCACGGGACGATGCGCGCGATGCGCGACACGTAGAACGCGCGCACGTCCACCGCGCCGAGGCTGCCCCAGCGGCGGCGCGCATTCGACGTGATCAGGTAGCCGGAGATCACGAAGAACATCGTCACGCCATAGTTGCCGTTGCGGACCACCGCGTGCACCGCGTCCCAGCCGAACATGCGCGCGACGGACGTGTCGCGCAGCGAATACGGGATGTTGAAGTGATGCAGCAGGACGAGCAGGATCGACACGCCGCGCAGCACGTCGATCCGGGCATTGCGCGGCCCGGCGCTCATTGCGGCTGGCCCGGTTGCGCGCGAGCCGGCCGCGCGGCCGGGAACGTGTCGCGTGAATGCCGCACGGTGTCGGATTGGGCGTCGGGCAGCGTGGGGCGCCAGGGGTTCAAGCAGGACTCCATCGGATCGGGATCGGGGCGACATGTGCGATGCAGGCTGGCCAACCGGAAGCGGTGGAGCGTGCGTGCAATTAAAGCGCCGTCCGGCATCGGGGACGCCGGACATCACGGTGGCACAAGTGTATCGGTGGATCGTTGGCGATTGTCCTGTCAGCGTTGACGGGGCGCACGCCGCGCAACCCGACCGGTATGTGCTGCTCTTCCGGCATGCCGTTTTTTGCACTGCAAAGCCGTTTTTTTGCACGGTATTTATGCGGCGCCTTCTAAGCTCGGGATGTGTCCAACAGCCAGGACGCCCTCCGTCCGCACCATGACCTTCATCCATCCCGTACCCGGGTGCGACATCGTCAGCCGCCAGCCGCGTGCCGGCGCGTGCACTACCGTCGTCCCGCTCCCGCCGCCGCGCCCGCGCCTGCGGTTGCCCGTCACGCTGACGGCCGACACCGGCGCGCTCGCGCACGCCCGGCTCGCGGCGCTGCTGCATTCCCCGCTCGGCGTGTATGTGGTCAGCGCGCGTACCGTGCGCGACGTGATCCATGTGGAATTCGACATCGCGCCGGAGGATCTCGATTTCACGCTGCACATGCTGATCGCGCAGCAGGTCGATGCCGTGATCGGTCCCGTTGCCCGCCGTCTGCGCGTGGCGACGCAGGATCGTCAGGCCGGGGAACGCTGATTGCTCGTACGTTACGGTTTGCCGCCGATTCGCCGTCCGTCGTGCTGTCCGCGGGCCGGTCGCGGCGAGCGTTTGTGCGCCGCGTCGCACGCGGCGCCGGCCCTCGACAGGGAGGATCCATGCACCTCATGGAAGAAGTGCAGACTACGCGTCCGGCAAGCGGCCGCTTGCGCGTGGCGGCGTTGCCGTCGGGCACGCAGCTTGCCATGCAGCTGCGGGTGACCGTGCGCGCGGCGGAGGTGCTGCTGCGTCAGGCGATCCGGCTGCCGGATCGCCATCAGTGGTCGGTCGACCTCGAACGTGTCGACGCGGCTGGCGGACCGCTGGCCGCCTGGGATTCGCACGTGACGCTGCGCATCGCGAAGACGTTCGCGCCGTCGGCCGATGCGAACGCGCGCGCTGGCGATCCCGACCAGGTTGCGGTCGACATTCGGCTGTTTCTTCCGGAGCAGGCGTACCTGGGCGAGCAGCGCGTCGGCATCTTCGGCCGGCGGCACGGCAACCGGTTCGGGGCGACGCTGTCGGTGACGGCCGGGTCGCAATGGGGCGGCCGGCGTATCGAATGCATTCCGCCTGCCGGGCGGCATGTGCATGGCGACACGCTGGAAGCGCTCGTCGACACGGTGGCGGGCATCGTCAACGCGGCGCTGCTCGCGGCCGGCCATCCACGGCCCGGCGGTTCGTGACGGTGCAGGCGGCGCGCGCCCGACCGCGGTTCAGGCGTCGGCGGTTTGCCCGGTTTGCCGCTGAAGGTCTTCCATCAACTGCTCCGCGAGAAAGTCGCACGGCGGGCGCTTCGATTTCGTGCTGCGCGCGAGGATCAGCTCGAGCGGCGGCAGATCGGGCAGCCCGTGTGAGCGGCCGAGCATCGACAGCTGCGCGGGGATCGCGCAGCGCGCGAGCGGCGCGACCGCGAGGCCGGCTTCGACCATGCTGAGCAGCCCGAGCAGGCTCGGGCTTTCATAGGAGGTGCGGTACGGCACCTTCGCGCGTTCGAGGCTGCGGATCGCGTTCTCGCGCGCAACGCTGCCCGGCATGAACACCGCGATCGGCAGCGGCCGTTCTTCCCACACGCGCGGCCCGTTCGTCATCGCGGCCCATGCCATCGGCTCGTGGCGGATGAAGTCGCCGGTCAGCCCCTTGATGCGCGTGCCGCACACGAGATCGACGGTGCCTTCCTTGATCAGCGGCGCGAGCGCGCTGCTCGGCAGCCCCATCACCTGGATCTCGACCTTCGGGTAGGTCGCCGAGAATTTCTTCAGGACCGACGGCAGCAGCGACGACGCATAGTCGTCCGGCACGCCGATCACGACCTTGCCGGTCACTTCCGGCCGCACCACGGCCGCCCACGCCTCGTCGCGCAGCGCCAGCATTCGTCTGGCGAATCCCAGCAGCACCTCGCCTTCGCGCGTCAGCACGATGCTGCGCGGCTTGCGCACGAACAGCGGCCGGCCGATCGCGTCTTCCAGGCTCTTGATCTGCATGCTCACGGCCGACTGCGAGCGGTTCACCGCTTCGGCGGCGCGGGTCATGTTGCCGGTTTCCGCGACGGCGACGACGGTGGCCAGCACGTCGTGATCGAGCATCTTCATGGGTATCAGGAAAACTGAACGTAACGATCAGCATTATGCGTTTTTATTGTTGCTGTGTGTCTGCCATAGTGGCATCGAGCCTGCCGTATCGTTCGATGCGGTGCGGCCAACACGCCGGCGAGCCCGGCACGCAGCGTTGAACAGGAAGAGTGGTGTACCAATGATGGATCATCCGTTGCGCGCCGCGCTGGCCGCGGAATTGCATGCCCGGCCGTTCCTGCGGCTCGCCGAAGCCGTGTCGCTCACGCACTACGCGATCTACGCGGACGGCCAGCCCGATATCCACGAAACGCTGCTGCACGCACTGTGCCGTGACACCGGCATTGCCGTGCCGCAGGACGGCGCGACCCACTATGCGGTGCAGTCGCCGTGCGGCTGGCATCTGAAGTGGGAGCGGCACACCGAATTCTCGACGTTCACGTTCGTCGCGCCGCGTCGCGACACCGGCTATTTCGACGATCTCGCGATTGAAGGCATTCCGGCTGCGTGGTTCGCGCGGCTCGCGGGCATCCGCTTCGTCGCGGTGCGCATGGAGCTGCTGACGGGCGATGCCGCGCGGCTCGTCTGCGGCGACCTGCGCCGCTGGATCGACGGCCCCGCGCTCGTCGGCAGCAACGTGCTCGGCGGCGGCAAGGTGTTTTGCGACTGGCATGTGCGTGACGACGGCTTCATGCGTTTTCTCGTGGTCGACGAGGATTTTCGCGAGGAGCAGGGCGGCCGGCTGCTGCAGCGCCTGTATGAAATCGAGACGTACCGGATGATGGCGCTGCTCGCGTTGCCCGTCGCGCGCCGGATGAGCCGCGAGCTCGACGAGATCCACGCGGCGCTGCACGCATTGATGCAGCGGATGGACGCGAGCGGCGCAGACGGCGACGACACGGCGCTGCTCGTCAAACTCACGCATCTCGCGGTGCGGGTCGAATCGCTGTCGGGATCGGGCGCACGTTTCAGCGCGTCGCGTGCGTACGAAAAGCTCGTGCTGGCGCGCATCCACGAATTGCGCGAGGAACGCATCGAAGGGATGCCGACGATCGCCGAGTTCATGGAGCGGCGCTTCGCGCCGGCGATGGAAACCTGCCGCAGCGTGTGGGCGCGCCACGAGCAGATCGCCGCGCGGATCGCGCGGGCGGTCGACCTGCTGCGCACGCGCGTGAATCTCGCGCAGGAAAAGGACGTGACGCGCCTGCTGGCGGGCATGGAGCGCACCGCGCGCAATCAGCTTCACTTGCAGCACGCGGTCGAAGGGCTGTCGGTGGCGGCCATTTCGTACTACGTGCTGTCGCTCGCGACGGCGGCGTTCAAGGCGCTGCACGTGATGAACCTGCCGGTCGATCCCGAGCTGGCGGAAGGCCTGCTGATCGCGCCGGTCGTGTTCGCGGTGATTCACATCACGCGGCGCACGCGTGCGCAACTGGCGCGATCGGAGGCGGCGCACGACGGCATGCCGGTGCAGGCGGCGGCATTGAAGCAAGTTGGTTAGAACATCGAAAACATAAACAGGCAAAACAGGTAAAGGAGTGGAGATGACTTTTTCGCAGAGGCAACCGGGGTTTTACAGCGATTTCGATGCCGCGTTCGACGAACCGGCACCGGATGAGCAGGGCGCGCCGGAAGCGCCGCGCGTGACCTCGTATCAGGCCGTGCTGCAGGAGCCGATGACGTCGCTCGTCGGGAATACGCTCGACCGGCCGGACGTCGCGGCGGTGGCGATTCTCGGGTACAACTGACGCGGGGCCGGATGCGGTTGGCGCCCGGTCGCGTGTGCGGCCGGGCGGGCTTGCTGATTGGCGTGGTGTGTACTGCTCAGTCGCCGGAGAGGTCGCCGATCGACGCGCCGTGCGGAATTTGGCCGGACGTGACCTGCCTGACGTATTCGTCCTGCGCATCCTTGATGTTCTTCGATACGTTGCCGAGGACTTTTTTCACGTAGTCCTTCGCGGCGTCGGTCTGGCGTGCGACCCAGCCTTTCTCCTCGATTTCGCGCAGTTGCATGAATACCCCGTCGCCGAGCGACACGTTGTTGAATGGCGTGATCGTGTTGTGTACGAAGTTGTCGAAGAACGCGATGACTTCCGGTGACAGTTTTGGCGGGTGCACCCATGCGGTGGCCAATGCGCGCACGGTCTTGTCCGAGATGTCGTCGACTGTCCGGCGTTCGCCGAAGGTGAACTGCGGGACTTTGGAATTCGGATCCTGGCTCTTGTAGTACCAGTCCCGGCCCTCATAGTTTGGCAAGCCGCCGCCGTGCGGGAAGACCGCGTTGTAGACGTCGGCGTCCACGGTGTTGATGAACAGGCTGTTGCCGGTGCTTTCGTGCGCGGTGCGATCGTGGACGTAACGTGCCCATGACACGAACAGCTTCTGGTGCTCGAGAAAATGTGTCTCGAGTGGCCCATTCGATTTCGGCAGCATTGCCGTGTAGGCAGCGAAGAGATCGTCGACGGTGAGGTTCTTTCCGTTGACGCTGACTGTCTTCTGAAACTCGAACTCACGAGCAACCGTCGGGTCGGTTTTCCGAAGCTTGTCGAGTGGCAGCAACGGTACACCGGCTGACCATGCTCGATCGAGCATATGCCGTGCCGATATGCGTGCCAGCTCGGCCGACTTGTGATTCTCGCCTTCGTGAAATCCGCCTCCCACATCAGCCTGACTTCCCGGATAGACGATCTCCAGGAGATTCGCGTGATCCGAAGATTTTCTTGGTGAATCCAGATTCTTATAGACGCGCAACTCTGTCGCTGCGACGTGGTGGATGATTGACTTGAACTCCTTCTGGATATCGTATTCGCCAAGCGTTTGCTTGGAGAGGCTGAGAAATATACTTAGCCCTTTAATGCTGAGGCTGACGCCTTTTCCTGCGGCCGGCACGACACCAAGAATAGGGGCGACTGCCTTCGTGAATATCGAGTCTGCATAGGATGTTGAGACGCAATCGAATAGCCCCATGAAATCGAATTCAACAGGGATTTCTTTGTATGTGACGTTACCGTTCTTCTGCTTGCATACCTTGGCGATCAATTCGTTCGCGAATTTCCGGGCGATGGTGCCGCCTCTGTCGTAGCCGAAAACCGAAACGCGGATACGCTTGAGCTCGCGAGGGTCACCGTCTGTTGCGCGTTTGACATTGGCTTCGAAGTCGGCAAGTGCCTGACTGACTCGGATGTCGAAACCAGTACCCAGATATGCAGCCGAGAATTCGGTGTCACGTATCGCCTGAACTGAGTCGGCCACTGTTGATATTCCGGCGGGAATAAGGTCGGCGCCGATTTTTTTGACTGTGAAGGATTCCTTGAGGGATTTCTTTATGGTGTCGGGGGCATTGCTGATCGCGTCGAGTATCGATGACTTGGCGTGTGCGAATATCGATTGATTGGCTCGATCGGCCATTACACGCTTGCCAATATCGACCCCGACTTTCTTGGCGGGATCTTCGATGCCTTTGCCTTTGGCTTCCTTGAGTAACGCGGCACCACTATCGCTTGCAGCCTTCTTGAGCGTGCCGACCGTCTGGTTGGGTAAATCACGGCCCATGCCTGCATAGTATGTTCGATAGATTCCGGTTGAATTGTCGCTTTCCATATGGGCCTTATACAGGCGCGCGATATTCGAAGGGTTATCGTCGTCGAGGCTTTGTCCGAAGCCGTCAAAGAAGAAGGACTGATAGATTTCCTGGTGGCAACGAAAGCATGGGCTGGGAGGCTCGGCGGGAAGCTGTGTACTGACGCTGGCCGCCCGGGCGGCACGCGATGCTCCGGCATTGGCGCTGGATTGCACGGGCGTGGCGCCCTGGGCGGGGATTGTGTCGTTAGGCATGCTTTCCTCCCGGTTACTGCAAGTTCGGATTGTGAGGGTCAGTCGGCAGTTCTGCCCATCGCGCTTCAATTTTCTGTTTCGGCAAGAAATAGAATTCGATGTATCCGCCGTGCTTGTCAGGAAGCGGCGGAATAGCAATGTCCGTCTCGAAGATGTCGTTGGGAAGGTTGTTTTTGTATTGTTCTTGAGTCAGCTCGTACTTGAGTTTGATGTGCCAAGTTTTCTTGCCCCGAGGTACATCCATACAGCATACGGTTCCACCGCCACCGCCTGGTTTGTGCGCACGCACGTTACCTGCGCCAAATTCGTCGATCTTGAAACTGTAGATACTGCGATCGGTGAAGTTATAACCGATGACGCGGTACGGGCCGAAATCTGTGGTTTGCGCATGCACCCACCACGCACCACCGAGCAGCATCACGGAGATCGCGATCGGGTTGCGAATGAGACGGCGAAGAAAATTCAGCATGTCGATGTTCCTGTCATTCAGTTCGTCGTGGACGACGCGTTACTCGTGGTATTCGGGTTGCGCGGACCGGTCGGGTATCCGACCCATTGGGCTTCGATCTTGCGGTCGGGCAGGAAATGGAACGCGATATAGCCGTCGCGTTTGGTTGGCAGCTTCGGGATGGCAATGTCCGTCTCGTAGATTTCCGGCGACAGATTCCTGGCATCTTCTTCAGGCGTCAGGTCGTATGTGACCTTGAGGTGCCAGGTCTTCTTGTCGCGCAGCACCTCCATGCAACAGGCCATGCCTCCACCGCCGCCGAACTGACGGGCGTGCACAGTGCCGGCACCGAATCCGTCAACGACGAAATTGTAGACGCCGCGATCGGTGTAGTTGAAGCCCACGACGCGATAGGGGCCGTAGCTGGCGGTCTGCGCATGCACCCACCATGCCCCGCCAAGCAGCAGTACCGCGACGACGATTGAATTACGAATGAGGCGACGAAGAAAATTCAGCATGTCGATGTTCCTGTCAGTCAGTTCGTCGCGGGCGACGCGTTGCTCGTGGTATTCGGGTTGCGTGGGTCGGTCGGGTACTCGACCCATTTGGCTTCGATCTTTCGGTCGGGCAGGAAATGGAATTCGATAGATCCGTCGTGTTTGTTGGGCAACGAAGGGACGGGGATGTCAGTTTCATCTACATCGTTCGGCAAATCTATCGATAAGGACCGTAACCAGCAGTCACCGCATGAACCCGCCATGCCCCGACAAGCAGCGGCACGGCGACCACGATCGGGTTGCGAACGAGCATCGTATCGTCCAGCGCGCCGTCGACGAGCGCGATGAGGCGCAACGGGCCCGTGTGCTCGATTCGCCGCGCGCGATGCCAGTCGCGCAGATCGTCGTGCCGCTGCTCCGCGGTCGTGCGTGGCCATTGCGTTGGCAGCGGCAACGCGCGCGCCAAATCGCGAAACAGCTTCATGGAGGCAGCGTCGCTCATGTGCGGGGTGTCAGTGCGGACCTCATTTTCGCGGCGCTGCGGCAGCATTCCGAACATACGCCTTCGGGCAGGCGTGGCAGCGGATAGTCGAGGCTGTTCGGCCCCGAGAAGCATTGGCTCCCGGCGTCACGAAACGGCGGGTGCCGGATGTGCCCGTCGTTTGTATGTTCGTCAAGATCGGCACAGTCTCGCGCTGCGGGCGAACGCGCTATAGTCGTGCGACGCCCGCCGCGAACCCTGCACGTTCGGCGGCTCATTCACGCACGTCTCCATTCCATGACCGCGCATCCCGCCGTTTCCCTTCAGCTCACCGACACCGAACAACCGGCTGCCCGCGATTTCATCAGCCGCAAGCTCGGCGAATTCAACCACGCGATGACGGGCCGCAGCGACACGGCGGCGCTCGACGTCTACGTGACCGATCCCGCGACCGGCGAGGTCCTGGGCGGGCTCACCGGCCGAACCTCGCTCGGTCTCTTCTTCGTCGACCTCTTTTATCTGCCGGAATCGCTGCGTGGCGGCGGCTTCGGCAGCCGGCTGCTGCGCGAGGCTGAAGCGGAGGCGAAGCGGCGCGGATGTGCCCGCGCGGTGCTGTACACGATTACGTTCCAGGCGCCGGATTTCTACCGGAAGCACGGGTACGAGGTGTTCGGCGAAGTGCCGTGCGTGCCGGAAGGGGCGGCGCGTGTGTTCATGGTCAAGACGCTATGAACGACGTTGCCTGACGTCACCGCGCCGGCGTCGCGCGCTCGACGATCATGTCGTACAGCGCCTGCGCCGCGGGCGACAACTGCGCGGCCCGGCGCTTGACCAGCACGAGCGTGCGCGACACCGACGGCTCGACGAGCTCGATCGTGCGGATCATCGGATACGCGTTCTTCTGGATCGCGAGCTTCGGCACCACGGCCGCGCCGAGGCCTTCGGCGACGAGTCCGAGCGCGGTCGAACTGCGCTGCACTTCGTAGAACGAATGCAGCGTCACGCCGCTCGTCTTCAGCGCACCTTCGAGCAGCCCGCGATTGCCGCTCACTTCGCCAGCGAAGATCAGCGGATGCGGCTGCAGCGCGGCCCAGCGGATCCGCCGACGCTTCGCGAGCGGGTGATCGTCGCGGCAGACGAGCACGTACGGATCATGCGTGAGGGGCACGCTGACGAGTTCGGGGTGCTGGTCGCCCGCGATGCTGATCCCGAATTCCGCTTCGCGGCGCAGCACGGCCTGCAATACCGACGCCGACGCGTGGTCGAGGATCTTCACGCGATCGTGCGGCCGGTGCCCGGAGAACGCACGCAGAATACGAGGGAGATACTGAACGCCGACCGTCGGCACGCACGCGATCGTCACGTCGCCGCGCTGGCTCAGGCCCGTTTCGCGGATTTCGGTCAGCGCATCCGACAGCTCGTTCAGCAGCCGGCGCGCCTGCGGCAGGAAACGCCGGCCGATTTCGGTGAGGGTGGTGCGGCGTGTCGTGCGCTCGATCAGCGCGACGCCGAGAAACGACTCGAGCTTGCGCAGCCGTTGCGTGATCGCCGTTTGCGTGACGTGCAGCGTGTCGGCCGCCTGCCTGAAGCTGCCGCCGTCGGCGATCGCGACGAAAGCCTGGACACCGAGCGTATCGATTTTCATCAGAAACATGAATCAATAACGATATTAAATTCATTTTACTGAAGAACAGCGAGATCGCAGAATGCGCTGCATCGATGGCTGTCGGTATTCCGACGCCGTCCACGCCGACCAGGAGGCATACCGTGACGACCCCACTCGATCAATACGCCAACCAGTACGTGCGATTCGAAGACGAACGCACGCGGCCCGTGCGCGACCTGCTGGCCGCCGTGCCGGATACGCGGATCCATACCGCGATCGACATCGGCTGCGGGCCCGGCAATTCGACCGAAGCGCTGATCGCGCGCGCACCCGACGCGACGGTTCGCGGGATCGACGCGTCGCCGGACATGATCGCGGCCGCGCGCAAGCGCCTGCCCGCGCTGCGTTTCGATCTCGCGGATGTCTCGGTCTGGGACGATCCGGGCGGCTACGACGTGATTCTGTCGAACGCGGTGCTGCAATGGGTGCCCGCACACGACACGCTGTTTCCGTCGCTCGTCGGCCGGCTCGCGCCGGGTGGCCATCTCGCGGTGCAGATGCCCGACAACCTCGACGAACCCGCGCACCGGCTGATGCGCGAGGTCGCCTCGGCCGGGCGATGGGCGGACAAGCTCAAGCGCGCGGCGCGCACCGAACGGTTCGACGCACGGTATTACTACGCGCTGCTGTCGCCGTTGTGTTCGCGGGTGGATGTCTGGCGCACGACTTACTACCATCCGTTGCGCGGCGGGGCCGATGCGGTCGTCGAATGGTTCAAGGGCAGCGCGCTGCGGCCGTTTCTCGCGGCGCTGGACGAAAGCGAACGCGACGCATTCGTCGCGCGCTATCGTGATGCGCTCGCTGGTCCGGACGGCTATCCGCTGCTCGACGACGGCACCGTGCTGCTGCCGTTCCCGCGCCTGTTCATCGTCGCGACGCGGAAGTAAGGCGAAACCAGGACCGGGGCGGTGCGGCGGCCGGTCGTCGGTCAGGACAGCGGCCGCATCGATTCCGGATCGACCGTCCGGCTCTTTGCGGACTGCCCGTCACGCAGATCCTTGTACCAGAAGAGGGCGACTTCCCCGTCATTCGCGCCGTCGGCGTACAGGAAGCGGTCGTGGCCGCCGATGACGAAGCCGGCGCGCGCGTACGTGCAGCAGGCCGCGACGTTGTTCGCCTGCGTTTCCAGCCGCATGAAGCCGAACCCGCGGTTGCGCGCCCATGCTTCCGCGGCCGCCAGCAGGAACTGGCCGATACCTTGCCGCCGGCAACCGCGGTCGACCGCGAGTTCCGCGATCTCGGCCATCCCGTTCCAGCTTTCGGTGATCGCGACGAATCCCGCGAGGCGCCCGCCCGCGCTGGCGCGAAACAGCGCGGTGCCGCCGGACGCCTCGCGCGCCCAGCCGGCCGGGTCGAATCCGTAGTCCTTGCGCCGCACGGGCAGCGCGCGCAAATCGAGCAGATCCTGGTACGGCGCATTCAGCTCCCACGCGATCTCGAACGAAAAGTCGCATCCGTTCAGTTCGTCGGCGGGCAGATCGCCCGCCTGTTCGATGCTGATGTGCTCGGCTCGGTCCATGTGTCGGTGTCCTGTCTTCAGCGGGATTGCCGGGTATTCCCCCGGGGCGAGCGCCGCCGCCTTGCGGCGAGCCGGATCGCGCCCGTTCCTGATTCGAATTGCTGCGCTCGCACAATGCTTCCCTTCGCGGCGCGGTTCAACGCCCGATTATGCGGGATATCGGCGGCGACGCCGCACCTGGAATGGGTATGCAACCACGCCATGCATCGGCGCGTAACGCGAGATAGTCGGCGGTGCGTATCGAAACGACGATCGACTGCACCGACCGACATTCACCGGCACGGGAACACCATGTTGAATTCGACGCAGCGGGAAGCCGTCGGCGAAGCGTTTTCGCTCGACGCGAAGCGGCACGCAAGAACGATGACGTGGCACGCCGTCGACGCGATCGCGGATACGGGGCATCGCGTCAGCGATTTTCCGCACGCGATCGACAAGGCGGGCAATCTCGGCGACTTCGACGGCGCGCAGGCCACCGGGCCGTGGATCCTGGAAATCCGAAAACGCGCATCCGACACGGCCGTTCGGCGCGCTCCGTGAAGACTTGCTGATGCGAGCCCCGGCCGAGCGACGCGCGCCGTGAGCGCGCGTCGCCGGCCGCTCGTCAGATGCTGATCGCGACCGGGCCTGCCAGCGGCGTGTAGCCGTCGTCGAAGAGGAACCACGCATCGTACTGGCCCGACGCCAGCGCGCTGTTCGCCGTGGACGAGAAGAGCAGCGAGCCCGTGCTCTTCGGCAGATACGCCCACGACTTGTAGCCGCCCTTGGTCGGCTGCGCGCCGCGCGGGTAGATGCCGACCCAGTTCTTCGGGCTGTGGCGCCAGGGCGGCACGACGTAGTCGAACCGCAGCGTGCCGTACGACGACCCCTGAGACGACAGCGCGGGCACGAACTTGCCGTTCGTATTGCCAATCGCCGAATCGGTCAGCAGCGCGCCCGCTTGCGCCTGCACGCAGCCGGCCACGCGGCGCAGGAAGTTCGGATCGTTCGCGTCGCGGATGCTCGCGTCGTACCAGCCTGCGTCGCCGTACCACGTGACGGCCTGCGTCGCGCCGGCCGGCACGCTGACCGACTGCGGCGTGTTCATGCCGTACGCGTTGTCGACAAGCTGGAACGTCGTCGGGCTCGATCCGGCGGTGTTGTCGAGCGTGATCTGCACGTTGCCGTTCTGCACGTCATAACAAAGGCTCACTTCGGCCGACGAACCGGTATTTCCCGACGCGCCGACGTTGCCACGGAACGTCTGCAGGAATCCGTTCGGCCCGTAGACCGAATAGTCGTAGCCACCGGCCGAACTCAGCGCGAGCGAATCGGACAGGGTCGTGCACGCGTTCGCGCCGGCGCCGATCGTGTATTGCCGCGGGATCGTGCTGGTGCCGTCGACCCACGCCTGCAGATGCACGCCCGCCGTGCCGGTATTGGTCATCGTCAGCGCGAGCGTCTTGCCGGACCGGTTGACCTTGCCCTGCACGAAGAACTCGTACGGCAGCCGGCATGCCGCATTGCGGCCGGTCGTTTGTGCCGGCACCGCGGTGGTGGTCGCCGGCGGGATGACGACCGTCCAGCCGTTCGGGTCCATGTTGCTGGCCGGGCTCGGGATCGCGGGCACCGTCTGATCGGGATTCGTGAAGTCGAACGCCGACGTGAGGTCCCCGCACACGGTGCGCCGCCACGGCGTGATGTTCGTTTCCTGCAGCCCGAAACGCGTTTCCAGAAAGCGGATCGCCGACGTGTGATCGAACACCTGCGAGTTGACCTTGCCGCCTTTCGACCACGGCGAGATCACGAACATCGGCACACGCGGGCCGAGGCCGATCGGCACGTCGCCGCTGGCCGAGCCGTCGGACGCCGCGCCGCTGCTGCCGACGAATTCGGCCGCGGTCGAGACCGTCGACAGGCCGGTGCCCGCGTAGGCGCTGGATGGCACGGCGGGCGGCACGTGATCGAACAGGCCGTCGTTTTCGTCGTACATCACGAGCAGCACCGTGTTGGCCCAGACCTTCGGATTCGACGTCAGCACGTTGAGGACGTTGCTCACATACCATTCGCCGCCGCTCGCGGCCCACGACGGATGTTCGCAGTACGCGTAGGGCGCGGCGATCCACGATACCTGCGGCAGCGTGTCGTTCGCGACGTCGGCCTGCAACTGGCTGAACAGGCGCGTGTCGTACTCGGTGCCGCCACCCGTCGGGTCGATTTGCGTGCCGTTGAGCGCCGGCGCGAGCGGATCGTTCGCGCCGAGGCTCTGGTACTGCCTGAAGTTGAGGATGACGTTGTCACCGTAGTTGCCGTTCCACCAGAGATCCTTGCTGGAGCCGTTGTATTCGCCGTAACCGTGAGCGGCATCGAGCCCGTTGCCCTTGTCCTGATAGAACTTCCACGTGACGCCGGCTTCATTCAGCCGTTCCGGCATCGTGGTCCAGCCGGTGCCGGTCATCGTGTTGGTCGTGTACGGTGAGTAGCCGGGCACGTTGCCGCAGCAACCGGTCCACAGATACAGGCGGTTCGGGTCGGTCGGCCCGAGCATCGAGCAGTGGTAGCTGTCGCACACGGTGAAGGCGCTCGCCAGCGCGTAATAGAACGGGATGTCGTTCTGCGTGAAGTAGTACATCGTGCCGCTGGTCTTCGCGCCGGCCCAGTTGTCGTAGCGGCCGTTGTTCCATGCGCTGTGCGTGCCGTTCCAGCTGTGGTCGAGGTCTCCGTAATAGGTGTCGCCGTTCGCGCTGCCGGCCGGCGGCGACGGGTTGAACGGGAACACGTACGACAGCAGCCACGGCTGGCGCCAGACCGGATACCCGCTCGAGATCACGACGGGGCGCGGATCGCCGAAGCCGCGCGCACTGCGCAGCGTGCCGAGGTAGTGGTCGAACGACCTGTTTTCCTGCATCAGGATCACGACGTGCTTCACGTCCTGGAGCGTGCCGGTGACGGTTGCCGCCGGAATCGACTGTGCGCGCAGGATGCTCTCGGGCAGCATGCCGGTGACTGCCGTGGCGCCTGCGAGCTTCAGCGCATCGGCCAGGAACTGACGTCGTGTCGTGGATTTGTTTTGCATGTTCGCTCTCTGTCATGAATGGCCGGACGCCGCCGCGCTTCAAACGCCGCGCGTTGCAATGGCAGTCGCGCCGGACAAGGGCAGGTGCCCGTCAGTGGCAAGCCGTGGCGCAATGCAGGACCGGCGCGGCGGCCGGGCCCGATGCCGATGCGCGGTTCGCGGCGAGGTTGCCGGTCGCGCCGGAATCGCCATCGCCGCAACCGACCAGCGTGCAGAGGAGTGCGATCATCAAAGCGCCGCGCCAGTGCGGAAAATGACTTTCCTTGCCGGCAGGCGGAGCGGGGTTGTCGCGACTCGATTCAAGTCGGATTCCTGAGTGATTGACGTGCGTCGTTCCTGTTCCTGCTTTCATTGCCCCTCCAGAAATGAAATGAACAGCGGAGAATAGCGCCCGTATCAGAACAACTTCATGACAGGCCATCCGCGCGTGCCGGCGACATGCGACAGCCTTGCATCGGGATTGGTCGCGACCGGATGCGTGACGTAGTCGAGCAACGGCACGTCGTTGATCGAATCGCTGTAGAAGTAGGTTCGTTCGAAATCCGACGGCGCGTAGCCGAGCGAATCGAGCCAGGCGTTCGTGCGCACGACCTTCCCTTCGCGAAAACTCGGCACGCCGGTGCTGCGTCCGGTGAACCGTCCGCCCGGCGTGCCGTCGTCGGTATCGAGCTCGATGCCGAGTAGATGCTCGATTCCAAACTCGGCGGCGATCGGCCCCGTCACGAATACGTTGGTTGCGGTGACGATGCAGCAGAGATCGCCGCTCTCGCGATGGCGATCGACGAGCGCGCGCGCCTGCGGCGTGATGGCCGGCCGAATCACCTCGTCCATGAACTGCGCGTGCCAGCGTTCGAGCTGCGCCCGTGGATAGCGGGTGAGCGGCGCCAGCGTCACCGCGAGATATGCGTCCATGTCGAGCGTGCCGGCCGCGTAGCGGCCGTAGTGCTCGTCGATCAGCGCCGCGTGCGTGTCGTCTTCCAGCGAGCCGACCCGAGTGATGAAGCGGCCCCAGGCCTGATCGCTGTCGAGCGGCAACAGCGTGTGATCGAGATCGAACAGCGCGAGATTCCTGTGCATGTGAAAGTCCTTGTATTGCGTGCCTGCTGGCGTGCTCATGCGCCGATGAGTTTCTCGATCGCGTCCTTCGCGTTCTTCCCGTCGATGGTCGTGACGCCGTCGAGCCACTTCGACAACACGCCCGGGTTCTTCCTCGCCCATTCCTTCGCGACCGCGACCGGATCCGCGTGATTCATGATCGGCACCATCAGCTGGTTCTCTTCGTCGGTCGTGAATTTCAGGTTGGTCAGCAGGCGGCCGACGTTCGGGCAGCGTTCGAGGTAGCCGGGCGTGACGAGCGTGTAGACCTTCGCCGAGCCGTAGTTCGGGCCGAACACGCCGTCGCCGCCTTCCAGGTACGCGATCTTGTAGTTGATGTTCATCGGATGCGGCTCCCACGCCAGGAACACGATCATCCGGTGTTCCTGCACCGCACGCGTCACCTGCACCAGCATCCCGGCCTCGCTCGACTCGACGAGCTTGAAGCCGCCGAGCCCGAATTCGTTCCTGTCGATCATCCGCTGGATCAGCGCGTTGCCGTTGTTGCCGGCGCCGATCCCGTAGATCTTGCCGTCGAGCTGGTCGCGGAACTTCGCGATGTCGGCGAAGCTCTTCAGGCCCTTGTCCGATGCGTATTGCGGTACGGCCAGCGTGTAACGCGCGCCGACCAGGTTCGGCTGCGGCAGCAGGTGCACGGCGCCGGCGTCGACGAACGGCTTCACCGTCGGCGTCATGCTCGGATCCCAATAGCCGAGGAACGCATCGATCTGTGCCTTCTTCACGCCGGCCAGCACGATCGGCGGCGACGCGATCGTCTTGCTGGCTTCGTAGCCGAGCCCGTCGAGCAGCATCATCGCGACGCCGGTCGTGGCCGCGATGTCGCTCCAACCGACATCGCCGAGCGTCACCTTCCTGCAGACGTCGCCTTCGGATGCGTGAACGGGCGCCGTCGCGATCGACGCGAGCAGCATTGCGGCCAGCATCCATGCCTTCTTCATCATGTTGGTCTCCTAAGCAAGTGTTCCGGATCGGGTTGCGTGAGTGGTCCGACGATCGATCGTATTGATCGGATGAAACGAACGAACTTGGGTCTAGCCGTGCGGTTTTTCGTAACGTATATTAGAAAGCACAAATTCGCAAGTTCGCACAAAAATACAACCTGCGGCGCGTGCGAGCCGTCAGCCGGACGAAAGCAGGTCGGGCGGCGGTCCGGGCGGGTCGCGTTTCATCAAGTCGGTCGAAGAATGGAGGCATCGCATGATCAGTCAGATGGAAATCATCTCCCGCCTGTTGCTGGCCGCGCTGCTCGGCAGCATCATCGGCATCGAGCGCGAACGGCTGTCGTGGGCGGCCGGGTTGCGCACGCACATGCTGGTAGCCGTCGGCGCGGCGCTCGTGATGGTCGTGTCGGCGTTCGGCTTCGCGGACATCCAGAACGCGAAGAACGTGTCGCTCGACCCGTCGCGGGTCGCCGCGCAGGTCGTCTCGGGCATCGGCTTTCTCGGCGCCGGGTCGATCATGCTGCGCGGCGAGATCATCCGAGGGCTGACGACGGCGGCGAGCCTGTGGGTCGTCGCGGCGGTCGGGCTGGCGGTGGGCGGCGGCATGTACATCGCCGCGATCGCTGCAACGGCGATCGTGCTGACGATCCTCGCCGGCCTGAAGCCGATCGAGAAGCGCTTCTTCGCCGCGCGGCAGCGCTGGGGCGTGCGCATCCTCGCGAGCCGCGGCACGGTGAAGCTGACGTCGCTGCAGGCGATGCCCGGGATCGATCAGGCGCGCATCGTCCAGTTCGTCATCGAACAGGACGATGCGACACCGGACGACGACCGGATCCATGTGGTGTTCTCGAAGATGACGAGCCGCGAATTCCAGGTGGTCCGTCAATCCCTGCAGACCCTCGGCGGGGTCAAAAAGATGGAGGAGAGCGCCGCGTAGCCGCGGTTCGAATACCATTGACGTTCATTTCCAAGGACATTTCATGTGGCAAGAAGAGCGATATCAGAGGATCCGGCTTCTGTTATCGAAGATGCAGCGTGTCTCCACCGACCGGATCATGGCCGATCTGAACGTGTCGCGGGAAACCGTGCGCCGCGATCTCGTCGATCTGGAGGCGATGGGGGAACTGAAGCGCGTGCATGGCGGCGCGGTGCAGGTGGGCGACGAAGCGCCGATTGCCGAACGCGCGCAGACGCACGTGAAGGCGAAGCAGGCGATCGCGCGCGCCGCGGCGCGGCTCGTCACGGGTTCGCAGACGCTGTTCATCGACGCGGGCACGACCACCACGCTGCTGGCCGAGGAACTGGCGAAGCTGTCCGGCCTCACGGTCGTCACGAATTCGATCGACGTCGCGTTGAAGATGCGCTCGAGCGACCCCGGGCAGGCGAAGAACGAAACGATTCTGCTCGGCGGGATGATCGGCAGCCGCGCGGCCGCGACGGTCGGCGACGGGACGATCGCCGAGATCTTCCGCTATCGCGCCGATCTCGCGTTGCTGTCGCCGGTCGGCGTCGACCATGTGCGCGGCGCGACGAACTACGATCGGATGGAAACGGAAGTCGCGCGCGCGATGGTCGCCAACGCGGCGGACGTCGCGATCCTGGCCGACTTCAGCAAGCTCGGCACGAATAGCCGGATCGGCTTTTGCGAACCCGCGCGGATCGGCACGCTCGTGACGGACCAGAAGGCGGAGTCGGTCGACAGCTACCCGAGCATCAAGAAGGTCATCCGGAACATCGTGCTGTCGTGATGCGCACCGGCGCGCCGCGTCAGGTGAAGCGGCTGGCGGGGACCGTCGCGCATGCTCGCGCGCTGAGCGGGCGCACATCATCCATCGTGTATGCGCGGCCGCATCGTTCTACCGGCAGACAACACGAAGACTTCGGCACATTCCAAGCCAGAGGTGCGGTTCAGAATGCGCATCCAGCAGGCCGGCACATATACCACTGAACATAACGGTCGAGATTCCGGCGACATGCGCGATTCACTGTTCAGCAGAGGGCGGCTGATTCCGGGCGCGATCCGTCGCCGGTGCCGCACGCCGATTTCAACGCCTATCATGTATCAAGCCAGTTCCGCGTTCGACATGCGCAGCCGCCCGTGACCGCGCATGTCGAACGCGCACGGGCGTGGTCTGACGTATGCCGAAACGGACGCGCGACCGCGTCACTCGACGTTTGCAGGGAGAGCGCGATGACCGATCGCGACAAGGTGTTTTCAGGCTCGATTCCCGCGTTCTACGACACGCTGATGGTTCCGCTGATCTTCGCGGAATATGCGGCCGATCTGGCGGAGCTCGTCGCCTCCTTCGCGCCTCGCTCGGTGCTCGAGACCGCCGCCGGCAGCGGCGTGGTCACGCGGGCACTTGCGTCACGGCTCGGCCCAGGCGTGCGCTACGTCGTGACGGACCTCAACCAGCCGATGCTCGACTATGCCGTCACCAGACAGGGGGCCGACAGCCGTATCGAATGGCGGCAGGCGGATGCACTCGCGCTGCCGTTCGAGGACGCGTCGTTCGAGGTCGTCTGCTGTCAGTTCGGTGCGATGTTCTTTCCCGACCGGGTCGCCGGCTACGCGGAGGCGCGGCGCGTGCTGCGGCCGGGCGGGCGTTTTGTCTTCAGTGTCTGGGACCGCATCGAGGAAAACGTCTTTGCCGATGAAGTCACCCACGCCGTCGCGGCGCTGTTTCCGCTCGACCCGCCGCGATTCCTCGCCCGCACGCCGCACGGCTATCACGATGTCGCACGGATCCGGGACGATCTGCGCCGCGCGGGTTTCGCCGACGTCGACATCGCGACACGCGAGAAGGAAAGTCGCGCGGCGTCGGCACGCGATGTCGCCACCGCGTATTGCCTGGGAACGCCGCTGCACGACGAAATCATCGCGCGCGATGCCGGCTTGCTTCAGCACGCCACGGATCGAGCAACCGCGGCCATTGCCGGACGTCATGGCGACGGGCCGGTGGTCGGCAAGATTCAGGCGCACGTCATCGTGGCGTCGGGTTAGCCCGACCGTCGATTGCTCATACGGAATGCACGCCGTCCGATTGCTGGAGAACACCCATGGGGGCCGCCTCGCGGTTCGACTATGCTGAGTTGTCTGCGGCTCGAATTGCGCGCCGCGACGCGGTGAACCGGCGAAGGTGGGAGGGTGCGATGAGCGAGCAAGACAACGTGCAACTCGTGCAGCAGGCATACGCGGCGTTCGGCAGGGCCGATATCGACGGCATTCTGCAGACGCTTTCCGAAGGTATCGACTGGTTCATCCCGGGGCCGGCCGACGTCGTTCCGTTCGTCGGCAGAAGACACGGGCCGCAGGAGGTCGCGGCGTTCTTCGCGGCGCTGGCGTCGACGCAGACCGCGGAGCACTTCGAGCCACTCGAGTTCATCGCCAGCGGCAACCGGGTCGTCGTGCTCGGCACGCAACGCTGGCATGTTCATGCCACAGGCCGCACGTACGACGACGACTGGGTGCATCTGTTCACGATCGAAAGCGGGAAGATTGCGACGTTTGTCGAGTATCACGATACCGAGGCCGAAGCGGCGGCACATCGACCGTGACGACGCCGTATTCGCGCACGGACATCGTCATCATCGGAAGCGTGCATCGCATGCTTCGGCCGGCCGCCCCGGTCAATCGATCGCGCGCATCGCGTGGCGCAGTTCCTGGTAGCTGCGCAGGCTCGTCACGCCGAGTTCGCGTCCGATCCCGCTGAGCCCGAAACCGCCCCAGCACACGTGCGGGTAGATGAGCTGCGGTGCGTTGATCCACACGAGCCCGGCGCGCAAGCGTGCCTGGAACTGCTTCGCGATTTCCGCGTCGCGCGTCACGACGGTCGCGACGAGCCCGTAGCGCGTGTCGTTCGCGAGCGCGATCGCCTCGTCGTCGGTGCGGAACGACTTCACGCACGCGACCGGGCCGAACACCTCGTCAGTCCACAGCAGGTTGTCGACGGCCGGTTCGGCGACCACGACCGGCGCCATGAAGAAGCCGTTGCCGCCCCCCTCGGCGACGCACCCGCTGAACGCGACGCGGGCGCCGGCCGCGATGCCTTGCTCGAGCATCGCTTCCACGCGCGTGCGCTGCGCGGCCGAGATCAGCGGCCCCATCGCGACGTGTTCGGCGGAAGGCGGCGCAACGACGAGCGCGCGAACGGCCGTCTCGAACGCGGCCATGAAGCGGCGGTACACGCTGTCGTGCACAAGGATGCGCGCGGTGGCCGAGCACATCTGGCCCGCGTTCGTGAACGCACCGGCCACCGCCAGCGACACCGCGACGTCAAGATCGGCGTCGTCGCGCACGATCAGCGACGACTTGCCGCCGAGTTCGAGCGTCACGCGCTTCATGTCCTCGGCCGCGGCCTGCATGACCTTGCGGCCGGCGGCCGTGCTGCCGGTAAACGAGATCTTGTCGATCAGCGGATGCGCGGTCAGCGCCGCGCCGACTTCTGCGCCGCCGTTGACGACGTTGACGACGCCGTCGGGCACGCCGGCTTCGGCGATCAGGTCGAGCAGTGCGTGCTCGGTCGGCGACGTCAGTTCGGACGGCTTCATCACGACCGTGCAGCCGGCCGCCAGCGCGGGCGCGAGCTTCCACGCGGTCGTGACCATCGGGAAATTCCACGGCATGATCAGCGCGGCCACGCCGACCGCATCGTGAAAGCGTTCGGCCGTGACCGTGTCGCTCGGCAGCGCGACCGGCTCGGCCGTGAACAGCGCAGGGTTCTCGCACAGCTGCGCGTAGTACGTGAACGTCGCGGCGACGTCGCCGACGTCGGCCTCGAACGGCGGCTTGCCGCTCACCTGCATCTGCAGCGCCGCAAGGCGTTCGCGGCTGGCGTCGACGCGCGCGGCGATCGTCGCGAGCAGGCGGCCGCGCTCGGCGGGCGGCGTGTCGCGCCAGCCGGCGAACGCGTCGCGCGCGGCGCGGACCGCGGCGTCGACGTGCGCGGCCGTCGCAAATTCCTGCCAGCCGATCGTCTCGCCGGTCGACGCATTGAAGATCGGCGCGCCGGCCTCAGCGGAATGCGTGCGCACGGATCGGCCGGCGATGCGCGCGGCGGGCAGCACGATGGTGGTGGCGCCAGGGGAAAGCTCAGCGGTGGACATGAAGGTTTTCCTGTCGATCGGGTTAGCGGCAGGCGACGCCCGGCATCACGCAGAGCATCTCGAACGCGAGGTTCGCGCCGACGAGCGCGGTGGTGCCGGTCGGATCATACGGTGGCGACACTTCGACGAGATCCGCGCCGACGATGTTCAGCCCCTTCATCCCGCGAATGATCTCGAGACCCTGCTGCACCGACAGCCCGCCGATTTCCGGCGTGCCGGTGCCGGGTGCGAACGACGGATCGAGACCGTCGATGTCGAAGCTGAGATAGACCGGCGTGTCGCCGATGCGTTCGCGCACCTGCGTCATCAGCGGCGCGAGCGACGTGTTCCAGCATGCCTCCGCCTGCACGACCGTGAAGCCCTGCTGGCGGCACCAGTCGAAATCGTCCGCGTGGTAGCCGGTGCCGCGCAAGCCGATCTGCGTGACCTTGTCGCATTGCAGCAGGCCGTCCTCCACCGCGCGGCGGAACGGCGTGCCGTGCGCGATCTTCTCGCCGAACATCGTGTCGTTCACGTCCGCGTGCGCGTCGACGTGCACCACGGCGACCTTGCCGTACTTCTTGTGCAGCGCGCGCAGGATCGGCCATGCGATCGTGTGGTCGCCGCCGAGCGTGATCGGCCGGCAGCCGTTCGCGACGATCTCGTCATACGCTTCTTCGATGCGGCGCACCGAATCCTTCAGGTCGTACGGGTTGGTCGCGACGTCGCCGATGTCGGCGACCTGCAGCGAATCGAACGGTGCCGCGCGCGTGGCCATGTTGTACGGGCGAAGCAGCACGGATTCGGTGCGGATCTGGCGCGGGCCGAAGCGCGAACCCGAGCGGTTCGACGTGCCGAGGTCCAGCGGCACGCCGACGAAGCACACGTCGAGACCGTCGGTCGTGTCGGCCTGCGGCAGGCGCATCATCGTGGCGATGCCGCCAAAGCGCGGCATCTCGTTGCCGCCCATGGGTTGGTTCAGTTCGCGGTGCATGGGGCCGTCTCCTCTTTCTGGCGAAAAGCGATCGGCCGATGGTAGAGGAGAACGCGTACGCGAAGATCGTGAAGTCGCAACGTTTACATCGACGGCGCTCGATGCGAGTGGCGCCGCCGCATCGAAGCGACGTGACTATCGGCGGATGGTCGGCGTCGGACCGGATCAGCGTGCGATCGCGGGCGGCGGCGCGCCGTCGCCGTCGTGGGCCGCGGCCGCACGAAACGCCGGCGCGGCCGAGCCCCATGCAGCAAGCTCGCGCTTCGTGCGCACACCGAGCTTCGCGAACGCGCGCTTCACGTACGACTCGGCCGACGCGACCCGCACGCCGAGGATGTCGGCGGTTTCCGGCACGGTCTTGCCGGAGATCAGATGCTTGCAGGTTTCGTATTCGCGCTTCGACAGCTTCACGCCGTCGGTCGCGATCCGCGCATCGAACTGCGCGAGCGGATGCACTTCGGGTGTCGGATGCGCGACGCGCCGCGCGGCGGTGGTCGACGCGTGCAGCTCGAGCAGCGGGAACAGCACATCGCTGACGTTGCGAAAGCGGTTCATCTCGGCGAGCGTGAACGGCGGGCGGTCACGGCCGCGTTCCAGCGCGATCGAATGCTGCGCGTAGCGGGTGCCGCGCGCGAGCACGCATTCGTGGCCGATACGCACGTCGTCGAACAGCCGCTGGCGGAATTCGCCGGGCGGAATCGCCGCGATATCGCGCACGACCAGCATCGTGCCCGTCTTGCCGCGCAGCCCCGCGAACAGCGGGTCGCTGTCGAGAAAGCGCTCGTAGTAGAGCGTCATCACGTCGGAGATCGCGGCAGTCGCGGTGCCGATGCCGCTGCTGCCGATCCATTCGCAGCGGTAGCCGGTGGGCATCGTGCCGTCGACGCGCGAACGTTCGACGTGCGCCACGTCGAGCGGTACCACGTCGTTCAGCAATTGCGTGAGACGCGGCACGAAGTGCGGCGTGCCGACCGTCTCGATCAGCTCGCCCAGCGCCTTGAACGACACGACGAAGCGGTCGGTGTCGCGGTCTGAGGGGTTCACGTTGAGCAGCATGCGGTTCCCCGGTGAAAAGCGGCCGCGATTTTAGCGTCCGAAGTCCGAAACGTCATTAAGGGGAAATGCGGTATGGCGTCCTGCGATCTGGCGCACCCCGGAAAACGCGACTTGTCCCCCCCGAAGGGGGGCATACCGGGGCAGTGTAAATGAGTAACTTTGTCTCTGCTTTTTCAATCCAGAGACGAAAGATTCAGATGACCAAACTGATCAAGGACATCCTGCCGCTCGGCGCAGGCATTGGCGAATTCACGAAGCTCGACTTCGGGATGGACGAAAACGACTGGCGCGCGGCCGAAGGCAAGAGCGGCAGCTACCTCATCGGCTGGTGGGAAGGCAAGGTCGGCTCGGTGGAGTTTCCGGAAACGGCGGCGGACGAGGCGGTGTGGCTCGTCGAGGGCCGGATCGCGCTGACCGACGTGGAAGGCAACCGGAAGGAATTCACGCCGGGCCAGGGGTACCTGCTGCCGGCCGGTTTCGCGGGCCGCTGGGAGACGATCGAGGACGCGAAGAAGTTCTACGTGCTGCTCGAGAAGTCGTGATGCGAGCGACCGCCGCCGGGGTGTCGTCGTCGGATTGACGCGGGCCCGCCGGCGGTTGCGTTTTCGATCGACCGCTAGCGAAGTCCGTCGCGTTTTTGCCGACGGGACGCATCGCGACTTGCGGTGCATGCGCCGCAAGTCGCCATCGGCGGAAGCGATGCGATCGGCGAAATCGGCGAATGCGGCACGCCGCGCACGCTCGACCCGTGCGGGCCGCGATCACGTGGGATGGCTGGGATCATGGAAATGGAAGTCAACGAAGCAACACGGGCCGCACCGGCGCACGCACACGCCGCGCGTCGCGCACCGGTCGCACTGGGCGCCGCCGAGGCGCTCGCGAATACGAAGCTGTTCCCGTACTGGCTCGACAACCCGGCCGCACCGGCCACCGAGCCGGAGCTCGTCGGCGACGCGACGGCCGACCTGCTGATCGTCGGCGGCGGCTTCACGGGGCTGTGGGCGGCCGTGCAGGCGAAGGAGCAGATGCCGCAGCTGAACGTGGTGCTGATCGAAGCCGGCAAGGTCGCGCACGGCGCATCGGGCCGCGCGGGCGGGATCATCTCGACGTCGGTGATGCACGGGCTGCCGAACGCGGTGCGCGTGTTCCCGAACGACATCGCGCAGCTCGAGGCTTTCGGCCATCGCAACCTCGACGGCTTCGAGGAAACGCTGAAGCGCTACGACATCGACGCCGACATCGAGTGGAACGGCGAGATGACGGTGGCGGTCGACCCCGAGCACCTCGCGCACCTGAAGGGCGACTACGACCTGCATCGCGAATACGGACACGACGTCGTGCTGCTGAACCGCGACGAAACACTCGAACAGTTGAACTCGCCGCTATTCGCGGGCGCACTGTGGTCGCGCAACCGCAGCGGCATCGTGCATCCGGCGAAGCTCGCGTGGGGGCTCAAGCGCGCGGCGCTGTCGCTCGGCGTGAAGCTGTACGAACACACGCCGCTCACGAAGGTGACCGACGAAGGCGGCACGGTGTACGTGAAGACGCCGAAGGGCAGCGTGCGCGCGCCGCGCGTCGTGTTCGGCAGCGGCACGGCGAAGGTCGGCATTCCCGACATCAACCGCCGGGTGATGCAGGTGCGCGACCACGTGCTCGCGACCGAGCCGCTCACCGACGAACAGCTCGCGCGCATCGGCTGGAAGAATCGCCAGGGCGTGTACGACACGCGCACACAGCTGAACTATTTCCGGCTGACGAAGAACAACAACATCATCTTCGGCGGGCTGGTCAGCTATCACTTCGACGGCGATCCCGAGCCGCACCAGGACGGCGAGCGCGAAACCTACTACCGGCTCGCGGAGGCGTTCTACCGCACGTTCCCGCAGCTCGCCGACGTGCGCTTCTCGCACGCGTGGGGTGGCCCGATCGACTACTGCTCGCGCGGCTCGGTGTTCGCGAAGCGCTATCTCGGCGACAAGGCCGTGTTCGTCGCCGGCTACACGGGTTTCGGCGTCGCGGCGAGCCGGTTCGGCGCGTTCATGGGGCTGAACATCCTGTTCGATCGCGACAGCCCGGAACGCAAGCTCGACATCGCGAACCAGAGCCCGGGCTACATCCCGCCCGAGCCGATGCGCTGGGTCGCCGCGAAGATCACGTTCCATGCGTTCGACGGCGCGGATGCCGAAGGCGGCTGGAAGCGCGCGTGGATAAACGGGATCAAGGCGATGGGCTTCCCGATGTAGGCGACGCGCGATGTCCGCGAGCGACGCGTTTGGCGCGTGCCGTTGCCGATGGCGGCACGCGTCCGGCAAGGTTCATCGGCAAAGACGGCCGGTATCGCGCCGGCCCGACAACGCGCTCAGGCGCAGCGGCTCGAAGCATGTTTTCGAATACCACCGATCTCGATCTCCGGCTCATCCGGGTCTTTCTCGCCGTCGTCGACGCACGCGGCATCACGGCCGCCGAGGCATCGCTCGGCGTGCGGCAGTCGACGATCAGCACGCAGCTGTCCGCGCTGGAAGCGCGCGTCGGTTTCAAGCTGTGCGATCGCGGCCGCGGCGGCTTTCGGCTGACGTCGAAGGGTGAACGCTTCGCGGCCACGGCACGCACGCTCGTCGCGGCGACGTCCGAGTTCGTCGCGCGTGTGCGCGACATCGACCGCAAGCTGGTCGGCACGCTGTCGATCGGCCTGATCGGGCAGGCGCCGCTCGTCGAAAACGCGCGCCTGGCCGATGCCATCGGCGCGTTCCGCAAGCGCGACCAGGCCGTCACGTTTTCGATGAAGGTCGCGTCGCCGCAGGAACTCGAGGAAAGTCTCGTCAACAACCAGCTCGATCTCGCGATCGGGTATTTCTGGCACCGTGTGCCGGGGCTCGACTACACGCCGTTGTTTACCGAGGAACAGGTGATCTACTGCGGGCGCGGCCATCCGCTGTTTCATGCGTCATGGCCGGTGTCGGCCGACGACCTGCAGGCGCACGACTGGGTATGGCGCACTTATCCGGTTCCGGAGGAGCAGTATCCGCTGCCGGAGCGGCGCGTGACCGCGAGCGCGGACAGCATCGAGGCCGCGACGATCCTGATTCTGTCGGGCGGCCATCTCGGCTATCTGCCCGCGCATTACGCGGAGCCGTTCGAGCAGCGCGGGCTCGTGAAGGCCATCGGCCGCGCGACGCTCAGCTTCGATGTGCCGCTGCATCTCGCGATGAAGCGCAGCGCGAACGACAGGCCGATCGTCGACGCGTTCTGCGAGGATTTGCTGCGCGCGTTCAACATCAAGGCCGTGGCGCTGGCCGCGTAGCGCGGCACCTGCTCAGGCATCGATGCGTTCGACCTTGCCGACCAGCAGCCCGTACGACAGGCTGCCCGCGAGCGCCATCGCGGCGATGTAGGTGATCGCGCGCGAGAAGTCCGCGCCGTCGACGAGCAGCCCGATCACGATCGGCGTCGCGATCGCGACCAGATTGCCGGTGAGGTTGAACACGCCGCCCGTGAGGCCGAGCAGCCGCGCGGGTGCGAGACCCGACACGAGCGGCCATGTGATCGATGCGAAGCCGTTGCCGAAGAACGCGATCGTCATGAACGCGATCACCCATCCCGTCGACGTGACGTAGTTCGCGCCGATGATGCAGGTCGAGATCCTGGCCACATGCGCGGCGGCAATCGATGCGCAGCACGCGACCAGCAGCGTGCTGCGCAGGAGAAGCGGTTGGAATCGCGCAGCACGCGTCATGGGCGAAGCGCGAACGCGTGAGATGTGAACGCGTGCCGGGCAGGGCGGGTTACATGCTTGCGCTGTCGTCGCGATATCCGCTCTTGCCGTCGAAGATTTCCTTGAGCGCGGCACGCAGCACGACCGGATCGTGCTCGCCGGGCGCGAGATGAATCACGTAATGCGTGTTGCCGTCGAGACGCGCGGCGGTGCGCTCATCGAGCTCGACTTCGATCGTGTCGCCCGTGAGGCGCACCGTCAGATCCTTCACGTGCGCGGTGAGCTGGTCGAGCACCATCACCTCGATCGACGTTTCCTCCGGAAAGCGCAGCAGCGAGAAGCAATAGTTCTGCGCCGCGTCGTGGCAATAGATGTTCGCGCAACTTTCGTCGTCGTCGATGTCGGACGTTGCCGCGCCGACGGTGGCATGTAGTTCCATGATGTTTCTCTCGATGAGGGGTTATCGGGGCAGCGCGGCTTCCGCTTCAACCTCGCGGTGCGCATCGCGCGCCTTCAGCCACAACCCGAACTCGCGCATGACGTCGACGACGGGCCGCAGCCGGTCGCCGTCCGCAGTCAGATCGTACTCGACGCGCACCGGCACTTCCGGATACACGGTGCGCCGCACGAAGCCGGCGTCCTCGAGCGCGCGCAGATCGAGCGTCAGCATGCGCTGCGAGATGCCCGGCATGTCGCGGCGCAGGTCGCTGAAGCGCTTCGGCCCGTCGAGCAGATACGACACGAGCAGCAGCCGCCAGCGGCCGCCGAGCAGGCGCATCGCTTCTTCCACGGAACATCCTGTCGCACTCGTTTTCATCCTGCTGAACCCCGGTTGGTAACTTTTTTGTGACTACGGCACAAACGACTGCCTTCTTCTCAGCGCTGCGCCGATGCGAGATATTAGCGCCCGCGTCGCGGCGAATCGAGAGTCGAACCACCCAACCAAGGAAACACATGAAGCTCTATCACGCTCCCGGCAGCTGTTCGCAGGCGATTCGCATCGTGCTGCGCGAAGCGGGCATCGACGCGAAGATCGTCACGGTCGACGCGCGCAAGCACCGGATCGAAGACGGTCGCGACTATTACGACGTCAACGAACTCGGCTACGTGCCGCTGCTCGAACTCGACGACGGCACGATGCTGCGCGAAGGACCGGTGATCGCGCAGTATCTCGCCGACCTGCGCCCCGACGCGGGGCTCGCACCCGCGTACGACACGCTCGCGCGCTACCGGCTGATGGAATGGCTGACCTTTCTCGGCACCGAGATCCACAAGGGCTTCATCCCGCTGCTGTACGCGGTGCAGGCGGGGAAATACGTCGACCCGGCGCGGCAGAAGCTCGACAGCCGCTTCGCATAGATCGACCGCCAGCTCGACGGCAAGACCTTCGTCACGGGCGACACGTTCACGATCGGCGATGCGTACCTGTTCGCGCTGACGGGTTGGGGCAAGGCTGACTGGATGCGTTCGGTGTACAACGCCGACATCGACTTGAGCCGGTACACGAACCTGCGCGCGTGGTACGAGCGGGTGCGCGCGCGGCCGGCCGTGCAGCAGGTGCTGCAGGCCGACGCCCGGCCCGATGTGTCGTGATTGAAGCGCGTCGCGCGTTCAGCGCGTCAGCGTCACGAACAGATAGCCGACATACCCGGCCCCGTTTGCCAGCAACGCCCAGATCGCGAGCCCGCGCGCGCGGGCATTGACGCGCAGCCACACCGCCGCCGCGAGCGTGATGATCACGCCGGTCAGCACTTCGGGGCGCGGTTCCCACGGCGTCAGCATGATGCCGATCGCCGGCAGCAGCGTGCCCTGGAACACCATCGCGCCGGTGATGTTGCCGAACGCGAGCGTGTCCTTCTTGCGGCGGATCCACAGCACGCTGTTGACCTTTTCCGGCAATTCCGTCGCGATCGGCACGATGATCAGCGACAGCAGCAGCGCGGAGATGCCGAGCAGGTGCGACACCCCCTCGACGCCGTGAATGAAGCCCTTCGCGCCGCCGACGAGCAGCGCGACACCGAGCGCGAGTTGCAGCGCGATGGTCGCCAGGTTGGTCGGCAGCCCGACGCGCGACAGGAACATCGCGTGCGGCGCCTCGGTGCCGTGCCCGGCATCGACGAGTTGCGTCGACGCGCGGAACGTCATCAGGACGTACGTGACGTAGATGCCGACCAGCATCGCGGCGAGCAGCGCGCGGACCGCCCACACGTGATGCGGAACGAACATCGCGATGGTGGCGAGTGCGAATGCGGCGATGAAGTAGTTGAGGTCGCGCACGAAGCCGGTGCGCTCGGGCGCGATCGTGCCGGTCAGTCCGCGTGAGCGGATCACGGCGATCGTCATCAGGAAGGTCGTCAGCGTCGCGAGCATCAGCGGCGCGCCGAGAATCGCGCCGACGCCGATTTCCTCGTTCACGGCCGCGTTCGACGTGCCGCCCGCGAGCGCGAGCAGCGGCACCATCGTTTCGGGAAGCGCGGTGCCGACGGCGGCGAACAGCGAGCCGGTCACACCTTCCGAAATCTTCAGCCGCTCGCCGAGATGTTCGAGCGCATTCGTGAAGAGTTCGGCGGCGATCAGGATGACGATCAGCATGACCGCCAGTTCGACGAGCATCAACGTCATGCGGCACCTCCGCAGGCAGGCACGCAGGCAGTGGCAGAACGAACGCGGCGAACGAAACGCAGGGGGAAGTCTGGAAGGAACATGGGGACTCCGTGGTCGGACGTGGACGAACCATGACGCATCTGCCGACGTCCGACCAGGAACGACGCGATGCGTCGATGGTCTCGCCAGACCGATTCGGCCGAACGCGCCACGGCCGCAGGCCGAGTGTGTTGACGCGTTCGCTTTCCGGGGGATGGAAAGCAGGCTACTCCCCAAAGACGAAGGGCAGTCTAGCCGAGCTGGCCGCTTTCGGCAAGCGCGTGCGGTCATATCCGTTCATGCGTGCGGTCAAGCCGCCTTGTGACGGATGCCCGTGCAGTATCGGGAAGCAATCGGCATGCTCGTGCGACGGCGTCATCCGCGTGTCACGAAACGCAGGCCGGGAAGTGAAGCGCGAAGGTCGTCCGTCCGTCGCGGCTCACGACTTCGACCTTGCCGCGATGCAGCTCGACGATCGACTTGACGATCGCGAGCCCGAGCCCGGTGTTGCGCGCCGCGCCGTGCCGCGACGAATCGATCCGGTAGAAGCGCTCGAAGATCCGCTCGATCTGTTCGGGTGCAATCGCGACGCCGCGGTTCGTGACCTCGACGACCGCGTAACCGGGCCGGGTCGATACGGCCAGCTCGATCGTCGATCCGGCTTCCGCGTGTTCGAGCGCGTTCGAGACGAGGTTGCTGACGGCGCGCCGGAACAGTGTCGCGTCCGCGACGACCGGCGCTGCGCCGTGTACGTCGAGGCGCACGCCGGCCTCGTCGGCCAGCGCCTGGAAATACGACGCGAGCCGGCTCAGCTCGTTGCCGGCGTCGAGTTCGGCGGTCTTCAGGTGCTGCCGCGCATTGTCCGTGCGCGCGAGAAACAGCATGTTCTCGATCATCCGCTGCAGCCGTTCGCATTCCTCGATGTTCGAATCGATCAGCGATTCGTATTCCTCGGTGGTGCGGGCACGCGACAGCGTGACCTGCGACGCGCTGATCACGTTCGCGAGCGGCGTGCGCATGTCGTGCGCGAGATCGGACGAGAACTGGGACAGCCGCACGAACGCGCGCTCGAGCCGGTCGAGCATCCGGTTGACCGACGTGGCGAGCTCGCGCAGCTCGATCGGGCCGCCGCGCGCATCGAGGCGCGCGGCCAGGTTGTGCGCCTCGATGCGCGACGTCTGCCGGCCGAGGCTCTCGACCGGACGCAGGCCGCGGGACGCGACCGCGTAGCCGAGCGCGCCGACCAGGAGCGCGCCGAGCGCGGCCGCGAGCCAGATGTCGACGCGATAGCTTTCCAGCAGCGACTGGCGATCCGCCGCCGTGCGCGCCAGCGCAACCTGAATGGTTTCGCCCGACGGCAGCGTGGCGCGCGCACGGACGCAGCGCGACGTGCCGATGCCGGGCGGCGAGCACGTGAATGGGCTGGCCGCCGCGCCCGCTGCACCGGCCGGCTGCGGCCGCGCGATCACCGACGCGAGCGTATGGCCGGCTTCGTCGGTGTGTTCGACGAGCGGGCGGTTCGCGCCGTCGTAGATGCCGAGATAGACGCCCGGATGCGACAGCAGCACTTCGTGGAAGACGGCCGGATCGGCGCGCACGGCGGCGGTCGACCCGCTCGCCCGCGCGAGCTGCAGGAACTGGTTGAGCTTGCCGGCGATCTCGATATCGTCGCGCCGGGTCAACTCGGCGGACAGCGAGCGATACAGGTACGCGCCGGTCAGCGCGAACACGAGCGCGGCCACGACCGCGAACGCGAGCGTCAGGCGCCGGAGCAGCGAATAGGGCGCGGGGCCGCCTTTCATGCGCGATCCTCGAGCACGTAGCCCATCCCGCGGATCGTGTGGATCAGCTTCTTCTCGTACGCGTTGTCGATCTTCGCGCGCAGGCGCTTGATCGCCGCATCGACGACGTTCGTGTCGCTGTCGAAATTCATGTCCCAGATCTGCGACGTGATGAAAGTGCGCGTCAGCACCTCGCCCTCGCGTTCCGCGAGCAGCTGCAGCAGAGCGAACTCCTGCGCGGTCAGGTCGATGCGGGCGTCGGCGCGCCGCACGCGGCGCTTGATCAGGTCGACTTCGAGATCGGCGATGTGCAGGATGTCCCGGGAATTGCGCGGCACGCGCCGCAGCAGCGAACGGATGCGGGCAAGGAACTCCGCGTACGCAAACGGTTTGAGCAGGTAGTCGTCGGCACCCAGTTCGAGCCCCGTGACCTTGTCCTCGATCGCTTCCCGGGCCGTCAGCAGCAGCACCGGCGTCTGCTTCTGCGCGCGCAGCCGCCGGAGCACCTCGAAGCCGTCCAGTTCCGGCAGCATCACGTCGAGCACGACGAGATCGAAATCCTCGTGCAGCGCGAGGAACAGCCCGTCCTGGCCGTTCTCGGCCACGTCGACCGTGTAGCTTGCCTCCGTCAGCCCCTTGCGGAGGTACGACGCCATCTTGGGTTCGTCTTCGACTATCAGTATCCGCATGGTGGAGCAGGCGTTCGTGATTCCAGCCGGTCAGTGTAACGCGTGAGCTTACGGCGCAGCGCGTGCGCGAAAGATGACCGCCGGATGACGGAATTTTCATGAAGCGCGCGTGCGATGCGTCGCCGTACTTCATGAAAATTCCGTCATGTTTCGGCCATGTCGTCGTCACGCCGGCGGCGATAAGCTGCGGCCGTCTCGTATCCGGCGCGCGTCGTCGCGGCGCCGCTCCCGTTCATCCGGTCATCGTCTGCCTGATTCCGCATCCATGTCGTATTGGCGCAAATTCATCCTCGTTGTGCTGCTGGCGCTGTGCGTGCCGATCCAGTCGTTCGCGACCGTGTCGACGCAGTGCGCGGGTGCCGCCGCGCCGCATGCGGGGGCCGGTGCCGATGCCCAGGCTGCGTCGCATGCGATGCCGAGCGCGCACGGCGAGCGGCATGAGCACGGCGACCACGCACGGCACGAGGCGCCTTGTTCCGCCTGCGGGTCCTGCTGTTTGGGCTCGGGCATGGCGGAGGTGCCTGCCGTGTCCGTTACGTCGGACGTCGGCCTCGCGGTCGTCACGTTCGCGCCGTCGACGGTCGTCGTGTCGTTCTTGACCGGCGGCATCGACCGGCCGCCGCGCCGGATTCCCGTCTAGTCCGTGTCCGTGGCCGACCGGCCGCGATCCGCAAACCGTGCCGGCGAACGCTCGACATCCGCCGCACGACTCACGACGAGAAACATCCATGCGATTGATTACTGCGGCGCTGCTTGGCGCGGCGGCGCTCATGCCGTCGCTCGCGCCCGCGCAAACCGCCTTTCCAGATCCGGCCGACGCAGCCGCGCCGGTGCCGGACGTCACGGTGACGTCCACGTTCGACGGCTACGTGCCGTATCGGGACGACGCAGGCCCGGGCTGGAAGCAACTGAACCGGGACGTGATGGCGCGGCCCGCGAAGGGCGGCACCACCGGACACGCGAAACCCGAAAATGCGGCAGCCGGCGCGGCCCATTCGATGCACGGAGGGGCCGGGCAATGACGAGACTTGCGATTTCACCGCGGTTCGGCGCGACCGTGCTCGTGCTGGCATTCCTCGCCGGCTGCACGACATTCTCGAAGGACGGCGGCTTCGACGCCGTGTCGTCTGCCGCATCGGAGCGCATCGGGAAGGTCGCCGTCATCGTCAGGACCGACGCCGATCGTGCAGCCGTCGACAAGCGGACGAAGGAACTGCTCGAGAAACCGCTGTCGATGGACGACGCGGTGCAGCTCGCGCTGCTGAACAACCGTGGCCTGCAGGCGTCGTACGCGGAACTCGGGCTGTCGGAGGCCGATCTCGTGCAGGCCGGCCGGCTGCCGAACCCGCGCTTCTCGTTCAGCCGCACGCGGGCCGGTGACGGCGAACTGAGCCTCGGCCGCACGTTCTCGGCCAACGTGTTCGCGCTGCTGACGCTGCCGCTCGCGACGAACATCGAACGCCGCCGTTTCGAGCAGACTCGGCTCGAAACCGCCGACGCGATGCTGAGGGTCGCGGCCGACGCGCGCCGCGCATATGTCGAAGCCGTCGCGGCCGAACAGGCCGCGAATTATGCGCAACAGGTCCGCGACGCCGCGAGCGCCGGAGCCGAACTCGCGCTGCGCATGCGCCAGGCCGGCAACTTCAGCCGGCTCGACTACGCACGCGAACAGGCGTTCCACGCGGATGCTGTCGCGCAGCAGGCGAAGGCGCGGCAGCAGGCCGTGGCCGCGCGCGAGAAGCTCACGCGCGCGATGGGGCTGTGGGGCGAGCGCACGCGGTACGCGCTGCCCGAGCGCTTGCCCGACCTGCCGAAGGCACGCCCCGATCTGCCCGATCTCGAACGCTATGCGATGAGCAACCGCCTCGACATCCAGGCCGCGAAGCTGCAGACGCGGGGCGTCGCGTCGTCGCTCGGGCTCAGCAAGGCGACGCGCTTCGTCAACGCGGTCGATCTCGGCTACGTGAACAACTACGAGACCGCCAAGGGGCACGAGCACGGCTACGAGATCAGCGTCGAGATTCCGCTGTTCGACTGGGGCGGCGCGAAGGTCGCGCGGGCCGAGGCCGTCTACATGCAGTCGGCGAACCGGCTCGCGCAGACGGCGATCGACGCGCGCTCGGAAGTGCGCGAATCGTACGCGGCATACACGACGAGCTACGACGTCGCGAAGCACTATCGCGACGAAGTCGTGCCGCTGCGCAAGACGATCTCGGACGAGTTGCTGCTGCGCTACAACGGGATGCTCGCGAGCGTGTTCGAGCTGCTGGCCGATGCGCGCGAACAGGTCGGCGCGGTCAACGGCTACATCGATGCGCTGAAGGACTACTGGCTCGCCGAAACCGATCTGCAGGCGGCCGTTGGCGGCCGGCTGCCGACCGCGCAGCCGACGCAGCCGATGCAGCCGATGCAGCCGATGCAGCCGATGCAGCCGATGCAGTCGATGCAGTCGATGCAGCCAACGGAGCCAACGGAGCCAACGGAGCCAACGCAGCCAACGCAGCCAACGCAGCCGACGCAGCCAACGCAGCCGACGCAGCCGACGCAGCCGACGCAGCCCGCGGACGCGCCCGTCGCACCCACGACCGACGCTGCACCGCAGCCGGCTTCTTCACCCGTGGCGCAACCGGCGCCCGCAACGCATCCGGAAGGTCATTGACATGGTGTCCCGTCGACAATTTCTCAGCGGCTCGGGCGCCGCGCTGCTCGGTGCGGCGATGGTCAGCAAGGCCGGCGCGGCGTCGCTGCCCGAAGCGCCCACGATGGCGAAGGCCGGCACGCAGCCGCCGCTCGTGCCGCCCAACGGCCGCCCGTACACGCCTGTCGCGACGCTGAACGGCTGGACACTGCCGTGGCGAATGAAGAACGGCTGGAAGGAATTCCACCTGACGGCCGAGCCCGTCGTGCGCGAGATGGCGCCCGGGATGAACGCGAACCTGTGGGGCTACAACGGCCAGTCGCCGGGCCCGACGATCGAGGCCGTCGAAGGCGACAAGGTCCGGATCTTCGTGACGAACCGGCTGCCCGAGCACACGACGATCCACTGGCACGGGCTGCGGCTGCCCAACGGGATGGATGGTGTCGGGGGCCTCACACAGCCGCACATTCCGCCGGGCAAGACCTTCGTCTACGAGTTCCAGCTGGAGGCGCACGGCACGTTCATGTATCACCCGCACGCCGACGAGATGGTGCAGATGGCGATGGGGATGATGGGCATGTTCATCGTGCACCCGAAGGATCGCGCGACGATGCCGGTCGATCGCGACTTCGTCTTTCTGCTCGCCGCGTACGACATCGATCCGGGCAGCTACACACCGCGCGTGAACGAGATGACGGACTTCAACATGTGGACGTTCAACTCGCGCGTGTTCCCGGGCATCGACCCGCTGCCGGTGCGGGCGGGCGACCGCGTGCGGATTCGTTTCGGCAACCTGACGATGACGAACCATCCGATCCACCTGCACGGCTACAGCTTCGAGGTGGCCGGCACCGACGGTGGCTGGATTCCGCCGGCGGCGCGCTGGCCGGAGGTGACGGCGGATGTCGCCGTCGGCCAGATGCGCGCGATCGAGTTCACCGCCGATCGCCCGGGCGACTGGGCGTTCCATTGCCACAAGTCGCACCACACGATGAATGCGATGGGGCATCAGGTGCCGAACCTCATCGGCGTGCCGCAGAAGGACCTCGCGAAGAAGATCGGCAAGCTCGTGCCCGACTACATGGCGATGGGCAGCACGGGCGGCGCGATGGGCGGCATGGAAATGCCGCTGCCGGACAACACGCTGCCGATGATGACGGGCACCGGCCCGTTCGGGCCGCTGGAGATGGGCGGCATGTTCACGGTGCTGAAGGTCCGGCAGGGGCTCGGCCGCAACGACTATCGCGATCCGGGCTGGTTCCGGCATCCGAAGGGCACCGTCGCGTACGAATACACCGGCGAATTGCCGGACGGTTGAGCCGCGGGCAGCATGCGGCGGCCGTGACGATGCGGCCGCCGGTTTTCGTTTCATTCACTCAGGAGCACGCACGATGAAGAAGGAACTGGTTTCGATTGCAACGGGTTGCATGCTGGCGTTGTCCGCCGCGTCATACGCGGCCGGCGACATGGCCGGCATGGATATGAGCGGCGGCGCGATGCAGGGCGCCGCCGCAAAGCACGAGATGTCGCACGGCGAGATTCGCAAGATCGACACGGGCACGGGCAAGCTGACGATCAAGCACGGCCCGCTGGACAACCTCGGGATGGACGCGATGACGATGGCGTTCAAGGTGAAGGACCCGGCGATGCTGTCGCAGGTGAAGGTGGGCGACCAGGTCGACTTCGTCGCCGAGGACGTGGGCGGCACGTTGACCGTCGTCGAGCTGAAGAAGCCGTGACGCCGGGCATGACCATGAAAATCACCACGCTCGGGCGGCTGGCCGCCCTCGCCGCGGCCGGCGCGATCGCCGCCGCCGTGCCGGCCGCGGCATTCGCGCACGGCAAGCTGGAAAGCGCCGCACCGGCGACGGGCAGCGCGGTCGACACCGCGCCCGACACGTTGCGGCTGACGTTCAACGAAGACCTCGAACCGGCGTTCAGTTCGGTGAAGGTGTCGGACGCGAACGGCAATGCCGTCGCGCACGAAAAGGCGAAAGTCGATGCGTCGAATCCGCGCGTGATGACCGTCGGGATACCGAAGCTTGCGCCCGGTGCGTACACGGTGCAGTGGGTGGCGATGACGGCCGACGCGCATCGCACCAAGGGCACCTATTCGTTCAGGGTGAAGGGGTGAACGAGGGCCTCGTCGGCCTTCTGCGGCTCGTGTCGGTGGCGATCCAGAACACCGGGTTCACCGTCGTCGTCGGCGCGCTGCTCGGCAGCCACTGGCTCGCGCGCGGCGAGTCGGCGTGGCAGCACGGCATCGCGCGGCGTCTCGTCGCGACGCTGCGCATCGCGTCCATCGTGTCGCTGCTCGCGAGCATCACCGCGTTCTGGGCGCACTGCGCGCTGATGAGCGACGTGTCGATGCTGGACGCCTGGCCGGCCGTCCGCGCGATGCTCGCCGGCACCGGCTTCGGCCACGCGTGGCTGGCCGGCGCGGTGTTCACGGCCGTCGTCGTGCTGCTGTCGTTGCTCCGGCGTGCGAACGACACGCGCTTTCCGTTCGCGATGTGGGCCGCGCTCGCAGGTGTCGCACTCGCGCGCAGCAACGGCGGGCATCCGGTCGACGCGGGCCTGTTCAGTGTGCCGGTGTGGGTCGACTGGCTGCATCTGCTGGCAATCAGCGCGTGGGTCGGGCTCGTGTTCGTGACGGCGTTCGGCGTGATGCCGCGTCTTGCCGGCATGCCCGCGAGCGAACGCACGACCGGCGCATCGTTCGTGCAGTCGCTGTCCGATGCGTCGACGTACGCGTTGATCGTGCTGTTCGCGACCGGCGCTTACAACGGCTGGCGCGGTGTCGATACGCCCGCGAACCTGCTCGGGTCGACGTACGGGCAGATCCTGCTGTTCAAGCTCGCGCTCGTGCTGATCGCGGCGGCGCTCGGCGGACACAACCGGTTCTTCGAGATGCCGAAGCTGCTGGCCGCGCTGAAGGACCCGGCGGCCGCGACGCCGGTCGACCTGTTGCGACGGTTCGGCGCGGTGTTGCGGATCGAGGCGGTTGTGCTGGCCGGCGCGCTGATGGTGGCCGCCGTGCTCGTGTCGAGCGCGTTGCCGGGGACGGTTTAGCGCCACGGTCGGCAGGCGAAGCCGGTATCGGGAAATCGTCGGAACAGCGGCGGTTTGGGTCAGACGATTTCCCGCTTTCCGACCGTGAGCGCGATGTCGGATTATTACATCCATCTATCTTCTGGTTACTAACAACTGTCATCGAGCGCCGCTAAGCTTTCGCCATCCTCACAACCGGGATTCCCCGTCATGCGCTCGACAATCCGCCTGTTTGCCCCGCTATTGCTGCTGCCCACGCTTGCCGCACCGGTCTTCGCCGCCACCGCCGCTCCCGTCAGTCCGAACTGCGGCGGCAGCACGACGCCGATCGCCGACATCCAGGGGCCCGGCGCGCCGTCGCCGCTCGCCGGCCAGAACGTGTCGATCGAAGCGGTCGTCACCGCCGATTTCGGCGGCACGGACGGCTTCGGCGGCTTCTTCGTCCAGCAGGCCGACGCGCAGCGCCGCAACCAGCCGGGCGTCTCCGAAGGCCTGTTCGTCTATGCGCCGAAAGTGCGCGCGAAGGCCGGCGATCTCGTGCACGTGACGGGCAAGGTCGAGGAAAAATACGGGCAGACGCAGCTCACGCTGTCGGGCGCGATCGCGGTGTGCGCGAACAACCAGACGGTCACGCCGGCGACGCTCACGCTGCCGGTCGACAACCCGAACGCGTTCGCCGCATATGAAGGGATGCGCGTGCGCCTGCCACAGACGCTCACCGTCACCGAAAATTACGAACTCGGCCGCTACGGCAGCGTGTTGCTGAGCAACGGCCGCCTGCGCACACCGACGAGCGTGGTGCCGCCGTCGCAGGCGCAGACGCAGATCGATGCGAACGCACGCAACCGGCTGGTCCTCGACGACGGCTCGAACAAGCAGAACCCGGCGACCGTGCCGTATCCGGCGCCGGAACTGTCGGCCGCGAACACGTTGCGCTCGGGCTACACCGTGCGCGACGTCGAAGGCGTGCTCGAGGTGCGCTACGGCGCATGGCGCGTGCAGCCGCTGCCCGGCGCGGCCGCGCCTGCTTTCGACACGCGTTCGAACCCGCGCACCAACGCACCGGCGCGCGATCCGAAATCGAACCTGCGCGTCGCGTCGTTCAACGTCCTCAACTACTTCAACGGCAACGGTCTCGGTGGCGGCTTCGATGATCCGAACAACCGCGGCGCGAAGAACTACCAGGAATTCCAGCGCCAGGAAGCGAAGATCGTCAGCGCGCTGAAGGCGCTCGACGCCGACGTGATCGGCCTGATGGAAATCCAGAACAACGGCTACGGCGAACTGAGCGCGGTGCGTCAGCTCGCGGCGAAGCTCGGCAGCAACTGGCGCGTCGTCGATCCGGGCACGTCGCGCCTCGGCGGCGACGCGATCACGGTCGCGATGATCTACGACAGCCGCGCGGTCGAACCCGTCGGCCGCGCGTCGACGCTCGCGATCGACGACAAGAACCGCCAGCCGCTCGCGCAGTCGTTCCGCCGGATCGGCGGCAAGCAGGCGTTGACGATCGCGGTCAACCACCTGAAGTCGAAGAACTGCCCGGACGCCGCGAACGACGACCTCGACCAGGGCGACGGCCAGGGCTGCTGGAATCCGACGCGCACGCGCGCGGCCGCGAAGCTGGCCGACTGGCTCGCCGGCAACCCGACGGGCGTCGCGGGGCAGGGCACGCTGCTGATCGGCGACTTCAACAGCTACACGTATGAAGACCCGATCCGCCTGCTCGAATCGCGCGGCTACCGCAACCTCGTGTCGCGCTGGATCGGCGCCAATGCGTACAGCTACGTGTACAACGGCGAAGCCGGCTACCTCGATCACGCGCTCGCGTCGCTGCCGCTCGCATCGCACGTGAAGGCCGTGCACGAATGGCACATCAACGCGGACGAGCCGCTCGCGCTGCAATACACGCTCGCGTACAAGTCGGCCGAGCAGCAGAAGACGTTCTACGCGCCGGATGCGTATCGTTCATCGGACCACGATCCGGTGCTGATCGATATCGCGTTGCCGGGCAACGGGCGCTGATCGCTGAATCGCGTGTCTGAAGTACGGCGTGCGACGTTGCCGCACGTCGTCGCGCGGGCGGTGCTTGTGCCGCTCGCGCTGCCTCTCTCCCCCTCGGCCGTCAGGTGCCCGATTCGCGATCGCTGTCATGCGATCCGGAATGCGTGGCGCGAATGACGGCTTCTTCATTGCGAATGCCCTCGCATTACGCATCAATGCCGTTTCGCGCACTCCGCGGTTTAAATCCGATGTCGGGTAAATAATTCCATTGCGTGTTCGGGAGATAATCCGAATCGGTATTTTTTGGACAATGCCGATTTTTATTCAATGAATCGCGCCAATCGATTCGGGATAATTAAAATGAAAGAAAAATCCTGTCGATCTGAAGGGCGTCCATGCGCAATGCCGAAGCCTGGAAGATTGTTCAACATACCAGAACGCCGCCGCATTCCAATAAAAACGACTCATATAACAAGCCGGGTGCGAACAATCGTGTTTTCTTTCAAATACCAGACGCTGATCGCCGTTTGCATCATAAGAGATTTTTTAATATCGGAATGATCTTTGACAACGCAGCGCAGCACCACCTATTTTTGTGATGTCGTAAATTTTGGTCATACGATAAGTCGTTGAAACTGCAAAGGGGGCGGCGTTACCCGCATCATTCTCCGCCAGCAGTTTGCTGTGTCTGTATCAAGTTCAGTCTCTCGAAGAAATCCAGTCCCCAACCGCCGTCTGCCGACCGTGCAACGCGAGTGGCGGGTATGCCTGCGCGTTTTTCGCCGGCGATGGCGGCCCGTGTGAAGCGGTATCCGACCCAAGGACAGAGATGAAACCAGACAGGAGCAGTACCGGCAGCCGCCGCGCGCGTCGCGGCTGGCCGGCCGGGCTAGGCGCATTGACCGTCGTGACGCTCGTGCTCGCGGGCTGCGGCGGCGACGATTCGTCGTCGGTCGGCGCGTCGAGCCTCGCGCAGGCCACCGCCAGCCAGCAGGCCAGCGCGCAAGCGGCGGCCGACAGCCAGTCGCCGGCGGCGAACCAGCCTTACGTCGACCCCGTCGCCTATTCGATGAATGCGACCGACGGCCTCGCGGCCGCGCAGGTCTCGGAGAAGGCGGCAGTGATGCATTACCAGTGGAAATCCGGCGGCACGACGGTCAGCTACACGACGACCACGGGCCACCTGACCGCGCAGGACGCGAACGGCAACGCGGAAGCGTCGATGTCATACGTCGCGTACACCGCGCCGAGCACGAACGGCAAGCCGCGCCCCGTCACGTTCGTCTATAACGGCGGCCCCGGATCGTCGTCGATCTGGCTGCGCCTCGGCTCCTTCGCGCCGACGCGCGTCGCCACGCCCGATCCGCTGTTCGGCAACAACTGGCCGAACTATCCGCTCGTCGACAACGCGGAAAGCCTGATCGACACGACCGACCTCGTGTTCATCGACCCGCCGGGAACCGGGCTGTCGGAAGCCGTGCTGCCGAACACCAACCAGAAGTACTGGGGTTCGGACGCGGACGTCAACATCATGCGCGACTTCATCCAGCGCTACCTGAACGTCAACAGCCGCGGCACATCGCCGATCTACCTGTACGGCGAGTCATACGGCACGCCGCGTACCGACATGCTCGCGCTGGCGCTCGAATCGGCCGGCGTGCACCTGACCGGGATCGTGCTGCAGTCGTCGATCCTGAACTACTTCGCCGATGCGGTGGAAGCGGTGGCGATCACGCAGTCGACCGAAGGGCTGCTGCTCGAGACCGATACCGTGGCCGGCTACCTGCCCGGCTATGCAGCGGTAGCGGCGTACTTCAACCAGGTGTCGCCGGCGCCGGTCAACCCGTATCTGTATGCACTGCAGACCGAGTTGTTCACGACGCTGATCTACAACCAGTTGCAGCAGTACTCGCAGTCGTGGGTGCTGAGCCAGCTCGGCATTCCGGATGCGCTCGGCACGCCGGTGTTCCCGAGCGATGCGACGCTGAAGCTTTGGTCGCTGCCGTCGAGCCTCACGCAGCAGGCGCTGCGCGGCTACTTCAACGCGAATCCGTTCGGCACGAGCCTGCTGCCCGGCACGACGATCGGCCGCTACGACGGACGTGTGTCGTTGCCGAACTCGGATCCGCGACTGCAAACGGACGGCGATCCGTCGGACATCCTGATCTCGCAGCCGTTCACGAACGCGCTCGCGACGCAGATGCCCGACTACCTCGGCTACACCGCGCCGAACGCGACTTACCTGCCACTGAACGACAACATCATCCAGGTGTGGGACTTCTCGCATGACGGCCAGCCGATGCCCGACTCGATCCCCGATCTGCTCGGCGCGCTGCAGCTCAATCCGAAGCTCCGGGTGCTCGCGGAAAACGGCCTTCACGATCTGGCGACGCCGTTCTTCAACACCGAGAAGCAACTCGCGCGGCTGCAGACCGTGAAGGGCCTGAACCCGAAGCTGCAGGTGAACTTCTTCCAGGGCGGGCACATGACGTATCTGGATGACGTGGCCCGTCCGCAGATGAAGCGCGACCTGAAGATCTTCTATCAGGGCAGGCGGATTCCGACGGCGCTGACGCTGCGCACGCTGCCGCCGCCGTGGCCGGACGAGAATCCGGCCGGCACGCCGACCGGCAGCGTGCCGGGCGCGACGGCCGCGACGACGCTGGCGGTGGCACCGTAAACGACGGACTCCTTGCGAAAAGGAACCCTCTATTCATCCATTGAATGCGAGTGATCATGTCCCTAATCAACTTGATGCGGCGTATGTCTGCGTTGACCGTCCTCGGTGCCGCGATGAGCAGCGCCCATGCACTGCCGCCGCAGGCGGTGGCACCGGTGAAGCTGCCGCACGGCGGGCACGGTGTCGACGGTCCGTTCTTTCCTTCGACCCGCGTGGCGCCGGTATTGCCGTCGACCGGCGCGACGCTGCAGCAGCAGGCGCAGCGGCGCGTCGACGCCCGGCTCGGCGGCAACACGGTGCTGAGCAACGGCGCGGCGGTGACGAAAGCGCAGGCGCAGAGCAGCGGGCTGGGCTTCGTCGCGAAGCACTTCGACGAGATCGATGCGAAACACACCGGTCGCGTGACGATGAGCGACGTGCGGCAGTTCATCCAGCAGCGGCAGGTGCAGGCGGAGCAGGAACAGCAGGAGTGACGGCGTAGCGAGGTCGTGCGCAGGGTCGTGGCCGGTGCCGGCCGCCCCCTGCCGCGGCGGCCTGCTTTCAACCCGCCGCGGCGCATGTCCGGCCGCGGCTTTCTTCATGGAAGCTCGGTTCATGCGCAGGCAACGCGAAGCCGCGTCACGTATCACGTGATCGATGTTCAGCTTCCCGGTGCGCGTAACGCCGCGCCGTCGCCGACGGCAACTCGCCGAACATCGCTCGGTAGTCCTGCGCAAAGCTGCTCAGGTGCCAGAAGCCCCACTTCGTCGCGGCCGACGTCACGGACCCGCCGAGCCGCAGCTCGCGGCGAACGTGATTCAGCCGGACGGCGCGCAGATAGGCGATCGGATTCAGGTTGAGCGTGTCGTTGAACGCGTATTGCGCGGTACGCCGGCTGATGCCGAGCTGCACGCACAGTTCGGCGATCGACAGCGGGCACGTCGACGCATCCTGCAGCCGCTCCTGCACTGCGTTCACGAGCGACCAGTACTTCGTCCGCCGCGTCGCGAGGGCGTCCGCGTCCGGCGCGGGCATCGTCATCGCTTCGGAAATCGCATACAGCACGGTCCGCTCGAGCAGTTCGATCCGCTCCTGCGTCGTCACGTCCTCGATCGGCGTGCTTTTCGCGGCCGCGGCCATCGTGTGGCGCAGCAGGTCGCGCAAGCGGTCCGCGACCTGGGGCGTCATCGGGATCAGCGGCGCGAAGGTACGCGCGCGCAGCGACGCGGCGAGTGTGCGCATCGCCTCCGTCGACAGCTTGTCGGGTTCGATCTCGACGTTCACGAGCACGTGCCGGTCGGGCGAATAGAACTCGAACACGGGCTGGCTCGAGAACACGTGCAGGCTGTCGCGCCCGCTCTTCTCGCCGCACATGCGTGCATGGCCTTCGAGTTCCAGCGGCACGGCCACCGCGATGCGGTCGGACGGCACCGCGCCCTGCTGCAGGATCACCTTGTCGAGGTCCTCGACCAGGAGCCGGATGCCGCCGAGCGACACGATGGACGACGAGCCATGAAACAGGCCGCCCGAGATCTGCGTGTAGTTGAGATCCCAGCCGTCGAAGATCCGCGCCTGTTCCTCCACGTCGGTGAACGCGCAGAACGCCACCGTTCGCGCAAACGGCGGGGCGCCAGAAAAATCGCTCGGATCGGCGGACGGCGTCATCGGAGTCGGGAAGGGGCGGGCCGGATCGATGCATTGTAGCCGCTGCACGAGCCGGTCAAAAACCCCGATGGCCCGATTCCCCGAAGAAACCCTCGCTTGCCGAAATCCGATAGTGAAAAGCCGGCTGGCGCAATACCTTTGGCACGAACGGAACACAACGCATCGCATCGCGCCGGCGCCGGGAGCATCGCGCTTCGTTGCCGGACGAACCGAACACGGCTGCCGGCGTGGGACCGGCGGCACACTTCTGGAGAGACGTCGATGGAGCTTCCACGTGGCGGATTCTGGCGGAACTGGGTGGGCAATCAGTCGTGCGTTGCCGCGCACATCGCGTCGCCGACCAGCGAGGCGGAGATCGCCGAGCTGGTGCATGCGGCGACGAGCCAGGGCAAGAACGTCCGATGCTCGGGATCGGGACATTCGTTCACGCCGGTCGTCGCGACGAGCGGCCTGCTGCTGTCGCTGAAGGACCACCAGGGCATCGTCGCGGTCGACGAGCAACGAAAACGCGTCACGGTGAAGGCCGGCACGCGGATCAACGCGGTGACGCGTCATCTGAAGGACATCGGCTTCTCGCTCGTCAACCAGGGCGACATCGATTCGCAGGCCATTGCCGGTGCGCTCGCAACCGGCACGCACGGCACGGGGGTGACGCTGAGCAATCTGTCGTCGCAGGTCGTCGGGATGCGGATCGTTCGCCCCGACGGCTCGATCATGGAGGTGAGCGACAGGCAGGACCTCGACCTGCTGCACGCGACGCAGGTGAACATCGGCCTGTTCGGCGTGGTGTCGGAGCTGACGCTGCAGGTGACCGACGCGTTCTGGCTGCACGACCGCGTGTGGCGGGAGGACTTCGAGGCGCTGATGGAAAAGTACGACGACCTCGCGGCCACGCACCGGCATTTCGGTTTCTTCTGGTGCCCGACGTCCGAGAGCCGCCACCTGTACTGCCTGCCCGACACCGCGAAGGTGTCGAACGCGAAGAAAGACTACGACGTGTGCGAAATCAAGGTGATGGACATCACCGACGAACGCACGTTCTTCGAAGGCGAGCACGAGAAGATCGCGTACAGCGCCGAGGTCTATGCGATTCACTACGTCGCGAACTTCCACGAACTCGAATACGCCGTGCCCGCCGAACACGGCAAGGAAGCGCTGCGCCGCGTGCGCGACCTGATCCTCACGAAGCATCGCGACTGCATCTTCCCGGTCGAGTACCGCTTCACGAAGGGCGATCCGGCGTGGATCAGCCCGTTCAACAATCAGGACAGCGTAACCATCTCGTGCTCGGGCGGGCCGAACGGCGTCGACTACTGGCCGTTCCTGAAGGACGTCGACGACATCCTGCGCGATTACGGTTCGCGTCCGCACTGGGGCAAGCTGCACTTCACGAACCGCGATGACGTGGATCGCTGGTTCCCGAAGGCCGAAGCATTCCGCGAACTGCGCCGCAGCGTGGACCCGGAAGGCCGTTTCCTCAACGATCATCTTCGGACGCTGTTCAGCTGAGCGGTCCGAACGAACCAGACTGGAGAGCGACGAATGAATGCCAAGATTGACGGACGCCTGGCCGGCAAGGTCGCCATCGTGAGCGGCGGCGCGGGCGGATGCGGCGGCGCCGCGTCCGAACTGTTCGCGGCGCAGGGCGCGAAGGTGGCGATCATCGACCGCGACGGCGACGCGGCCGAAACGCTCGCGTCGCGGCTGCGCGATGCCGGCTTGCAGGCGATGGGCGTCGGCGCCGACGTGTCGAAGCAGTCGGAGGTGCAGGCGGCGGTCGACGCGGTGCGCCGGCAATATGGCAATGCGGACATCCTGTTCAATCACGCGGGCACGCTGATCGTCAAACCGTTCCTCGACATCGACGAGTCGGAATGGGACTGGCTGATGGGCGTGAACGTGAAGAGCATGTTCCTGATGACGAAGGCGGTCCTGCCGCAGATGCTGGAACAGGGGCGCGGCAGCATCGTCTGCACGTCGTCGATCTCGGCCGTCTGCGCGACGCCCGGCGAGGTGCTGTATGACGCGACCAAGGGCGCGTGCCACATGTTCGCGCGGGCGATCGCAGTCGAATACCGCGACCGCGGCATCCGCTGCAACGCGCTGGCGCCCGGGTTCATCCGCACGCCGCACGGGATGCGCGAGCTCAAGGATCTGCAGGCGATGGGCGTGGACGCGACCGAAGCGGCTATCGCGGTGCAGCAAGGCCGGCTGTGCGAGCCGTCGGAAGTGGCCGCGGCCGCGCTGTTCCTGGCGTCAGACGAATCGAGCTTCGTCAACGGTACCCATCTGTTCGTCGACAACTGTTTTTCCGCTGTTTAGGCCCCGATATTCGCAGGAGGCCGAAGGGCAGGCACGCATTCTCCAGGAGCGGCAGGTCCCGTCGAAGGTTCCGCAGCGATGCGGGCCTTCGATTTTTTTTGCGGGTTCGCCGCGCGATGCGTCCTAGCGGATTGTCGTAATCCTTCTATCTGAACGAATTTGCGTCTGTTGGAATGGCAATGCCGAATCACCGTTCAGCCGGCATCGCGGGGCGGCATGGTTGATGACGTCATCGAGCGCCGGTCCGGCGCTCGGCTTCGCGGGTCCGGGCAAGTCCGGCATACCAGGGTCAATCCATCACTTTCTTTTGATCAATCATCATGTTCAATCGCACTACCAGCACCGTCGCCAACGTCGATCCGGAACTCTGGACTGCCATTCAGGACGAGAACCGCCGCCAGGAAGAGCACATCGAGCTGATCGCGTCGGAAAACTACACGAGCCCGGCCGTGATGGCCGCACAGGG